>NZ_OZ253945.1:2120416-2423333 GCF_965267305.1 Hyphococcus sp. | reverse complement strand
GTAATAAAGGAGATGAAGGCCGGCGAACCCGCTCGCCGCCGCCAGGGCGAGACCCCAGAAACAGGGAATAAGAAGCAGCCACGTCCCCACCGGCCGGTCGGCGCGCATCAGGCGCAAATAGGGCTGCGCGAAACCGGGGGCGCTGTTCACCCAGTTGCCGGGAACGGCGTCAGGGGTGGCGATAGGGGCGGGGCTGGACATGGCGATGATGTAGCGCGCCTCCGGTCGGTTCGCAAAATGACGAATTGTCTAGGCGGCGTCCTTGACGCTCAGACGCGGCGGCGGTCAAAGAGTTCCATGATCCCGCGCCTTTATATTGACGGCCCCTTGCATTCGGGGCTTCCCGCGCCGCTTTCAGCGGAGCAGGCGCATTATTTGAAGAACGTCCTGCGCCGGGCGGAAGGCGACGAGCTGCGTCTCTTCAACGGAAAGGATGGCGAGTTCGCGGCGAAGATCGTGGAGCTGAAAAAGAAGATGGGCGCTGCACAGGTGGGCGAGAGAACCCGCGAACAGGAAGCCGAGCCCGATCTGACGCTCTGCTTCGCGCCGGTGAAACGCGGGCCGCTCGAGGTCATCGTGCAAAAAGCGGTGGAGGTTGGCGCCGCAAGGCTTCAGCCCGTCATCACCGAACGCACGGTCGCGCCGAAGCTCAACATAGAACGCCTGCAGGCGATTGCGACGGAAGCGGCGGAACAATGCGGGCGCCTCACCATTACCTCCGTAGGCGAACCAATCAGATTCGCGAAGCTGCTCGATGAATGGCCGCAAGGCCGGCGCCTTCTCTTCTGCGACGAGGCGGGCGACGATGAAAATGAGGAATGGGGCGGGCGCGAGGGCCGCGCTTTGCCGGTGTTAGAGGCGCTAAAGAGCGCGAATAGCAATTCTGAAGGATGGGCGGTTCTCACCGGCCCTGAGGGCGGCTTTTCGGTCAAGGAACGCAGCGAACTGAGAGCGAAGCCGTTTGTGACCGCGGCGACGCTGGGCCCCCGCATTTTGCGCGCCGATACTGCGGCCATCGCCGCCCTTGTCCTGTGGCAGGCGGCGCTCGGCGACTGGCGCAAATCTTAACCGCACAACAGCGTGATGGCCTTTAGGCTTGGCGTTTCGGGTCTGGCGTTATAGAGCGGAAAAACGGCGCGCCGGATGCGCGGCAAAGTCAGGCCGGAGAAATATGTGACCACCGCCAATGAACAGACCGGCCAGTCGCCGCTTGTCGAATCGCTAGACCAGTTGACGGCGCATCTCGCCAGCGGCTGCAAGCCCAAAGACCAGTGGCGCATCGGCACCGAGCACGAGAAATTCGTGTTCTGCCGCACCTCGCTGAAGCCGGTGCCTTACGAAGGCGAGGCTGGGATTCGCGCGATCCTTGAAAAGCTGGCCCAAGAAACCGGCTGGGACATTATTCGCGAAAGCGGCAATCCTATCGGCCTTAAAGGCGAAGGCGCGAGCGTCAGCCTCGAACCCGGCGGGCAGTTCGAACTTTCCGGCGCGCCGCTCGAGAATATTCACCAGACTTGCGACGAGGTGCATCGTCATCTCGATGCAGTGAAAGCCGTCTGCGATCCCCTGGGCGTTGCGTTTCTCGGCATGGGATTTACGCCCACCTGGACGCGCGCGGAAATTCCGCACATGCCCAAGGCGCGCTACAAGATCATGCGCGACTACATGCCGAAGGTCGGCGATCTCGGTCTCGACATGATGCACCGGACCTGCACCGTTCAGGTCAATCTCGACTTCGCGTCGGAAGCGGATATGGCGATGAAGTTCAAGACGTCGCTGGCGCTGCAGCCCATCGCGACGGCGCTCTTCGCCAATTCCGGTCTGAAAGAAGGAAAGCCGTCGGGTTATGCGTCGTGGCGCGCGCATATCTGGACCGACACCGATCCCGACCGCACGGGGCTGTTGAGTTTCGTCTTCGAAGACGGTTTTGGGTTCGAGCGCTATCGCGACTATATGCTCGATGTCCCGATGTATTTCGTGCGCCGGAACAACAAATTCATCGACGCGGCGGGGCAATCGTTTCGCGACTTCCTTGCGGGCAAGCTCCCGGCGCTGCCGGGCGAGCGGCCCACCATGGAAGACTGGGAGGATCATCTCTCGACCGCCTTTCCCGAAGTGCGGCTCAAAACTTTTCTTGAAATGCGCGGCGCGGATTCAGGGCCCTGGGCGCGAATCTGCGCGCTGCCGGCTTTCTGGGTCGGCCTGCTTTACGATGATGACGCTCTCGCCGCCGCCTGGGATGTCGCGAAAGGCTGGAGCGAAGCGGAGCGTGAAGCCCTGCGCGATGACGCAGCAAGATTCGGGTTGCAGGCGAAAGTCGCGAGCCGCACGGTGCAGGATGTGGCGCTTGAAGTTTTGGAAATCTCTCGCGAGGGCCTCAAAAAGCGCGCGCGCATGGGCAATCTGAAAGAGGATGAGACGACCTATCTCGACCCGCTCGTCAAGATCGCCAAAAGCGGCGTCACCATGGGCGAATATACGGCGGATCATTTCCTCAACGATCTCGGCGGCGATGCGAAGAAATTGTTTGAAGAGTGCAAGTACTGAGGCCGGCATGACAGGCGTTTATCAGCCTGAAATGAAATATGACGATGATGATCGACTGACGCCGGTTCGCATCGAGCATCTCTGCGAAGAAATTCATGCTGATGGCGCGCTCGAACAGAAATACAATTATCTCGCCTATCATTTTGAAATGGACGACCGCTATCTCTGGGCGCGCGCCTATCTCGATGAGATCGACAAGGTCAGCATCTTCGGTCCGTTCGATTCAGAACAAACGCGCAATCCAGTATCGGATGGCGCATTTGAGAATTTGACTGTTGAGTATTTCAAAAGACGCTTCGATGTCATCGAAAAGCTGTCTGAAGAGGCCGGCGGATATGTCGTTGTGTGGAAGGCCGAAGGCGCCGCCGGCGAATGAGGAACCGCCTCGACGTTTTCGGCGATACGTCTGAAGCTTGCGCGGCGCTTGCGAAAAAAGATGCGGCGCTCGCCCGCGCGCTCGACGCCATTGAACGTCCACATATCCGCCGCCGACCCGGCGGCTTCGAGGCGCTCTTCCGCATCATCGTTGAGCAACAGGTCTCCGTGCCGAGCGCGCAGGCGATCTGGGCGCGCTGTCAGGCGGGCATGGACTGCGCCGATCCCGAACACGCGCTGCGTCATGGCGAAGAAGGCCTCAAAAGCTTCGGTCTCTCCGGTCCGAAAGCGCGTTACGTCGCGGCGCTTGCGGAACACTGGACGTCGGGCGAACTCGACGAAGAAAAGCTCAGCGCATTAAGCGATGCGGACGCATCTGTTGCGTTGCAAAAGATCAAGGGCGTGGGCCCGTGGACGGCGGCGATCTATCTTTTGTTTTGCGAAGGCAGGGTCGATATCTGGCCGCCGGGCGACGTGGCGCTGCTCGGCGCCTATCGCGCCGCAAGGCTCAGAGGCCCGGAACCGGACATGAAATTTCTCGATTCTCGCGCGGCGAAATGGCGTCCCTATCGCGGCGTTGCGGCGCATATTCTCTGGACTTATTACGCCCATCTGCGCGGCCGGCAGCCGATTTAAGCGATTTTTCAGACTGTTGCGAAAATATCCCGATAATCTTCAAACTTCTGTCATGCAGAATCATATATAGGCAGTGAGTATTGGAACCGGCTAAACTGACGCCTGCAGCAGGGAGTACCCGTTTTCAAGCGTTCGAGTGAGCATCTTCGGTTTGCAAGGGCCTTCGCAATGGGGAGGTGGTCATGAGCCTTGCGGTGCGGTCTCCTGACGGTTGTCCGGCGCTGGTTCTGAATGCGGACTTCCGGCCTCTTTCCTATTTCCCGCTTTCTTTATGGTCGTGGCAAGACACGCTGAAAGCCGTGTTCCTCGACCGCGTCGATGTGGTCGCGCAGTACGACACCAAAGTCAGAAGCGCGAATTTCGAAATGCGCCTGCCGTCGGTCGTGTCGCTGAAAAGCTATGTCAGCCATTCGCGCGCGCCGGCCTTCACGCGGTTCAACGTCTTCCTGCGCGACAGTTTCGTGTGCCAATATTGCGGCTCGACGGCGCGCGATCATCTGACCTTCGATCATGTGACGCCGCGCTCGCAAGGGGGCCGCACCACTTGGGAGAACATTGTCGCCGCCTGCTCCGCCTGCAACATCAAGAAGGGCGGGCGCACGCCGCGCGAGGCGAAAATGTTCCCGGCCCGCGCGCCGAAACGGCCCACCATGTTCGAGCTTAATGAACGCGGCCGCGCCTTCCCGCCGCACTATCTCCATGAAAGCTGGCAGGATTTCCTCTATTGGGATTGCGAACTCGAGCCCTGATTTCGGGTTATGGGGTTGGACCTTGGCGTCCTCCTACGCATTGAGGGCAGGGCGGCGATGTCCTATGCTGCGCGTCAATTGGGGCTTAGGGAGACAATTCATGAAATCCTTGATGAAGATTGGCCTGGCTGCGGCGGGCGTGATGACCTTGGCGGCCTGCGCCTATAACGAAACCCTCGGGCGCAACCAGCTACTTTTCGTCAGCCAGGATCAGATGGCCCAGCTTGCGAGCTCCGCTTGGACGGATCTCAAAAAACAGGAGCCGACGACCAACGATCCGAAATATGTGAATCGGGTGAACCGGGTCGCGCCGAAGATCATTCGCGCCGCCGGCGGCAATCCGGCGGAATGGGAAGTGAAGGTCTTCAAGTCGGACCAGATCAACGCCTTCGCGCTTCCCGGCGGCAAGATCGGCATTTACACCGGCATTCTCGACCTCATGGCCAATGACGCCCAGATCGCTGCGGTCATGGGCCACGAAGTTGCGCATGTGAATTTCAACCATTCCGGCGAGCGCTACAGCCAGACCGCTGCGGCGCAGACCGCGCTCGGTGTCGGCGCGGCCGCGGCGGGAAGCAGCCAGGTCGGCTCGTCGGCGATCCAGGCGCTGGGTCTGGGGGCGCAGTACGGCGTGCTGTTGCCGTTCTCGCGCAAGCACGAGCTCGAAGCCGACAAGTTCGGCGTCCGCTACATGGCGCGCGCCGGTTACGACCCCAATGAGGCGGTGAAATTCTGGGAAAAAATGGCGGCGCAAAAGAACGGGGCCCCGCCGGAATTCCTGTCGACCCACCCCTCGGACGCCACCCGCATCGCGCAGCTCAAAAAAGAGATCGCGCTTCTGAATTCGGGCTCCTGAGGCCGGCGCCGCCGGGGCGAAAAACCGCCCTGAAAACCGCCAAAAACCCTATGGGGCCCGCTTGAAATGCCGCCCGCCCGCGCGTAGGTTCCGCGCCTCTCAGCGCGTGATGTGAACGCCGTTCGGCGGTTTTCGCCTCACTGATGCGCCAGAGAACCCGGGCCGCCTTAGCTCAGTCGGTTAGAGCGCTAGATTGTGGATCTAGAGGTCCCCCGTTCGAACCGGGGAGGCGGTACCATTTCCGAAAATTCTAGAGATACCCCAGCTCCGTCAGCATCGGCCCGCCGGCTTCTTCGATCTGGCGGATGACCTCCGCCTGCATGACGCGGCGATGGCGGCCGATGCGGGTCGCGGTCACCGGCGCCAGCATCAGGGGCAGGCTGTCGCGCTCAAGGCCGAGATAATCGTCATTGGCGAGCGGCGGCCCGAAACCGTCCGCAGGCGGCCAGCCGACACCCAGAAATTCGCACACCGCCTTCATGGCGCTTTCAGGCCGGCCGGCGAGGTCTTCATAGCGCAGGCGCAGGATGCGGCCCTTGGGGCTCAGCTTTTTTTCGGCGGCGAGGCCGGCGCCCGCAAGCCCCGACCAGTACGCGATCGCCGCCATACGGTCGCTGACATGCGGGAAGGGGCGGCCGGTTGTCGGGTCGCGCCAGCTTCTCTCGAGCAGCGAGGCCGTCACGTCTCGCCCGTCCCTCACCACATGAATGAACTTCGCGGCGGGGAGGATTACGGACAGCGCGTCGAAGGCGGCGACATTGAGGCTGGTTTTCTCGACGATGATCCGCGTTTCATTTTCTGCACGCAGAATGTTTTCGAGAAAGCGGCCCATGGTCTCTGCGACATAGTCCGGCTTCAGGTCGAAGTAGTTTTCGTGGAGGCCGCCGAGCGATTGCGCGTAATTGCGCCACTGAAACGCAACGGCGGGCGCGGCGCCGGTGTCAGGTCCGGCGAGGATCGCCGGGTGGCGCGCCAGCATTTTACGCAACAGCGTCAGACCGCTGCGCGGACAGCCGCCCGCAAACACGAGCCCCTGTCCGGGGCGCTGCGAAGATATGGGCGCGCCGGAATGTTCCGGCGGCTCAGACATAGCCATAGCGTTCGAGCCATGGGCCCGCCGCTGCTGTCACGCTCGCCACCTGGCCCGGCGCGAGATCCTTGCGCCAGCGGCCGATGGCGGTGGTGTCGATAGGTTCTGCGACGCGCGCCGCGCTCGCCTCGTTTTCGCCTTCTAGCGCATCGAAAGCGCGATCGTGAAAAAGGGCGAGGTTCGGCGTCGGCTCGCCGAGAAAAGCGAAAAGCTTCGTAATTTCCGCCGCCGGGTTGCGCACGAGATCTTCATAGCGCAGCGAATAAAACCGTTCGTCGCCGTTCATGTGGTTGTCATTGGCGACGCTCGCCGTCCATAGATTGGCGGCGGCGTGGGGGTCGATGGTGACCGCAAGGCGCCCGCCCGTGCGGTCGTCGCGCCAGTTCATCTGCAGAAGCGACGACACGACGTCGCGGCCGTCGCGCACGATGCTGATGAGATAGGCTTTTGGAAAAAGCCGGCGCAAAGTTGGGAAATGCAATGCGTTGGTCGGGGTTTTCTCCGCGGCGCGCTTTGCGCCGGACTTCTGTGTCGCCGGTCCGAGAAATGCGGAAACCGTCTGCGCCGTCGCCTGATCGAGGCGATCCGCGCCGACGCCGTATCCTCTTTGCAAGGCGGCGCCGGATGCGCCGGCGATATTATCGCGGAGCGCACAGAGCGAGGGAATGACCCGAAGCTCCGGTCCGCAGAAAATATTGCTGCTGGCGCCGATGATCGCGCGCAAAAGGGTTGTCCCCGATCGCGGCGCGCCGCCGATCAGGATCAGATTGTCGCCAGTGTTCATGAAGCGCCGGATTTTGTTGTTACGTTCAAAGACACCCTTTCAGCGAACGGCGTTCCGCGAAAGCATGGATCAGATGACCGGTTATTTTTGCACGCCGAAGCGAAGACGATTGGAAAGAGAGCGCAGGCGCTTTTGACGAAGACCGGGTCCCGCCGCGAAAACCGCCGCCCGGCGGCGGGCGCGTCGTCGTCTTCAGATCATTTCGTTAGAGGATCCCAGCGCCGGCCCAAGGAGCGCCGGAGGAAGGTGAGAAAAGATAATTTATGAAATTTTTCAAACAGTTGACGCCTTCACGGCGGGTCGCTTATGGATCGCGCGGACGGTCCAGGGCTTGTGACGGCGTTAACACATCCTTTCGCTAAAACGGCCAAGTTCGCGTTTACCGTGTTACAGTCTTTTCAATCTATGTGTCCCGGCTCATGCGCATCGCCTTTCTGACGCCCCTTTGGCCGCCTTCCATGGCGCAAAACGGCATCGCCACTTATGTTGATGTTATGACTCGCGCCCTGGAGCGCAGAGGGCATGAATGCGTCGTGATCGCCATGTGGCCGCTTGGGGAAAACAACGATCCGCGCATGCGGCGTCTGCGCGGCCCCCGGCTCAACGGGGCCGAGAAACTTCTGCGCCGCGTGCGGGGGCGGATCGAAGGCGAACAGACCTTTGACTACAATCTTTTCGGACGGGGCATCGCCAATTCGCTCTCCGACGCTGACGCGGAGAAGCCTGTCGACATTATCGAAGCCGAGGAAAGTTTCGGGCTTGCGCGCTATTGCGTCGGCGCATCAGGGGCGAAGGTTATAGTGCGCTCTCACGGCCC
This sequence comes from Hyphococcus sp., assembly GCF_965267305.1. GTDB lineage: Bacteria > Pseudomonadota > Alphaproteobacteria > Caulobacterales > Parvularculaceae > Hyphococcus. The sequence continues at coordinate 2,415,479 of NZ_OZ253945.1, read as the reverse complement.
GCATTTCCTGGTTCACCAGGGCCCGTTTGAAAGGGGAGACCGGCGCCGCGTGCGCAAAGAGGGGCGCGCCTTCAGGGATGCCGATGGAGTGTGTTTCCCGTCCGGTGCGCTGCGCGATGCAGTCGCGGCGCATTACGGCGCAACCTTTCCCGTCAGCGCAGCCTATCCCAATCCCATCGATATTCCGCCTGAAGCGGAGGCATGGAGCCTTGACGGCTGCGACCGCAACACGATCCTGTTTGTCGGCCGCTTCGACGCCGTGAAAGGCGCCGACGTCGCGCTCAAGGCGTTTGAGCGTGTGGCGGAAAACCGGCCCGGGATTCGCCTCGTCATGGCGGGCGTCGATCACGGTCTTCGCGGGCCGGATGGAGAAGTTCGAAAGTTCGATGAGTATGTCCGCGCCAACGTTCCCGAACGCCTGCGCCCGCGAATCGATTTTCTCGGGCCCGTTCCGAGGAATGAAGTGCCGCACTTGCGGCGGCGAGCGCTCATAAACTTGACTGCATCGCGCTATGAAACCTTTCCTTATGCGGTGACGGAAGCGCTGGCGCTCGGCGCGCCGGTTGTTTCAACAGCGACGCCCGGTCTTGCGGAATATATGTCCGATGACGAAGACATCCTGTTTGCCCCGGTTCGCGACGCTGAAACCCTCGCCTGGAAAATAAGCTCTTGCCTTGAGGCGCCGGAGCGCGCTGCACAGCTAGGCGCAGCGGGGCGGGCGACGGCGGAACGGCTGTTTTCTCCCGATGCTGTCGCCGATCAGGCCGAAGCGTTTTACGGACGGATTGCATCCCGCACGCCCCAGCTTGGAGCGGCCTGCTCATGAGTCCTAATCTGGTCGCTGTCGTCCTGACGAGCTTCGCGGCGTGCGTTGTTCTCGCGCTGATGCCGAAGCAAGACCGCTCTTTCACGATCGCGGTTTGCGCGACTTGGATCATTGCGGCGGCGATCGCATTTTTCCTGTCTGACGCGGCGCTTGTTTTTATCGCGCTGTTTATCGGCCTCGCCATCCTCGGGGCGCTGAGCCCGCGCGGCGCCGTTTTCCTTTATCTTGGCGCGGTGGCGGCGCTCCCAGTCGGCATGACCTACCAAGTGCCGATGGTGGGGCTCAATTATCTCATCAGTCTCGATTACGCGAAACTGGCGACGATTGTCCTTCTCGGCCCGGCATTTCTCAAAGCGGCATTTACGCAGGCGCCGGCGTCTTTGCGGAGCGTAGGCAATCTGCTTCTTTTCTTTGTGCTTTTTACCGGCGTTATGTCGTTCCGCGATCTGCCCTTCACCAGCGTGCTGCGCACGATCTTCGATCTCTTCGTGTTGATCTACGTTCCGTTTTTCACCATCAGCAGAACATTGCAGACCCAGAAGGATATCGAATGGGCTTTGCGCGCCATGTTGGCGTCGTTTCTGATGATGTCGATGATCGGCGCCATCAGCGCCTTGCGGAGTTGGAATTATTACGCCTCTCTTGAGGATGTGACGTCGGGCAAGGCGTATTTCGATATGCGCAACGGTTTTGTGCGGGTTGGCGCCACGGTGATCCCCGCCTTGCTCGCCCTGCTTTCGGCCGCGGGAATCCTTCAGGTGTTTATGTTGCGGGCGGAGAAAAAACTGTCGCCGCTTTACGCCTACGCGGCGATCGCGATTCTGGGGTTCGCCTGTTTCGCCACCGGCACGCGCGGCGGCTGGATGGCGGCCATCGCCTGTTTCGGCGGTTATGCGGTTCTTTATTACGGAAGCGCGGCGATGCGCCGACTCGCCTATGTGGCGGCTTTTATTTGCGTGATCGTCGGTTTCAATCTGGTGTTCAGCAACAGTGAAGTCCTGAACGATGAATATGGCACGGTGAACTATCGAGCCGAGCTTATTCGCACGAGCATGGCGCAGATTCAGGAACGTCCGCTCTTCGGATCGAGCGACATTTTCAACCTCCCGCGGTTTCAACATCTGCGCCAAGGCGAAGGTATTATCGATCTCGTCAACGCCTATATCCAGATTGTCCTGTTCTACGGCCTTGTGGGGCTTGGCTCGCTTGTCGGCGCCCATGCGCTCGGCGCCCTTGGCGGGCTGAAGGAGTTGAAGCTGATGCCTGACCGCAAAGCGATGACCCTTGCCCAGGCTGGCCAGCGCCGCACCCTTGCGTTCCTTCTCGCTTTTCAGGGCGGTTATCTCGTTCTTATCGCCACGATCAGCTATGTGGCGCAAGTGCCTCATTACGGTTATTTCATTCTGGCCGTCCTGGTGGCGCAGGTGCGCGTTTTGAAACGACAGCGGCTTTCAGTTGAGGAGCCCGCAATGACGGACGCCGGCTGGGATGAGGCGAACCTTGACGAAGACCGCGTCGAAAAAGACGAAGCGCGCGGCGGCGACAACGCCGTCATTCCGGCCCATAAGCCGCAGACGGGTCCGGTTCCTTATGGAGCGCGCTTTGTTCGCCGCCAGTAACTTTCGCTCTATTGCAATGCGCGTCCGCCCTGTGCTCGGGGACGGATCGACTCTGTTGATCTGCTCTCACGTTGCGCAACTTCTATTGCGCATTGTCAGCAGCATGATCGTCACGCGCCTTTTGTCGCCTGATGCCTATGGCGTCATCGGGATCGTCACCTCTATATCATACATTCTGATCATGGTGTCGGATATGGGGCTGCGCGCCTACATCATTCGGCACGAACACGCAGGCGATGAGTTGCTGCAATCCGTTTGGACCGTGCGGTTCATTCGCAATGTCGTCATTTTCGCGATCATGTTTATCGGCGCCGGCTTTTTCGCGAGCCTTTATAACGCGCCGAACATCGCACTCGCCATTCGCGTTTGCGCCGCGCCGTTTCTGATTGACGCCTGTTCAAGTCTTGCGGGCATCACGACGGAGCGCAGACGCGGCGTCGTCAGGCTCACGGTGATTGAGTTCAGCCGTTTTCTTCTTGTAACGGCGTCCACCATTATCGCCGCCTATTTTCTGCGCAATTACTGGGCGATTGTGCTCAGCATGTTCGTGGGCTCGCTTTTCAGCCTGATCGTCAGCTATACGCTGTTGAAAGGCCCGCCCGTGCGGTTCCGGCTCGAAGCCGAGCATGTGCGCGATCTCTGGAGTTTCTGGCGCATCATCATTCCGTCGAGCATCATCACGCTGATCCTGACGCAGACGAACACAATCGTCATGGCGCGATTTTTTCCCTTGGAAGAGCTCGGAAAGTTCACGATCGCATTGACGCTAAGCTCGGCGGTTCTGGGAGTGTCTTCCGAATATGTGATGCGAGTATTTTTCCCGCGCTTCGCTGAAGCCAACAGGATCGCCGTGGAAAACTCGAAGCGTCTCTATTACAGCGCGCGGCGCTCCGTCATGCTGTTCTTCGCTTTCGGCATCGGCGGATTGATCGGCGGCGGCGAGCTGCTCATACGCATTCTCTACAACGACGAATATCTCGGAACAGGCGTCTACCTGTCGCTATTGTGTTTGGCGCCGCTGGCGCGTCTTAGCACGATGTCGGCGGAGCAGGCGATTATCACCAGAGGCTTCATTGGCGTAGCGCTAAACGCCAATATGATTCGGCTGGCATGGATCGCCATTGCAGGACCGCTCGCCTATATCTATGCGGGCCCGCTGGCGCTGATCGCCGCCTTCTGCCTCGCCGAGGTCGCCGCGATCCCTTATTTTTTCTGGCATTTAAAGCGCTTTGACCTCTTGAAGATTCGCGAAGAACTCTTCCTGGCAGCGGCGATGCTAGCCGGCGCTGCAATAGGCTACGCCTGCTATGCGACAGCCGAATCGCTCATCGCGTCGGGCGCCATTCCAAAATTTTAGATCGCTCTCGAACGCCGTTGAAAAGACGGAAGGTCTTAAGAGCAACGCCGCCTTCCGATCGTTAAAAACTAATTAAATCCTGCGTCCGGAAATTTTAAGAAAGTTTCATTTCCATTCCTACGCTCGTTCCGGCAGTAACTCAGTCGGATTAAGCCTTTTTCAGTGATCTCGCCCTACTAAGGTTTTGGTTAACCTTAACGGCGGTTACTGCTTTCCGGGGGAGCAATGGCCGTTAGTCGAATGGGTGCGTGTAATGATCAGGCTTCAGACGATTCTGCTTTCTGGCGCCGCATTTTGCGCTGTCGTCCAGAACTCAGCCGTCGCGACTCCCGAAGATCCCAAATATTACGGTTCCGTATATCCCACTGAGACGGTTGAGCCTGTCCGGCAAGCATCTCTGCAAGAGCCGCCGCTACAGACGGTTGAGCAGCCGGCGTCAAGGTCGAGACCGCGCGCGGGCATTGACCCGAAGCTTGAAAAGGCGTTGGGCGCAGCGGGTTATCTCGTGTCCCAGGAAAATACGGCGGCTGATTTCAACGCCGCCGTGCGGCGGGCCGTCGGCCGTCATCCCGCCTATCACGCGCAAGCCGCCAATCTCGATGAGGCGGGCGCGCTCCGCCGTCAGGCGAAGTCGGCGCTTTATCCCCAGCTCTCGACCCAGCTTCGCGGGGACTATTCCCTGACGCGCGATTTCGCCGCCGACACCGATAACGTCGTTGAATCCTTGCGCCCGCGCGAACAATTTACTGCGGGCGTTTCCGCGTCGCAGCTGATTTTCGACGGCGGCGCCACTATCAACCGCATCAGAAGCGCGCGCTCTCTCGATGAGGAATATCGCAACGCGCTGGAAACGCGAATCAACGATCTCGCGCTGAATGCGCTCACCGCCTATCACGACGTCGCCGCGCATCAGGCGCTTGCCGCCTTCAGCCGCGATTTCATCAAGCGCCAGGAACGGATCCTCGGCGATGTCAAAGAACGCGAGCGGCTGGGCGCCGGATCGAAGGCGGATGTCTACCGGGCTGAGGCGCGGCTTGCCGCGGCCCGGGCGCGGCTTGCGGAAATCAATGAAAGCAAGCGCCTCGCTGATGTCCGCTATGAAGAATTTTTCAGCGAGCCGCCCCCGCTGCTGGCGCGTCCTGCTTTCGATACGCCCGATGTGACAGGGCGCAATGACACGATCGCCACGGCGCTTGAAGTCAATCCGGAGATCGCCGCTGCGGAGGCGCGCGCCGATGCGCGCCAGGCCGATTTCAAGGCGGCGCAATCTTCGCGCCTGCCGGAAGTGCGTCTTTCCGTCGACGCCGTGAAATACGATGTCTTCGATACGGGCGATGATTTCGATGTCCGCGCCGGCGTCACGGTTAATTACAACATTTTCGGCGGCGGCGCCCGGGCGGCGGAAATTTCGCTCGCCCGTTCGCGCGCCAAGCGCGAGCAGTTCAACGAAGCGCAGGTCAAGCAGGACATCGCGCGCGAAGCCGCCGTCGCCTATGAGCGGCTTCAGGGCGCGGATGAACGTCTCGCCGCGCTCGGCGACGCCGTCATCGCTCATGACGTCACGCGCGATCTTGTGCTGGAGCGCTACAAGCTCTCGCGCGGCGACCTGATCGACGTTTTGCAAGCGGAAAACGACTATTTCGAAGCGGGCGTCGCCTATGTCATCGCGCTTTCAGGGCGCGACATGGCCAATTACTCGCTGATGGAGCACACGGGCGATCTTTTGCGGCTGTTCTCGCCGCAGAACGAGTATCAAAACGGAGTTTCTGGGGCGTTTAGATGATAAAACAGGGCTTCCTGAAAGACCTCGTCCCGACGGAGCACTGGCTCTTCGGGCCATTGCGAGACAATGCGAAAATTTACGGGCAGACGGTGCTGGCGGCCGCCGTCGTCAACATTCTCGGGCTCGTTTCGTCCTTCTTCATCATGACCGTCTATGACCGCGTGTTGCCGAACCAAGCGGTGGAGTCGCTCATCGCGCTCACCATTGGCGTCGTCCTCGCCCATGTTTTCGACTTCCTCTTAAAGTCTTTGCGGGGCTATTTCATCGACATCGCCGGCCAGCGTCTCGATGCGACCGTCGGCGCAAGCGTTTTCGACAATCTCATGTCCATGCGGCTCGATGCGCGCCGCGGGGCGACGGGCGCCATTGCCGGCCTCGTCAAGGAATTTGAAAATCTCCGCGACTTCTTTTCGTCGGCGACTCTGGTGGCGATTGTCGACCTGCCGTTTATTTTGCTTTTCATCGCAACGATAGCGCTGATTGGCGGGCCGATTGCGTTCATTCCGCTGATCGGCGTTCTTCTCGCCATCGCGTCAGGGGTCATCATCCAGCCGCTCATCATGAAGCGCACGCAGCAGGCGATGGCCGAGGGCCACCACAAAAACGCCGTGCTGATCGAAACCCTTGGCGGGCTTGAGACGATCAAGAGCGTCAAGGCCGACGGGCTGATGCGCGCCCGCTGGCGTTCGGGCGTTGCGCGCCACGCAAAAATTTCCGCCATCGGGCGCTTCCTCAACCAGTTCGCCGTCAATGCGTCGGGTTTTGCGCAGCAAGCGAGCCAGGTAGGCGTCGTCGTGGTCGGCGTGTTCCTTGTGGGCGCTAATGAAATCACCACCGGCGCGCTGATCGCCAGCGTCATTCTGACGGGCCGCGCCATGGGCCCGCTGGGTCAGGTCGCGTCGCTCTTGAGCCGGGTCAATGGCGCGCTTGCTTCTTACAAATCGCTTAATACGCTGATGACGGCCCAAAGCGAGACCGACGCCACGCGCCAATATCTCTCGCGTCCCGAATTGCAGGGCAAAATCGAGTTCCGGGATGTCAGCTTCGCCTATCCGGGCGTAACGACGAAAGCCCTCGACGACGTCTCCTTCACCATCGAGCCGGGGGAACGGGTCGCCATTCTCGGGAAGAACGGGTCCGGAAAGAGCACCATCGTCCGCCAGATCACCGGCGTTTATCAGCCGACGGAAGGCTCGGTTCTGGTCGACGACACCGACATCCGCCAGCTTCGCCCATCGGATTTGCGCGCCAATATCGGCGCCGTCTTGCAGGATGTTTGTCTCTTCTCCGGCTCGATCCGCGAGAATATCGCGCTCGGCCTCGACAATGTCACTGACGAAGACATCCTGCTCGCCGCGAAAATCGCCGGCGTCCATGACTTTGTCGGCGCGACCGCAGGCGGCTATGACCAGCATCTTTCCGAACGTGGCGAGGGGCTTTCCGGCGGCCAGCGCCAGGCGATCGCGCTTGCGCGCGCGCTGGCCCCCAAGCCGTCGATCCTGCTTCTCGACGAACCGTCGAGCGCGCTCGACGCGCAGGCGGAAGCGGCATTGATTGCAAAGCTTCATCATGCAACGCGCGGCCGCACGCTGCTCATTGTCACGCACCGCATGTCCATGGTGCGGCTCGTCGACCGCATCATCGTTCTCGACCGGGGCCGCGTTCTTGTCGACGGGCCGCGCGATACGGTGATGCGCGCCATGGCCTCGGCGCGCCAGTTGAAGACAAAGCGCATCACGGCGTCGAAACCGAAACTCGTTTCCTCCACAAGGGCGGCGTAAGATGGCGGGCAATGAGCTGACGCATCACAGGCCTGCGCCTCTCGCCGACGTGGATGAGGCGATGCCGATTGAGCCTGCCAAGGCGGCGCAATATCTCCTCTATATCATCTGCGGTCTTGTCGTCCTGACGCTTGTCTGGGCGTCGCTCGCAAAGCTCGACCGCGTCACGCGCGGCCAGGGCTGGGTCGTCACCTCGAACCAGCTTCAGGAGCTGCAATATCTCGAAGGCGGCATCGTCAAGGAAATCCTTGTTTCCGGCGGCGATCATGTGGAAGCCGGCGAGATTCTTGTAAAGCTCGATCCGACCCAGATGAATGTCGCTTATACGCAAGGCCAGGAAGGCTACAATGTTCTCGCGGCGAAAATCGCGCGTCTCGAAGCCGAGGCCAAGCTTGAGCCGTTGTCTTTTTCAGACGGGTTCGTGAACGCAGCGCCAGGCGCCGTCGCCAATGAGCGCCAGCTTTACAATGCGCGCCAGGCGGAGCTTACCGCGTCCCTCGACATCGAGGAAAGAAAGCTCGATCAACGCAAGAGGGCGCTCGACGATGCAAGGGTCGCGCTCGAGACTGCGAAAGATGCGTACACGCTGGCGGCGGAAGAGCATGCGATCATGCGCAAACTGGCGGCCAAAGGCATCGAACCCCAGGTCGAACTTTTGCGCGCCCGCCAGCGCGATGCGGCGGCGAAAGGCGAAGTGCAGCGCGCGGAAATCGCCGTCAGCCGCATCGAACTTGAAATCGCAGAGGCGCAAGGCGAGATCGACCGTATCCGCAAAACTTTTTCCGCCGCTGCGGCGGATGAGCTCAACAAGGCCAAGGCCGAACTCGAAGAGCTGAAAGGCGAATTGCCGGCGCTGCAGGACAAGGTCGCGCGCACCGATGTGCGCGCGCCGGTCGCCGGCGTGGTCAATCGCGTCCTCGTCTCAACCATTGGCGGCGTCGTGGCGCCGGGCGAAACCATTGTGGAGCTGGTGCCGAGCGAAGATACCCTGCTCGTCGAGGCGCGCATCAAACCGTCCGACATCGGCTTCCTGAAAATCGGTCAGGATGCGCGCGTATCGATCACGGCGTATGACTCCTCCGTTTACGGTTCGCTCGACGGCACCATCGAGAACATCAGTCCCGACGCTATCGAGGACGAAAAGACGGGCGAGCGTTTCTACAACATCACAGTCAGGACTGCGGCGGACGCCCTCGCCAGCAAGAAGGCAGGGGATCTTAAAATCCTGCCCGGCATGGCGGCGGAAGTTGCGATCCTCAACGGCAAGCGCACGGTTCTCGCCTATATCGTCAAGCCCATGTCCGCCGTCGGCGAAAAGGCGCTACGGGATAAATAGGCCCTGATCGCGACAGCCTTGCAGGCGGCGGCGCGCGCAGCGTAAACAGCCCTATGAACTCGTCTGCGCCGGCCGTTTCGGTCATCATTGTCAATTACAATTCCGGGCCGCGCCTCCGGCGCTGCCTCGATCATCTCGTTGCGCAGCACTTCCGCGATTTTGAAATCCTTGTCGTCGATAACGCGTCGTCGGACGATTCCATAGCAAAGGCCCGCGAAGCGCATGCGGACATTCACCTTATCGAGGCAGGCGCTAATCTCGGTTTTGCGGCGGCCAACAATCTAGCGGCGAAATCGGCGAAGGGGGAATGGCTCGCATTTCTGAACCCCGACGCCTATGCGGCGCCGGACTGGCTCGAAGCGCTTTTGAGAGGAGCTGAAGCCTACCCGGATATCGACGCCTTTGGCTCGACGCAGATCGATGACAAGGACCGCGACAGGATCGACGGCGCCGGGGACGTCTATCACGCCTTTGGTTTCGCCTATCGCGGAGGGTTCGGACAACCCGTCAGCGAGCTGCCGCCGGAAGGGGAGTGCTTTGCGCCTTGCGCGGCCGCCGCGATGATCCGCAAGGAGACTTTTCTAAGGCTCGGCGGATTTTTCGAGCCTTTCTTCTGTTACAGCGAAGATGTGGATTTCGGTTTTCGCATGCGCCTCGCGGGCGCGCGCGCTATGCAACTGCGCAAAGCCGTCGTTTATCACGAAGGCTCGGGCGTCACGGGCCGCCACAGCGAATTCACCATTTATCATGGCCACCGCAACCGCACCTGGACCTGGTATCTCAACATGCCGCTGCCCCTTCTCATCGCGACGGCGCCGTTTCATTTCCTGCTCGATCTATTGCTGTTCGCGATGACGGCATTGCGCGGGGAGGGCAGGGCCTATTTGCGCGCGCTGCGCGACGGCTATGGGGGGCTGCCGGGATTGTCGGCGGAAAGGCGCAAACGCCAGCAGGAGCGGACAGCGTCTGCGGCCGACATTGCGCGCGCGCTCGTCTGGTCGCCCGTGCAGCTGTTGCACCGTTCGCCGCATATCCGCGAAAGCTAGCGCGACGTCAGCGATCCCGCTGGCGGGATTTTTCGAGAATGGCGACGCGCGCATGCAGCGTCGCCATCTCTTCATCTAAGCGCTGAAGATGGGCGAGGATTGCAAATCTTGCGTAAAGACCAGCCGCGGCAGAGAGAAGCCCTGTCAGGACGAGGATGACAACGCCCGCGCCCGTCAGCGGGGCCGGTTTCGACGCGGCGAGCCAGAGGAAGGTCGCGAAAAGAACAGGCGTTGCAACAATAAGTCCCTTGACGCCATAGGTTTTCAGAAAGGCGCGCAGCCTGTCCGAAGACGTCATGGTCGCAGCAAGCGGCTGCCCGGGCATGGCCTCAATGTCCTCTTTCGCCGGGGTCGGGGCGACGCCTGTGGTCAGAAAGGCGTCTATGTCGATAAACGGAAAACAGCCGACGCCGGAGGCGGGGTTGCCGTTGAATGTTTGGACGCCTGCCGTCTTAAGGCTTTGCGCGGCGCGCCGCCATGCGTTGAGATGGAGGTCAGGCCGAGGGTTCGGCAAGTTGAATCGGTCGCCCGGCGCCTGATAACCTTCAAAATAATAGTTGGGATTGGCGCCGTCGCGCACGATCTCAAGTTCGATTCCCTCGCGCCGCGCCGCGCCTTCAACCACCTCTTTGTAATTGGCGTCGACGCCGAGAAGCACGATCTGTTCGTAGCCGAGGCTCGCCGCCCAAAGCGCCGCATGACTGCCCGTCGTGATGGGCGTGATGTTCAAAAGCGGCGTTTGGAGGCGCGCCTCCTCATAGATGACGATGTCAGGGCTATGTCCGATCGCCCCCATGGCCTCGACGAGGTTGGCGCGCAGAAGAAATTTCCGGATCCGGCCTTCTTCTATCAGCGCCGCGATCTCATCCTTGTGCGACAGCCCCACGACCGTATCGAGGCACGAATAGTAACGCGGCCGCCAGTCGATCTGCCGCCAGTGCCGGTAGGCTGCATTGAGGCCGATTGTGGCGAAAGGGGAAAGGCAGCGAAGGTCGATAGCAGCGAGCGAGGGGCCGTTCCCCAGCACGAAAGCGGTTTTGTCGCCGGGCCGCACGAGAGCGTGCGCCTCAGGGCGGGGGGTGATATTGGCGAGCTTTGCTTCCGTCTCGGCTGACATGGCTTCCCTCATTGCTCTAGTCTGTCGGCGGGTCAAGCTCTGGCGTTTGGCCCTCCTTCCTGACCAGCTGGTTTTGCGCGCCGGACGCGGGTTGAGCAAAGGGAGCGATCCGTTTGGCTGGCATAGTTGTTTGTTTTTACTGGCGGTTTGCTTTTCTCTGTGAGAAGGATATAGCTGCGGCCAAGAGATGATTGCGCTATATTTACACATTGGGGCATCGCCGCCGGCGGTTCGGGGATAATTGGGAAAGATCATGACGGAGCAGCAGGGGCCCGCCAGGGGCCCGGCGAGTGTCGGGAAAGCTGCGTTCTTTAGCGAAAAGCAGTTCCAGTGCGGCGCTTCCATCGCCGCTTTGCGCGTCGCCGTTGAAATGTCGCGTCGCGGTCTGGACGTTGACTATCACTTTCAGGAGGCCAGCAAGAGCCCGTATCTTCGCGACTTGTACCCAAGCGTTAGATTCAACCGTCTCACGGCGCTTCATTCCGAATACGCCCAAGAAGCCTATGAGGAAGCGAAAGCCTTCGGGCCTCATATTGCGAAAGCCGCAGGGGTCCGCCTGTTTGAACAGAATCTGCGCATGACGCTCAAGGCCGGCGATGTCGATGTTGCGCATATCCACAATTACTCGGGATCGCGGGAAACGATTACATCAATTGCCGAAAGCAAACCCCTGATCTGGACTATGCATGACACGAGTCCGGTCACAGGGTATCACTACCGCACCTATGACCTTAATGAAGAACCACTGGAATACAGGGCGAAAACCGCACCGGCCAGCGAGGCGTTCTGGGCAAGCCTCAAAAACAAGCCGTTTTGTCTAACGGCGCCCAGCGAATGGCTTGCGGGTTATGCAAGAGCCTCGGTTCCGGACCATATCCGCGTGCGGATGATCCCGAACATGCTCATGTCGAACACGTTCTACCCGATGAACAAGTCTCTGGCCCGCGCGCTTGTGGGGCTGCCGGAGGATGGTCTTTTCATCCTGTTTTTTGCAGGAAAAGGAGCCTGGCAGCGGAAAAACTTCGAAATCATCGCGCGCGCTTTTGCGAAGGCGCCTGATCTTCCCATCAATATCGTCGTTGTCGGCGGGGTCGCTGACGGGCGGCTTGTGCGGGACGGCAGAATGATGTTCCGGCAGGGGTATGACCCGGCTGTCGATGCAGCGAAAATCGTCGCGCTTTATAATGCTGTCGACGCGTTCTGCATTTCATCGCTGATCGACAACCTGCCGAACACTGTCCTTGAAGCCATATCATGCGGGCGCCCCGTTATTGGCGCGAATGTCGGCGGCGTGCCCGATATGGTTGAGGACGGCGTGAACGGATGGCTGTTCGACCCCCGGGACGTCTCCTCCGCCGTCTCGGCGCTGCGCCGGTTCCATCAAGATGCTGGCCGCCTGGATGAGATGGGGGCGGCTTCTCTAAGGATCGCCAAAGCGCGCTACAGCCGTGAGGTTGTGGCGGACGCTTTTCTTGACCTCTATACGGAACTGCGCCAGTCCTATCTCGGCGCGCAATCGAAAATGGCGCTATCCGCTTGATGGCGGCTTCCTCAATTTGAGAGTTAATCGAAGTGCTTATCTGGTTGTTTGTGTTCGCTGCAATTGGCCTGGCCATCGCTGTCGCCGGGTATGTGATGCTGCGTTTGAAGCCTGCGCTGATATTCCTGCGCGACAGCTATAACAAGTTGACTGCAGAATTGAGCCTTGCGGGCGTCAGGGAGTCCGATTTCGACGAAACCGGATGGCGCAATGACGAGCGGCGCCTTTCGCGCATGCTCGACAAGCAGGAAGTGGCGTCCAAGCAGATGGCCAAAGAATTAGCCGATGCGAATGCGGAAATCGGCCGGACGAAAAAAACAGTATCGAATATAGAAAAGGAGCTAAGGGGAGGCGACGATGCTTCGGCCAACGCGCCTACGCGGCTCGACAAACTGGAAGCGACATTGACGCGCCATACCGGCGCTAATGCGGCCAAAAGCATTTCTCATTCCCGCTTGTTGTCGGAAGAGGCTTGCCGCCGCGCGCTGGAAGAGCTCTGTCCCGCCCTCAGCCTCGAGTTCACCGAGCGGCATCTTTATGGTCTGGCCAACAGGGTTTGCATCCTTGAAAGCCAATGCCATGGCCGGCTGGCCACATCAGTGGACGCGATGCTGATGCGTTTGCTCGCCGGCATGCATGTAGCGCAACAACCCGGAGGCGTCTTTCGGCTTGTTGAGATCGGCGTGCTTTACGGAGTTGGCTCGATCGCCCTTTTCGACGCCGCAAGGTTTTATGCGAAGGACGCGCGGATGACGCTCATCGATCCCCTTGAGGGCTACTACGCGCCGGGCACATATGATTATTGCTCAACCAAACCTGTGTCGCGGGCGGTGCTGGAGGAAAATCTCAACATCTGCCGCATTCCCATGGAGCAGGTCGAAATCATTCAGGGAAAAAGCGAGGCTGCGGAAGTTCTTGAAGCTGTCGCCGGACGGGAATTCGACATGCTCATTATCGACGGGGATCATTCACGGGAAGGCGTCAAGCGCGATTTTGAGAATTACTATCCAAAATTGCGTCAGGGCGGCCTGGCGATTATTGACGATTACGGCGTAAAGGAGTGGCCGGAAATAAAAGCGTATGCGGATGAAACGGTTTTGCCGCGCGCGGATGTCCAGCTTGTTTATAAGGGCTCGCGCACGCTTTTGTTGCGCAAGATCTGAATTCAAATTGTGTAGACGCCGTTTGCGGATAGTTTTGAAATGCAGTTGATCAAATACGCGCAGTCCTGGCTTAAGCATAAGCGAAATCCAAAACCGGATAGCCATGTAGCGCCTTACAAGCAATTCTGGAATCCGTCTGAGGCGGAAAAACGCCGCTTGGCATTTCGTTACCGTATGGCCGGCGACGGTTTCGCCGTCACGGAGAACGAACGGCGCATCCTGTCATGGAAAGACGCTTATAAAGGAAAGCGTTGTTTCCTGATCGGCAACGGGCCAAGCCTGAACAAGCTCGATCTGACGAAGCTGAAAGATGAAATAACGATTGGCGTCAATTCAATCTATCTCAATCAGGAAAAGATGGGTTTTCTGCCGACCCACTATGTCATCGAGGACAGGTTCGTTGCGGAAGACAGGGCTGATGAAGTCAATGCGATGACCGGGCCGCAGAAGTGGTTCGGGAATTACCTGCAATACTGCCTTAAAGGCGACGACGTGAACTGGCTGAATGTGCGCATGCGCTATGACCAGCACGAATTGTTTCCGTTCTTTTCCACGAACATAGCGAGACAAGCCTGGACAGGCGGCTCCGTCACCTACATCTGCATGCAGCTTGCTTACTTTCTGGGCGTGAAAAAGCTCTATCTTGTCGGATTTGATCACCATTATATTGTTCCCGATGACGCCAAGGTTGAAGGCCTCGATATTACGTCGCAATCGGACGATCCGAATCACTTCCATCCGGACTATTTCGGCAAGGGGTATCGCTGGCACGATCCCATGGTTGACCGGATGGAGCTGGGCTACAAAAAAGCGGGCCTGTTTTTCGAACGGGACAACCGGGCGATTTATAACGCAACGGCGGGGGGAAAGCTGGAGTGCTTCGAGCGGGTAGACTACAACTCCCTTTTCTAAACGTGGCGCTGGCGAGGAGCTGATCCGCCTTTATGGTCTTCTCGTCGTTCGAATTCATTTTTCTGTTTTTGCCGGTCGCCTATGGCGTCCTGCTGGCGCTGACCCATTACCGCGCGTCCCGCTGGGCGATTATCTGGCTTATCGGTGCGTCTCTATTTTTCTACGGATATTGGGCGCCGATCTACCTGATCCTGATTGTGCTCTCGATCCTGGCGAATTTCGCCGCAGGGTACTTCCTCGACCCGGAACGCGAAACGCCGAAACAGCAGCGGCGCGCCTATCTTATTGCGGCGGTCGCTGCGAACCTTCTGCTGCTCGGCTATTTCAAATATCTGGTGTTTTTCGCCGATACGCTGCGGGCGTTGAAGGTCGCCGATTTCGACATCGGGCCCATCATCCTACCGATTGGCATCTCCTTCTTCACTTTTCAGCAGATCTCCTATCAGGTAGACCGCTATCTCGGCAAAGTCGGCAATAAAAGCTTCCTGAATTACGCGCTCTTCGTCGTGTATTTTCCGCAGCTTATCGCCGGCCCCATTGTCCATCACAAGGAGATGCTGGACCAGTTTCAGGAAGGCCGCGGGTTCAGGCTTTCCTTCGACAATCTATCCTATGGGACGACCTATTTTGTGCTGGGGCTGGCGAAGAAAACATTGCTTGCGGACCCGCTCGCGGTCCACGCGAATGCAATCTTTGCTGCGGCTGAAAGGGGGGTTGCGCTCACCACGGCTGACGCCTGGACCGGCGCGCTGGCTTATACCGGCCAGCTTTATTTTGATTTCGCCGGCTACTCCTCCATGGCGATCGGTCTTGCGGCGATGATCGGCGTGAAGTTGCCGCTGAACTTCAACTCTCCTTACAAGTCGCTCAGCATTCAGGAATTCTGGCGGCGCTGGCATATCACGCTGTCACGGTTCCTTCGGGATTATCTGTATATTCCCCTTGGAGGAAATCGTCATGGCGAGGTGCGCCGTCTTCTCAATCTGATGCTGACCATGCTCATCGGCGGTTTGTGGCATGGCGCCGCCTGGACGTTTGTGGTCTGGGGCGGCCTTCATGGCGCTTATCTGGTGGTGAACCGAGCGTTTGACGTTGTCGCAGAAAAATTTGCACCCGGCTTGTTGAGCACCATTCCCGCAAAAGCCGCCGCGTGGCTATTGACCATGCTGTCGGTCGTGGTTGCCTGGGTGTTTTTCAGGGCGACGTCTTTTGAGTCTGCTTTCGCCGTCTTGCGGGCGATGTTCGCCGCAGGCCCGGAAGGCGCGGCGTCGAGGCTTACGCTGACGGCCGGCGACTGGGCGCTGTTCCTCGTCGCCGGTTTCTTCGCCTTCATTGCGCCGAACGCGGCGCAGATCATGCGCTATGACGCGCCAAACATAAAGACGGATTCGATCAAGCGCTGGATGACGTGGCGTCCGACCGCCATGGCTGCGGTTGCTGTCGGCATCCTTGGTTTCTTTGCTATTCTCGCCACGCAGAAAAACAATGAATTCATCTACTTCCAGTTCTAGCGCGCGCAAGCAGGAGCGCAGCTATTTCTTCATCATGTTGGTGGTGATGCTGGGAGCCCTCGCATTTTCCGCAGGCCTTGTATGGCTTGTCGACCCCCTGCAGCTTTTCCGGAAAGCGAGTTTTTACCCGGCGGTGATTACCGCCGACGAACGCACGCAAAATGCAGGCCTGTTGCGGAATTATCCGGCTGAAAACCTGATCATTGGAAGTTCCCTGTCGCAATCCTGCCGTTCGGACGATTTCGAGGCGGCGCTTGGCGGCGACTTCCTGCGCCTCTCTGCGGCGGGCATGACGGCGAAAGAGCTCGGATTTTATATTGATCAAAGGATCAGGCGGCAGCCGACGAAACGCATTGTGCACATTTCCTACTGGTTCACTTTCGCCCGTCAGGGCGCCGGAGATTACCGTCAGGAGTTTGGCGGCTTTCCGGAGCACCTTTATCTCTTCCGCCCCTCGGATCGCCTGAAATATCTCGTCAATGTAGACAATATGCTTCAGTCCACGGACATTCTTTTGGAGAGGGTCGGCCTGCGCAGCCTTGAGCGCATTGATTTTATCGACCGCAACAGCGGCGAAAAAGACCCGAAGCGCAAACCGGGCGCCGCCTCCGTCGCCCGGCTCTATGCCCAGATCGCCAATGGGCGCAAGCCTGACGCCAATTTCCTGTCAGCCGAGCGCGCCCGGATGGAGCAAACCTTTGAACAATATTACGCGCCCGCGATCGCCGCGCATCCCGACGTTCATTTCGACATTATTTTGCCGCCCTTTTCAGTCGCCTATTACAAGGCTTACGCCGCCTCCGGCGTTTACCGCCTGAATACGATCCTCAAGTTCCGGCGAATGCTGATCGACCTCGCCGCTGAATATCCCAATGTGACCTTGCATGATTTTTCGGGAAATTATGACGTGATTACGAATTACGATCTCTATTTCGACACGCACCATTTCACGAGCAAGGGCTGCAGCCTGATCGCAAAGGGGCTCGCCGCCGCCCCGGAGGGCGCCTCTGCGGAAGCGATCCTCGCGAATGAAAGAAATCTGAGAGCCTGGGCCGAAAGCGAGCCTGCGCCGAGGCCCTGATCGGGCCTATACAGCCCAGCCGGTCTGTGACAATAAAGGGCTGATTTCAGACCTGTTTCGCCCGAGTTGTGAGAGCCGCCGCCCATGCGTGAACCGCTGTTTTTCCGTCAATATGGATATGATCCCGCTCGCGTGCCGAACGCATGGCTTGCGGAAAAAGACGCCGGCGTTTCCAATATAACGCAGGCTGAAGCGCGGACCGGCAAGACCATCGGTTATCCGGGCTGGCTTCTGCTCTATTCGCTTCTGCTCAGTCATTTTCGCCCGGACGGTGAAAACATCATCGTGGAAACCGGCACCAATGTCGGCTGTTCTTCAATCATGTTGGCCCAGGCGCTGAAGGATGCGGGCGTGAACGGCAAGGTTCATACGATCGAGATCGACCCGCAGACCGCCGAAAAGGCGAAAAACAATTTTCGCGATGCGGGCGTCAGTGATTACATTCAGCAATATGTCGGCGACGCCAAGGCCGAACTGCAAAAGCTGTTGCCGTCTTTGCCGCGCCTGCGCGCCGCATTTCTCGACGGCTCGCACGATGAACCGGACGTCATGCGCGAGTTTGAACTCGTAGAGCCGCGCCTCGATGACGGCGCGCTGGTTTTCTTCGACAACACTTATGAGATCGCCGAAGCGGGGGAAGACCGCCGCGTCAATGGCGCCTTGCGCGAAATCAAAAAGCGCTATGGCGGCAACATCATCAATCTTGAATTTGTCTCATGGTACACGCCCGGCTTCGCAATCTGGCAGCGCGACGCCTTCACCCTGAACGGCATTGTCCAACTTTAAAGACGCGCCGCGGCGCGTCCCAAAGCCTTATGTCGCAAGAGCTGGCCCCTACATATCTGTCGCATAGCAACAGCCGCCGGCGGGCCGGTTTCGGAGAGGCTCTGCGTCAAACCGCGCATGACCTGGCGTCCAACCGCTGGTATGTGGTTCAGACGTTCCGGCGCGACTTCGCCAGCCAGACAAGTTTCACCCGTGGCGGCGCCTTCTGGAATTACGTTTTGCCGCTTGTCCCTGTCGGCGCCTACGTCTTGCTGATGGCGATGCGCCTCTTCCCCAGCTTCGGCGCCGTCAACGGCGTCGTCTACATCACCATGGGCGTCACCTTGTGGTTCCTCTTCGCCGGACTGGTTCGCGCACCAATCACGCTTCTGGAAAAGCAGTTTACGGCGCTCGCCAAGTCCAACACTCCGATCATTCCCGCTATTGTGGCGAGCATTGCGCAGCTCGCCTTTGAAACGCTTTTGCGGCTGGGGCTTGTTATCGTTGTTTTTGCTGTTTTTCAGGGCGTCCCCTCATGGCGGGTCATCTTTGCTGTCCCAATGATCGCCGTCGCGTGCCTGCTTTTCTTCAGCATTGGTCTGGTGCTGGGGCTTTTCAATCTGGCGTATCGCGATCTTTCGAAAATCGTAGGCATCTTTCTGACATACGGTTTGTTTTTTAGCGGCGTGATATTTCCGATGGGGTCGGGCGCCATCATCACGCGCATATTGGCGTTCAATCCATTCTATGTGTTCATCGAAAATATCCGCAGATGTTCGGTTGGCGAGCCGGTCATCTACTTATGGTCAATCGCAGCTTTCGCGGTCGCGGCTGTTGTCATCTTCCTTATCGCGATCAGGTTTGCTTATCGGGCTGAACTTCGCTTGCGGGGCTGGGTCTGATGCTGCGGGAAGGCGAGCTTGTCCTCAGCGTTGAGGATGTTTGGAAACGCTATGCGTCCTCAACGGCGGCAAGCCAGAAGCACGCCGGCGCCATCCTTTGGGACGCTTTTGCCGGGTTCGGCGTACAGCCGGGCAAAGTTCCGCCTGGAGAAAAAAATGTTCTTTGCGGCGTCAATTTCACGCTGCGAAGGGGCGAGGCGCTGGGCGTTATCGGATTTAACGGATCGGGAAAGACGACCCTTCTTCGACTTCTGGCCGGTCACATCCTGCCCGACCAGGGGCAGGTCCGGATCGCCGGCGAGACAGGGGCGATGATCGACCTGACCGCCGGCATCAAGGATACCATGACGGGCCGGGCCAACATCTACCTTCGCTCTGCGATCATCGGGCGCAAGCGGGAGGAAGTCGCGGCGAATATTGAAGAGATCATTTCATTCACAGAACTCGGCGCGGCCATCGACGCGCCGGTCTATACATATAGCGCCGGCATGCGGATGCGGCTTGCCTTTGCAACCACGGTCTTCATGAATCCCGATCTGCTTCTGGTGGATGAGGTGTTGTCGGTCGGCGATTTCAAATTCCGTCAGAAATGCCTGGAGCGCATTCGCGCGCTGCGCCAGCATTCGGCCTTTGTGCTGGTCTCTCATTCGATGAATGACATCAGCCGGTTTTGCGACAAGGTGATCGTGCTTGAAAAAGGCTCTGTGGTCTTTTCGGGCGAACCTGACGAAGGCATCGCATTTTATCATCGCGCGGCGGAGAAAAAAGCGCCCGCAAAAGCGCCGCGCATGGGCAACGAGCTGGGCGATTTCATTCACAAGGAACACGCCCTCGCAGACGTTTTCGCGGAATGGCGCAACAGTGAGGGCGCTCCCTGCGATAAAGTCACGGCGGGCGGTCAGGCGTTTTTGAGCCTGAAGTTCACGCCGTTGCGTCCCATGCGCAATCTCATTATCGGCGTGCCGATTTTTTCCAAGCGCGGAGAAATGCTGACGGCGCTTTCAAGCGACCAGATGCAGATCAAACTGGATCATGAAGTCGGCGCCCCCATGGAAGTGGAAATAGAGGTCTCCAATCTGCCCTTGACGCCGGGCGCCTATCGCGCCGTGGTGGCCATTGTGGATGGCCCGGAGTTTCTCTATCGCCAGCAAATCGGCGACATCACCGTTTATCGCGGCAATCTGCCCAAATATTGGGGGGATTTCGTGATGTCGCAAAAATGGACCACAAAAAGTTGACCGGCCCGATGGGCGGCCCCAATAGTATCGTCTCAACGGCAGAGGAAGGTTTATGCCATACAACACAAAGATCCCCGGCCAGCAGAGCGATTTTGAATTGCGCGCGATTGAACTCGCTGCATCGCTTGTTCCCGAAAATGGGCTTGCCGTTGAGATTGGCAGCCTCTTCGGACGGTCAAGCTGGGCCTGGGCCAAGAGCATTCCGGAATCTGCGAAGCTCGTTTGCGTCGACCCCTGGGAGCCAAGCCCCGGATCGACGCCGCTGGAGCAGCGCTATGGCGTCAAATATTCCCTAGAGACGTTCCAGAAACATCTGTCGGACTGTCCCAATGTGGAAGCCGTGCAAGGTTATAGTCCCGATGCGGTTCAGGGATGGGATAGGCCCATCGACCTCTTTTTCGAAGACGCCGTGCATCGCAATCCGATTTTCGAACAGAACATCAATTTCTGGTCGTCGCATCTGAAGCCCACAGGAGTCGCCAGCGGCGATGATTACCGGCCGCGCTATCCGGATATTGTCAACGGCGTCAACAAGCTCGCCAAAAGCCTTGGCCGCTCCATCATCACCGTGGATTTTTTCTGGTGCGTGCTGCCGTCGGAAAAAGAACTTCCGGGCGCAGGGCTTGCGGCCGAAAAGCTGATGGCCCTTTCCAAAGAGGCTTATGACTTCAATGTCAGCGAGATGCCGGTTGTCTTTGCCGAGCCGCTATCCGTGTTCAAAACCGTCAAGATCAACGAGCCGCGCAAGGTGAAAGTCCGCGTTTGCAGTTTCTATGCGGATAATTGGCGCCCGGCGAGCGATGGACGCAAAGTCGAGATGGCGGTGCGCGTTTATCAGGAGGGGCGCACGAAGGAGGCGCCGGTGGCGGAGAACCGTGTGACGCTCGACACGAGCGTTCTCTATCCCGATCAGCCGATCGAGTTCGAGATGGAGCTCCCGACGCGGAATATGAAGCCGGGCAAGCATTTCGCCCTTTACGGCGTATTCGATGAGAGCGGCGAGCAATTTATGAGCGAGCGCCGCGGCGTGCCGCACTTCATTCCCTATGAATATCTGAAGTAAGCCCTCGCGGCGCATAACATGACGCCGGTCGGCGCGTTAGCGAATGACGCCGACCGGGTTGATGAGCTGCGTAGGATTGTATGGGAACCGGCAATCCCGAAGATTTTCATCGATCTTCTTGAAACGCTCGGTTTCGAATTTCGGAATTGACGCAGTCTCTTTGTGCGTCAGCATTTCGCGTAGATTATAGCCGCCGAAATTTTCGCCCAGCCTGTAGGCCCAATCATGCATTTTCTTCAGGTTGTCGGCGCGTTCCGGGACTTCGTCGGGATTGGTTTTGGCTACAGAAACCCATGCGTGGAAGCCGTATTTATAGGTCAGCTCGCGCTCGCCGCGAATATCGAAACAGCCTGCGCGCAACATGCCGGCCACTGCGGCGCAGCTCGGAACGAAAAACGTGCTGGGGTCTCCGTTGATGTTGCGGGCTGTATTGAGATAGGCGCCGGCGCGGGTTTGCTGCTCCGTCGTCGTAAGCGATTGGAGAACAAATATCCCTTCGGCTTTCAGCAGCTTGCGGGCGACATAGACAAGTTCAAAGGGGCTCAGCAGGTGATACATCAGGCCTGAGCTGACGACGACGTCGAAGCTGCCCAGCAGTTCCTCATGTTCGCAAAGCCGCTCAAAGGGGATTTGACGATAGTCGATATCCTCGCCGGTAATTTCCATGGCGAGTTCGACCGTGTCGTATTTTTTCGTGTCGGCGGCGAGCACATAGTCGGCGCCGAGGGCCTTCATGCCAAGCGCGACGACGCCCGAGCCTGAGCCGATGTCGATGCAGCGCAGGCCTTTCAGATTGAGATCGCACAAGAGGTCATAGGTGCCGTAAAGGCTGGCGTTGGGCGGCGCCTCCGGCTTGTCCCGTCCGCGCGCTTGAAAGTCCCCAAAATCAACTGCATTGAACCACCACAGTTCGTCCGCACGCTCTTTGAACGATTTCAAAGTATTGCCTCCTATTTTGGCTCATCATAAGCTAAAGGGTCAGGGGTGACAACGCGTGCCTGGACCGTTTGGCCATCGAAACGCGATTCGCTTCTCCCGTTCTTTTGCGGCCGAGATGCAGTGATTTCAATGCCGCGTCCATAGCGCGGATGAACGAGAAAAAGGACGCCGGCAAACGGCGCCGGCGCAAAGAGAGCTTGAAATATTGACCCGGTCAGCGCTGCAACTCATGACTGGACCTGCTAACACTCCGCCGCCGTCACCACCATTGCGCCCCTCTCATACCATCACATGACTCACCCCCGCCTCTTGCTTCTGGACATGACGCCCATCGCCGGCGCCGCCGCTACAAGCACGCTGAAGCAGGCTTATTTCGGCGGTTGGCGCCCGGACGCGCTGTTGCAGATTACCGATTGCGGCAACGGTCATGCGGGAATTGCAGCCGGCGCGGGGCCTGTCCGCGTGCTGAAAAGCAATGACGATGTTGAGACCATTGTCGAGGCGTTTAAGCCTCAGACCGTTCTTTACCGTCCTGTGGGCGATTCCCCCGCTTTCCATGACATCGCCATGAAGGCGCTGGCGGCGGCCCGCGCGCGGGCCGCCGGCCTTGTGATCTGGCTGATGGATGACTGGCCTGCGCGATTGGAAACATCCGACCCGTCTCTCTTCGCGCGTCTTGACGCTGATCTCCGCTCGCTGATTGCGAGCGCCGATAAATGTTTCGCCATCTCCGAAGGGATGGCCGCCGTTTTTGGCGCGCGTTACGGCGCTGCGTTTGAGGTGGCGCATAATGGCGTCGATCCAAAAGACTGGCCCGAGCGTCCCCGGCCGGCGCGCGAGACGGTCCTCATTCGTTACGCCGGATCGCTTGCGCCGGATACGACGCGCGATGCGGTTTTCGGCGTCGCCCGCGCCGTCTCGAAGCTCGCCGCCGGCGGCGTTCCCATCGCGATGGAAGGGCGCACGCATATTCACTGGCTTGACCGCGAGGGTGCGGCGCTGAACGCGATGACCGGCGTGCGGTTTGAGGAATCGAAGCTGAGCGCGCAGGACTATCGCCGCTGGCTTTCGGAGGCCGACATTCTTCTGGTCGCCTATAATTTCGATCCGGCGACGCAGGCCTATCTGCAATATTCCTTTGCGAACAAGACCCCGGAAACCATGGCCGCCGGCGCCGCGATTCTCGCCTATGGGCCGGAACAGCTTGAGACGATCGCGTATCTGAAGCGCGCCGGCGCGGCGCATGTGGTGACGGACCCCGCCTTGCTTGAAGCGGCCATCGCAGAGTTGGCGCGCGATAAGCCGCGCCGCGAAAAACTGGCTGCAGCCGCCCGCGCGCACGCCTTTTCAGCCTTCCGGCTTTCAGATGCGCGGCGGCGGTTTCATGACGCCTTGCGGCGGTGCGCGGCGCCGGGCCTTCCTCCGGATACGGAAGGAGAGGCCGGGGAGAAGCTGCAATTCGACGAATGCGGTTTCGTTTTCGATGTGCTGAATGCTGAAGAGACGCCCGGCGTCATGCTGGATGTCGGCGCGCATGTGGGCGGCTCGCTCCTGCCATATGCGAGAGCCGGCTGGCGTGTTCACGCGTTTGAGCCCGATCCCGTCAACCGGGAGCAGCTGCTGTCAGCGACGGCGGCGATGGAGAATGTGCATGTGGATGCGCGCGCGGTCGGCGCGAAGGCCGCCGCAAACGTGCCCTTCTATCGTTCGTCGGTGAGCAGCGGCATCAGCGGTTTGTCCTCTTTTCACGAAAGCCATGAACGTTCCGGCGCCGTCTCCGTGACGACGCTCACGGATTACATGTCGGCGGCGGGGCTCGCCGGGGCCGATTTCCTCAAGATCGATGTCGAGGGCCATGAAATGGCGGTGCTCGACGGCTTTGATCTTGCCGGCGTGCGGCCGCGCGCGATCGTCGCTGAATTCGAAGACGGCAAAACCGCCTCCCATGGCTATGTGATGGCCGATCTCGCCAATCTTTTTGTAAAGGCAGGCTACGCGGTGCTGGTCAGCGAATGGCGCCCCATTGAGGAATATGGCCGCACCCATAGCTGGCGGCGGCTGCTGGCCTATCCTTGTGAAATTGCGCCGGAGGCGTGGGGCAATCTGATCGCATTGCGCGAGCCGCCGGAGGAGGCCCGTTTGGCTGCGGCTTTCGCGGGCGCCTTGAAAGGCGGCCGGGCGGGAGAGGGCGCCGGGGCGCTGGTCAGGCGCTACGGCGCCCCGGAAACGCCGTCGCTTTACCGGCGGGGCGTTTCTTTTCTGACGGCGCACGCCCCGGCGGCGGCGCGGCTTGCCGGTCCGCCGATGCGCGCGCTGCGTAAATTTTTAAGAGGTTCGAACCGGCGCGCGTCCTAGCGGCGGGGTGTTGAAACCGCCCCGACGGGGGTTCAAACCGCCACCGGGTTCGGGCATAAATCCATCGGTTCCGGTCCCGCGCGGCGCGAGTTTTAGGGCAAGGCTTATGGGCGAGACGCCCCAACGCATTTCAATCGTCTTCCGTTCGCTGAACGAGGAAAAATGGTTCGGCGACGCGCTTTCCGCTTGCAAGCGGCAAGTGGTCGACGGTTATGACGTCGAGATTGTGCTGGTGGACTCCGGTTCGACGGACCGGACGCTGGAAATCGCCGAGGCTCATGACTGCCGCATCGTTCATATCAAGAAGGCGGATTTCACTTTCGGGCGGTCGCTGAATTACGGCTGCGAGGCGGCGACGGGCGATTACCTTGTCTTCATCTCTGCCCACTGCATTCCCGCGCATGAGCGCTGGCTCGCAAATCTGGTGGAGCCGCTCGCGGACGGCCGCGCGGATTACGTTTACGGGCGTCAGATCGGGCATGACGTGACCCGGTTTTCAGAACATCAGGTCTTTGCGCAATATTTCCCAGAGCATGACCGGCTTCCGCAGGACGATTTCTTCATCAACAACGCCAACGCGGCGATCCGAAAGGATTTATGGGCGAAATACAAATTCGACGAGGCGGTGACCGGCCTTGAGGACATGGTGCTCGGCAAGGCGGTGATGAAAGACGGCGGTCGGATCGGTTATGTGGCGGATGCGCCGGTCATCCATATTCACGAGGAAACCTTCGTGCAGACGCGCCGGCGCTATTACCGCGAAGCGCTGACCTTGCGCGAGATCATGCCGGAAGTGCATTTTCACTTTTCCGATTTCATACGTTATTTCACGGCGGGCGTGTTCCATGATTTTTCGGAAGCGCTGAATGATCGGCGGTTCTGGGCGGTCGCGCCGGAAATCGTCATGTTCCGGCTGATGCAATATTGGGGCACCTATCGCGGCCACAACGAGCATCGGGTGCTTTCCCGGGCGCAAAAGGAAAGCTATTACTACCCCCGCCCCAAAAGGCATTCGGCGCAAGAGGCCCGGACGGCGTCCGGATGCGAAGCGCCCGCCGAATAACGCAATTGAAATGAGGTCTTAAACGATGATTGGCGACGGCAAGCGCCTGACGGCCCTGTTGCCCATGAAGGCGCACAGCGCCCGGGTGACGTCCAAGAATTTCCGCATGATCGCAGGCAAGCCGTTATTCCGCTGGGTGCTGGACGAGATGGCCGCGCTCGACGCCATCGACCGCATCGTCATCAACACGGACGCGCGGGCGATCCTCGCCGACAATGGCCTCAAGGATGGCGACTATGACGGCAAGGTCATGATCCGCGACCGCAAGCCGGAAATCTGCGGCGACTTCGTCTCCATGAATTTGGTGCTTGGCGACGATGTGGAGAATGTGGCGTCCGATTATTATCTGATGACGCACACGACCAACCCGTTGTTGCGGGGCGAAACGATCGACGCGATGATCGCGGCGTATCTGGCCGCGGAAGCGAAGGGCGAGGCGGATTCCCTCTTTACCGTGAACCGGCATCAGACGCGGTTTTATACGCCCGAGGGCGCGCCCATCAATCATGATCCGGCGAACCTCATCCGCACGCAGGATCTGCCGCCTTATCTGGAAGAGAACTCCGTCTGTTATCTCTTCACGGGCGACAGCTTCGCCAAGACCGGCGCGCGGATCGGGGAGAAGCCGTTCCTGTTTGAAACGCCGCGGCTCGAATCGGTGGACATTGACGAGCCGTCCGACTGGTATATGGCGGAGTCGCTATTGATGCGCGTCGCCGCCGGCGAAGCCCTCCCGAAAGAATAGAAAGGCAGAGGGAAATCATGACGCGCCCGAATGTTCTCGTCACCTGCCCGCCCATGCTGGGCCTGATCGACGAATTCGCTGCCGCCTTCGAAGAAAAGGGGCTCGATTTCACCCCGGCCAAAGTCACGCAGATACTGAGCGTCGAAGAGCTTCTGGAGATTGTGCCGAAGCATGACGGCTGGATCATCGGCGACGATCCGGCGACGCGCGCCGTGGTCGAGGCTGGCGTGAAGGGAAAGCTCAAGGCCGCCGTCAAATGGGGCGTCGGCGTCGACAATGTGGATTTCGCCGCGTTCAGGGATTTCGGTGTGCCCGTCGAAAACACGCCGGGCGTCTTCGGCGGCGAAGTGGCCGATGTGGCGCTCACCTATACGCTCGGCCTTGCGCGCGAGACCTATCGCATCGACCGGGAAATCCGCCTCAATAATGGCTGGCCGAAACCGAGCGGCATTTCCGTCGCGGGGCGCACTGTCGCTGTCGTCGGTTTCGGCGACATTGGCAGGCAGACAGCGAAACGCATCATCGCCTGCGGCGGCAAGGTCATCGCCTATGATCCCTTTTACAAGCCGTTCGCCGGCGTTGACGTCGAAACGGCGGAATGGCCTGCGCGGCTCGGCGAAGCGGATTTCCTGATCTTCACCTGTCCCCTGAACGACGGGACGCGCGGCATGTTCAACCGCGATATTCTTTCGAAGCTCAAGCGGGGCGTGCGCGTCGTCAATGTGGCGCGCGGGCCCGTGGTGGTCGAGGCGGCGCTTCTCGAGGGGCTGGAAAGCGGCGTGGTCCATTCCGCGGCGCTGGACGTTTTCGAAGTCGAACCCCTGGCGCCGGACAATCCCTTGCGCCGGTTCGACCGCTGCATCTTCGGGTCTCACAACGGTTCGAACTCGGCGGATGCGGTGCGCCGGGTGAGCCACATCGCCATCGGCAAGATCGCGCGCTTTTTGGGAAGCGCCGCATGACGAACAGCGTCCTCATCACCGGTGCGGCCGGCGGCATCGGCTCGGCGCTTGTCCGCGCCTTTGCGGGCGCCGGCTGGATGGTGATCGGGACCGACAGCGCAAAACCCAAATCGGCGAGCGGGGCTTTTATCGAGGCGGATCTGTCGGCTTTCGCCACGGACCCGGTTGCGGTCGCGGATTTTGCCAAGGACGTGCGAAAAGCCGCCAAATCCGCGCCGTTGCGCGCGCTCGTTAACAATGCCGCCGTTCAACGCCTTGGCCGCCTCGACCGGCTCGACCATGACGATATTGTCGAAACGTTCAACGTCAATGTCGCAGCGCCCATGCTGCTTGCAAAAGCGTTGCTGCCGGAGCTCGAGGCGGCGAAGGGCGTCATCATCAATATGGGTTCGGTGCATGCGCAGGCGACGAAGCCGGGTTTTTCCGCATACGCCGCATCGAAAGCGGCGATCCACGGACTGACGCGCGCGCTCGCCGTCGATCTCGGGCCGAAAGTGCGCGCCGTGACGCTGGCGCCCGCCGCGGTTTCGACGCCCATGCTGATGGCCGGCTTTGACGGCAAGGAGGACGCCTTCAACGAGCTCGAAAGCGTACACCCGGCGGGCCGCATCGCCAGTCCGGAAGAGATCGCGAAAATCGCCGTGTTTCTCGCCTCAAACGAGGCGGCGTTCATGACCGGAACCTGCGTTTACGCCGATGGCGGCGTTCTTTCCCGGCTTCACGATCCCGCATGACGGAGCGGCTCGACATCGGCGCGCCGCACTGCATCGCGCCGCTGGGCGCGCGTCTCGGCGAAGGGCCGCTTTACGATCCGCGCGACAACACGCTCTATTCCCTCGACATCAAGGGCGGGAAAATTTTCCGCACCGATCTCGCCACGGAAAGCACCGAAACCATTGTTGCGCCTGGCATGGTGAGCGCGCTGGCGCTGACGAAAAGCGGCGGTTTTGTCTGCGCAATGCGGAACGGGTTTGCGCGCCTTCAGATCGAAGATGGCGCGGCCCGCATCACGCCCATCATCGACCCGGAAGCGGACGCGCCCGTCAACCGGTTCAATGACGGCAAGGCCGATCCGCAAGGCGGGTTCTGGGCCGGGAGTATGGACGATTCCGAGAAGTCGGTGACGGGCTCCTGGTGGCGGCTGGCGCCGGACGGAAGCGTCGCGAAAATCGACGACGGCTATCATGTGACCAATGGCCCCGCCTTCGATCCGCAGCGCGGCCGCGTCTTCCTGACGGACTCGGCGAAGCAAACCGTGTTCGCCGCAAAAAGCGACGGCGCAGGGATTTCAGATAAGCGGGTCTTTCTCCAATTCGGCGCGGGCGACGGCTATCCCGACGGCATGGAAGTCGACGCCGAAGGCTGTTTGTGGATCGCGTTCTGGGACGGCGCCTGCATCCGCCGCTTTTCGCCGGAGGGCGAGCTGCTCGCTGAGGCCAAACTGCCGGTTCCGCGTCCGACGAGCGTCGCCTTCGCTGGCGACAGACTGTTCGTCACCTCCGCCGCCATCGGCCTTGATGACGCGGCGCTCAAACCCGCGCCGCTTTCGGGCGGAATTTTCTGCATGGAGTTGTCGCGAAAGCTGGAAGTCGCCGCGCGCTATGTGGAGGACGCGGCGCTAATGTAAGCGTCGAAAACCTGCTTCACGCCGTCTTCCAGTGAAATTTTCGGGCGCCATCCCAAGGCGCGCAGCTTGTCTGCAGACATCAGTTTGCGCGGCGTGCCGTCCGGTTTCGATCTGTCGAAACGCAGCGCGCCTTTCAGGCCTGCCAGCGAGGAGACAAGTTCGGCGAGTTCGCGGATGGTCACATCCTCGCCGGAACCCACATTCACGGGCGCATCATCTGAATAGCGCTGCATCAGAAAAACCAGCGCGTCGGCGCAATCGTCCACATGCAGGAATTCCCGGCGCGGTTCGCCGCTGCCCCAGATTTCAATGGAGTCGTCGCCGCGAGCTTTCGCCTCATGCGCCTTGCGGATCAGCGCCGGCAAAACATGGCTCGATTTCAGATCGTAATTGTCGCCGGGGCCGTAAAGATTAGTCGGCATCGCGGAAATGAAATCGGCGCCGTGCTGTTTGCGGTAAGCCTGACAGAGTTTGACGCCGGCGATCTTGGCGATGGCGTACCACTCATTGGTGGGCTCCAATGGACCTGTCAGAAGGCTGTCTTCGGTGATCGGCTGCGGCGCCATGCGCGGATAGATGCAGGACGAGCCGAGAAACAGGAGCTTTTCAACGCCGGCGTCGAAGGCGGCGCGGATGACATTCGCCTCGATCATGAGGTTGTCGTAAAGAAAGTCCGCCGGATAGGCGTCATTGGCGAGAATGCCGCCGACCTTCGCCGCCGCGACGAAAACCGCGTCCGGTTTTTGTCTGTGCATCCATTCCTCGACCTCTGTCTGGCGCATCAGGTCGAGTTCGCTGCGCGGCGCCGTCAAAATCTCCGCGCAGTTTTCCCGTTGCAATCGCCGGACGATCGCCGCGCCCACCATGCCGCGATGGCCGGCGACGAAAACGCGCTTTCCGGTCAATGTCCAGCTCATATCCAAATCCTGCAACTCAAGAGCGGGCGGATAGCGCCTCGCCAACGATCCCGGCGAAATTTTCCCAAACATTGCGATGCACGCAAACAAGATCGGTGAAAAAATGTCCTGCTTTCTTTGAACCGCTGCGAAACCATTTCATGTATCGGTCAGGATCGTCGATCAGTTGCTTTGGCCACGCTTTAAGGACGCGAACGCCTGTGGTCAGTTTTGACTCGGCGACAATATCCCAATCGGAAAGATCCGGGTCCGTCTTCGGCATGATAGTATAGATGGAGTCGAACACCAGAAAGCCGAGGCGGTGAATTTCCTTGAGCGCCTTCTTCTCGCCTGAGTTTTCGACGAACATAAGATCGACTCCATGATCGCGGAAAAGACGCGCCCCGCCTTTCAGGGCGGCGTATTCGGCGCCTTGAATATCCATCTTTATCATGCGCACCGGTTCATCGACGATCTCATCGAGAGTCGTGGTTTTGACAATATGCTGGCCGCCCCTGTGCAGCGTTCCTACGTTGGAGGCCCCTTCGGTCGCCCCGCTCATGGTTGAGTTCACGCTGAACCGGCTTTCGCCGATGCGATCGGAGATGGCCACATCCAGGATTCGGACGTCAGCGTCTTCGCCCAGCATTGCGTGAAGATAGGGCAGGTTGCCTTCGAAAGGCTCGACGGCGATGACGCGAGACTTCGGCGATTTTGCGCGCATCATTTTGGTGAAATATCCTTGCGCGGCGCCCAGGTCCAGCATGAGGCCGGAGGGCCACTTTTTGAGCACGTCGAAAACATGCCCGGGATAAGTCTCATAAATTTGACGCCCCGAACGGATGGCGCGCATTCCGAACCGCGAGTCGGTCAAGGAAAATCCCGTCATGCGTGCGCTCCTCTCTTAACACTGCCGCCTAGTTGGTTATGTCGATCGGTTTCCGAGCGGTATTGATTATGTACTGCGCCCGCGCGCCCCGTCGCCCGAACCGATGAGCGCCAGATCTTCGGCGACCATTTCGCTGACAAGCTCGTCGAAAGTCGTCTTGTGAACCCAGCCCAGTTCTTTTTTCGCCTTGGCCGGATCGGCGATCAGAAGGTCGACTTCCGTCGGCCGGTAATATTTCGGATCGATGCGCACGCGGATTTCGCCTGTCGCCTTATCGACGCCGGTTTCGTTTTTGCCTTCGCCGCGCCATTCGATGTCGACGCCCGCCTTTTTGAAGGCGAGTTCGGCGAATTCGCGCACGGTGTGTTTCTCGCCGGTGCCAAGAACGAAATCGCCGGGTTTGTCCTGCTGCAGAATGAGCCACATGCCTTCCACATAATCGCGCGCATGGCCCCAGTCGCGTTCGGCGTCGAGATTGCCGAGATAAAGGCAAGCCTGCTTGCCGGCTTTGATCGCGGCGACGGCGCGGGTGATCTTGCGCGTGACGAAGGTTTCGCCGCGCAGGGGGCTTTCATGGTTGAAAAGGATGCCGTTGGAGGCGTGAATGCCGTAGGCCTCGCGATAATTTACGGTGATCCAGTAGCCGTAAAGTTTGGCGACGCCATAGGGCGAGCGCGGATAGAAAGGGGTTTTCTCCGTCTGTGGAACTTCCTGGGCGAGGCCGTAAAGTTCGGAAGTGGACGCCTGATAGAACCGCGTCTTTTCCTCCATCTTGAGAATCCGGACGCCCTCCAGCAGGCGCAGGACGCCGAGCGCGTCTGAATTGGCGGTGTACTCAGGCGTCTCGAAACTCACCTGCACATGGCTTTGCGCGCCAAGATTGTAGATTTCGTCGGGCTGCGTTTCCTGAAGCAGGCGGATCAGATTGGTGGCGTCGGTAAGATCGCCGTAATGCATGAAGAATTGCGTCGAACCTTCATGGGGGTCCTGATAGATGCCGTCGACCCGCGCCGTATTGAAGGAGGAGGAGCGGCGCTTGACGCCGTGCACTTCATAACCTTTCGCGAGGAGAAGCCGTGCGAGATAGGCGCCGTCCTGTCCTGTGACGCCGGTGATCAGCGCGGTTTTTTTCACCTTGAAGCTCCCTTGCCGGAACGGCGCCTAGCGCAGCGTAATATGCGTGAGGATCGCCGGCGCGCCGCCCCTGTTCTCAATTCGCAAATCAACGGTTTCGCCGCTCGCCGCCGGTTTGTCGAGGGCGAGAGTGACTTTCCCGTCGGCGACATCGCCTGCGCCGCCATGCGACTGCGACGAAACCGTCGCGGCCCCGTTCGCGAAGCGGAGGTCGACGGCGCGGAGCGGGGCGCCATAACGGACCAGCGGCAGGAACGCCGCGCTTTCCACCTCGCCGCTGCGCCCGAGCCCGTGAATGACCGCGCCGGTTTTCGACACGCGCCGCCGCAGCACGCGGGCGAGCGGCCCCGGCAGCATGTATTCAAAAACGTGATGAAGGGCGAAGCCGAGCTTGCTTTTCAGGCGGCGCGATGGGGACGCGTTCTGATTGATGATCCGGTCAAGCTCTCTGCGCCGCGCCGGGCCGAAGCCGCCGGTCTTCGCTTCCCTCGTCCAGAGCACGCGCGACAGCGTCTGATCGATGAAGGCGAAGCGCGCGCCCGAACGCCACAGCCGGACCCATAAATCCCAGTCCATGGTGTAATGGAGCGACGCGTCGAGCCCGCCGGCTCTCTCATAGGCGGCGCGCCGGAAAAAGCATGAGGGCTGGGAAATGGTGTCGCCCCAGAGGAGGCTCTCGGAGGGCGGCTCCACGGCCCAGTGATAGCCGGTCACGTCGAAATCGTCGTTGATGATGACGGTGTGGCCGCACACGACGTCCGGGCGGTCCGCCTCCTCCAGCCGGGCCATAGCGGCGGCGAGCGCGCCGGGATAAAGCGCGTCATCGGCGTTGAGCCAGCCCAGAACCTCGCCCGGCGTCTCGCGCCAGCCTTCGAGAATGGCGTCTGACTGACCCTTGTCCGGCCCGTGGCGGCGGTAGACGATCAGGTCACTGAAGCGGTCAGCCACCTCGGCGACCCGGGGATCGCCCGAGGCGTCCAGAAGTGAAACAGCCGGACGCGGCGTCTGAATGGCGAGACTTTCGAGACAGTCTGCCAAGAGAGGGTGGTAGGCCCCGATGGGCACGGAAATGGAGAAGCTCAACGGCATCGGAGGGTCTTATAGAGGCTTTTGCTTCCGGAACAGGGGGAGCGGGCTTCCTGCAAGCCGTTTGGGAGGATTTCTTGATTGACGCAACTCATGCGCGAGAAGGCGGCGGCAGAATCGCCAAATTCCTGCTATCGCCCTGATAAAAGGGTGAATTTTCTGTTAAATCTTCGATTTGATTTGTATGGATTAGTTCTGTCTGCTATGTCCTAATTCAAGAATTTGGAGCCTTTGGAACTTGGCTCGGCTTTTGCTGTCTTCAGTATAGTGTATAGGGTGTTAACGCCCGAAATTGGTGGGATTACGATTATGAACTTCAAGTTTTCCGCAGCGATCGCCGCCGCCGCTCTGGGTATCGGGCTGGCTGGCGCTGCGAATGCAGCGACAATCGAGATTGCCGGACAGGTTTATGACGAGGCCGCCGGCGCGGATGGAATTACGGTCACCAGCGGCACGGTCGGGTCGTTCGATCTTTCCGGAGGGGGCGCTTCGGTTAACGAGGCGATTGGCGGCGGCGCGGCTGACGGCGTTTCCTGTTCTTCGGACGGTTGCTCGTTTTTGGTCAATTTCGACAATGCCATCGTGAACCAGGATGGCGACGATCTTGTCCTTTACGGCCTAGGCGTTGGCAGTATCGCTGAGTATTTCAATGTCAGCTATAACGGCGTTGAGCTTGAAGACCTTGCGATGACCGCGACCGGTTCTTTCTTGAATAACTTTCAGATTTCCCATCTCTATCTCGATCTTTCGGATCTTGGCGTCGCGCTTGGCGACGCGTTGACGTCCTTTCAGATCACGGTGAAGCGCGGCATCAACACCGAAGAGTTTGTCGCTGCGGTCTCGTTGAACGATGAGGATGTTCTGGTGAACCCCATTCCGGCCGCGGCCTGGCTTTTCGGGTCGGCGCTGATCGGCGGCGGCTACCTGTCGCGCAAGCGCAAAAAAGCCGCCTAAAAAAGCTTTGATGCTTCAATCGAAAAGGCGCGGGTAATGCCCCGCGCCTTTTTTATTTGTTTCATCGAATCCCGCGCGCCTAGAAGGGCGATGAAAAGGCGGCCCAGGCGGGCGCCTTCGCGTCCTTGGCGGAAAGCGAAACGCCGCCCTCCTTCACGCCCCAGTCGATCGCGAGATCGGGGTCGTTCCATTTCACCGATCCGTCGCTGGCGCCGTCGTAAAAGGCGTCCACTTTGTAGGCGACTTCTGTCTCGTCCTCGAGCGTCAGGAAGCCGTGCAGGAAGCCCTTGGGCACGAAAATCTGCTTGCCGTTGTCGGCTGAGAGCTCGGCTTTGACCCATTTGCCGAAAGTCGGCGAGGCTTTGCGGGCGTCGACGGCGACGTCGATGATCGAGCCTCTCAGCACGCGCACCAGTTTCGACTGGGCGTGCGGCGGCGCCTGATAGTGAAGGCCGCGCACCGTGCCCTTTTTCGCCGAATAGGAGTGATTGTCCTGGACGAACTCGACTTCGATTCCGGCGGCTTTGAAGGCGCGGGCGTTATAGGTTTCGGAGAAAAACCCCCGGTCGTCGGAAAACCGGCGCGGGGTGATGATCTTCACCTCGGGAATGTCGAGGGCTGTTACGTCCATTGGAAATCGGCCTTTTCTCTAGGGGCTCCGCCTTCAAGCCCAGCGGGCCGTCGATTGCAAGCCGGCCGGAATCGCCCCGAAATCTCATGGTGAAAAATTTCCCCGTGTCGTCCCCAAAACAATCCCCAAAGCTTGTGGAAAGCCATTTGAAAACCAATTTTCACATTATCTTGCGCCAAACCCCAAAGCAAAGCACAAGATATAGATAAATTTAGCGCCAACCCACGACGATTGCAGGATCCAGAAAATGCCTGACGCATCCCAGTTGCTCAATGACGCCGCCGCCGATTTGCCGGGCCTGATGACCCCGTCTTTCGCCTATAAGCCGTTCCGCTATCCGTGGGCTTACGATTTCTGGAAGCGCCAGCAGCAGGTCCACTGGATGCCGGAGGAGGTGCCGCTGGGCGAGGACTGCAAGGACTGGGCGAACAAGCTCGACGACGGCGAGCGCAATCTCCTTACCCAGATTTTCCGCTTCTTCACCCAGTCGGACATCGAGGTGAACGACAATTACATGGAGCGCTATTCCCGCGTCTTCAAACCGACCGAAGTGAAGATGATGCTGTCGGCGTTCTCCAACATGGAGACGATCCATGTGGCCGCCTATGCGCTGCTGCTTGAGACCATCGGCATGCCTGATTCGGAATTCTCGGCGTTTCTCGAATATCAGGCGATGCGCGACAAGCATGACTTCATGCAGAAATTCGGCGTCGACAGCCATGAAGACATTGCGAGAACGCTTGCGATGTTCGGCGCCTTCACCGAAGGGCTGCAGTTATTCGCATCCTTCGCCATGCTGATGAATTTCCCGCGCTTCAACAAGATGAAGGGCATGGGCCAGATCGTGACCTGGTCGATCCGCGACGAGTCGCTTCACTGCGAAGGCATGATCCGGATGTATCACGCCTTTGCGCGCGAGACCGGCTGCGTGACCAAGCAAGTCGCGGACGACATCGTCGAATGCTGCCGCACCGTTGTCGGGCTCGAAGACAAGTTCATCGACCTCGCTTTTGAAATGGGCCCGGTGCAAGGCATGACCGCCGAGGATATCAAGCAATATATCCGCTACATCGCCGACTGGCGCCTCGGCCAGCTTGAACTGCCGAAGCTTTACGGCGTCGAGAAACATCCGCTGCCATGGCTGACGGAAATTCTGAACGGTGTCGAGCATGCCAACTTCTTCGAGGCGCGCGCGACGGAATACTCAAAAGCGGCGACCCGCGGTGAGTGGCATGGCGATGATGGCGTCTGGTCGAATTTCGACAAGATGATGGCCCGCCGCAAGGAAGCTGCAAACGCTTAAACAGGCAAGAAAGCGGCGGACGCCTGGGGCGTCTGAAGCGCTCTAGAAATCGAAACGGCCGCGCAGGAGCGCGGTCGTTTGCGCATCGAGGTCATAGCCGCCGAAAGTCTGGTGCATGAGATTGACGTCGATGACGCCGCTCTCGTCTGAAAACAGACGATAGCCTGCCTCGAAATCGAGCCGCCGTCCGGCGGCTGCGAGCGAAGCCGTTACCGGCGAGTAGAAGAACTCTTCCGTATAGGGATCGTAAGCCGTTGGCAGCATGAGCTCCAGCGCGCCGGCCTCGATCTGCAAGGGCTGGGAGACGCCGAGCCACAGCGCATCCGCTTCGCCGAAAAGCTTTTGACGGCTGACGGCGGCGGAAAACTGAGTTGTTTTGAGAACCGGTGCGTTCTCCGCAAACGCCTCGAAGCCGAAAGCGTCGGCGAAGGTCAGGCCTGCCGCGATGCGGCCCTGCAGCCGCCAGAGCGGCGCGGGGGACCAGACGCCTTCGATGGCGGAATAGACCGTTGTGGCGTTCATGTCGCCGCCGAAGCGCGCATTGAAAACGCCGCCTTGTTCCTGGCGCATCCCCTGTTCGAAGCGCAGGATTGTATCGCCAAAGGCGACATTGACGCCGCCGCGCAGAACGAAGACATCCGGGTTATCCATGGGAAGCCCGTCGTCATAAAGCGCCGTCTCAAGCGTCAGATCGCGGTCGCCGCCGGCCGTCATCATCAGGTCGGCGGTGATGTTTTTCGCCGGCGAAAATTGCATCATCGAGGTGACGGCGTCGGCGCTGCGCGGCAGATAGGCGTCGTTAAAGGCGCTGTCGCTCAAGAAAGGCGTCGCCCGGGACGGGACCGCCATGCGGTCGACGGCGGCGGCCGAGAAGCCTTGCGCCGCGATGAGATGCGTTTCTTCATTGATGGCGCCCGAGAAGGCGAAGCCGATCGACTCTTCTGCGCGCGCGTCGCTGCGTGAAGACGCGCCGCCGAATGCGATCTGGTGGTCGATGAGCGAGCGCTGCGACCGGTCGCGCGAAGTGAGGCGCATTTG
This sequence comes from Hyphococcus sp., assembly GCF_965267305.1. GTDB lineage: Bacteria > Pseudomonadota > Alphaproteobacteria > Caulobacterales > Parvularculaceae > Hyphococcus. The sequence goes on along the minus strand of NZ_OZ253945.1, from coordinate 2,378,817 downwards.
CAGCGACCAATTTCGGTCAAGCGTCATCGCCGAATAGCGGTGTTGGTCGAACGGGCTGTAGCGGCTTTCGAGATCGAAGCTATCCGGCGCCGATTGCGCGACGAGCGATGACAAGGACAGGCGGAAGTCGCGGCCATAGCCGTCGAGGACGACGATGTCGCCGAGTTCCGAAAGCGATGATCCATAGACGCCGGACAGGGTCCCGCCCATCGCTGCCGGGTCGACTTCCGAGCCTGAAATGCTGGAGGTGGAGACGCCGTTCATGGGGCTGGTCGCGGCGGCGAGATTCAAGAGCCCGCGGCCGTAAATCGGATCCGTGCCTGGGGCGCCGAGATCCGTCGCGGTTGCAAGCAGGATTTCCACGACTGTTTCGGCGTCCAGCGCCGGCCAGAGCGAACGGACAAGCGCGACAGCGCCGGTGATGACCGGCGTCGCGGCGCTGGTGCCGGAAAAAGAGCGCGTTTGCGACGCCGTCCCGTTCGGAACGACGCCGCGCAGAAACTCGCCCGGCGCGACGAGATAAATATCGGCTGCAATCCCGGCGCGATCGGAGAAGCTTGAAATATTGTTCGCCGCATCAACTGATCCGGCGATGATCACATTCGGCTCTCCGGCGACGTCAAGCGCGCCTAGCGCCGACTCGTCCGGGTTGGCGTCGCCGTCATTGCCGGCGGCTACGACAGCGACCACATCGGCGTTTTTCAGCGTTGTGAAATCGCCTGCGAATTGCGGCCGCGCCGCCGGCTCGTCCGTGCCGAAAGACATGTTGACGACGCCCGCGCTGAGACTGGCGGACCGGCTTACCGCTTCGCCGATGGCGTTTCCGAGCAGCGAGTTGTCATCCATGCTGTCGTCGTCGACGCGATAGATGAGCAGCGTTGCTTCAGGTGCAACGCCATGGATGCCGGCGCCGTTTCGCGCCGCGGCGATGATGCTGGCGACCGGCGTGCCGTGATCGTCGTAATCGAAAAGGTCCGGGCCGCCGGCGCGCACGTCTCCCGGCGCCACAACGCCCGCAATCAAAAGATCGGCGCTTTGCGGATGAATGCGGCCCAAAAATTCCGGATGATCGTCGTCGATGCCGGTGTCGATGACCGAGATGATGACGCCTGCGCCTTGCGCATCTCTTTCATAGGCGGCGATGGCGCCGATGCGGTCGAGCGCCGGCTGGTTCCGGTATTCCGCCGTGTCGTAATTCACAGGCGCAGGGGCGGGTGGCGGAGGCGGGGCCGGCGCCGGGGTCATGGGGGACGGAACCGCCCCGCCGCCTCCGCCGCCGCAGGCGGCAAGGCCGAGGCTCAGCATAAAAAGGAAAAAAACGCTTTTAAACAAGGACATATCCGGCTTCGCCATGACTGAACGCTCGCCCCGGCGGCCACCATACTGCGGCTTCCATGGCAAAGGGTAAATGCGGGCGCTGGTCTCTTACCTTTTCCCGCAAGGCCTCAAACAGGCTTTAATTCCTCCGCGAGGGCGCGCAATTGTGGCCGCATCTCCTCGACCATTTCGAGCGCGCCGCGCGTCAGGCGGGCGATGTTTCCTTTCGAGGCGTCGTCGATGCGGTCCGAGCCGCGCCCTTTTTCGAGGCGGTAATCGAAGCGGACATATTTGTCGTCGAGCAGATAATGAAGCTGCCGGCTGACGGCGCGCGCCTGCCCGTCATGGATGGCGGAAATAAGGGGTGTGCGGAATTTTCCCGCCGGTGATATCCATTCCGAGAACCCCCAGCCCTTGGCTTTTTCAAAGGGGTAATTCCGCGTCTGGCGGCCTGTGCCAAGAGAGATGACGTGAATGTCGTCGCCTGGGAAAAGCCGCGCGGCTTCTGCGACCGCCGTCATGGACGGGTCGTTGAGATAAACGGCGCCGTCGATTGCGGTCCAGCTTTGAGAACGGTCCGGCGTTTCAACGCGGTGCGGCGGAAAGAAAGTCGGCGCCGCGCTTGACGCCATCATCGCGTCCCGCACGGAAATCATGCTGAAGCATTTGCATTCTTCCATGTCTTTGTAATCGGGCCCGCCGCGAAACAGGACAATGTCGCGCGGATCGATGGAATAGGCGGGGATCAGAAGATTGCGCCGGGCGCTCGCGAAGACGACGTCCCCGAATTGTTCTTTCAGGACGGCGCCGAGGCGGCTTGCATCGTGAAGCGGACCGAAAAGCTGCGGCAGGCGGCCGATGACCGGAATGTTGCAAAACCATCGCGACGGAAAGATGCGACGCGAGGTCTCCTCGAAAAACCGCACGATTTCCGCCGGCGCGGGCCCTCGTCCTCCATCGGGCCGGGGCAGGGCGAGGGCGGCGGCGACGAAGGAGCCGCTCGACGTGCCGGCGATCAGGTCGAAACAGTCCCCCACGGAGCATGTCTTCCCCACGGCCTTGAACTCGGCGTCGAGGGCGTCAAGCACAATGGCCGCCACGATGGCGCGCACTCCGCCGCCGTCAATGGACAGAATATGCCGCGTGGTCATGGGCTCCCCCTATTTAAGAGACTTTCTCTCGTTGCAGCGTGTCCGGCGGTGTGGACAAGGACGGGCGGCGCGGCCATATTCGGCGCAAAATTGTGACAGTTCAAATCACGAACAAACAGAAGGCTCCCATGTCCAACGATCCCGAACGCATCACCATCATCGCCCGCGAGTTCACGGCGGCCGCGCTTGAGTTTCACCGCGGCAAGATGGCGGAAAAGGGATATCGCATGGAAGGCTCCATCACGCCGCGGACCTTCAAGATGATCGAAGGCATGGAAGCGCCGAAGGATCTGTTTGACGCCGAGCCGCTTTTCGCCGTGACTTTCGTCAAGAAAGACTAGGCTTTCCGCCAAATTCGACATTTGCAGGCGCCTTCGCTAGGTTCGTCTTTCCCGCCCGTGGCTGAAGACAACCCAAGCGAGAGTCATGATCGCATCGCTCAACGCCTTGCTTTGGGGCAAGGTTTTAATTTTCGTCCTGATCCCTGTCGGATTGTGGTTCACCCTTCGCTCGCGTTTCGTGCAGTTTCGGCATTTCGCCGAAATGTTCGGGATTTTTCGCGAGGCCTTCAAGCATAAGGCCGATCACCCGTCATCCTTTCAGGCGCTGGCCTTGTCGGTGGCCGGCCGCGTCGGCGCCGGCAACATCGCGGGCGTCGCGGTGGCCATCACCCTTGGCGGCCCTGGCGCCGTCTTCTGGATGTGGCTCGTCGGCATTGTCGGCATGGCGACGAGCTTTTTCGAATGTTCGCTCGCCCAGCTTTTCAAGCGCCAGGAGCCTTCCGGCGATTTCCGCGGCGGGCCGGCATTTTACATCCAGCACGGATTGAAGAAACGCCTCGGTCCATTGGCGCCGGTCCTGGCGGGCCTCTATTCGATCCTGCTCCTCGTCGCATTCGGCTTCGCCTTCAACGTCCTGCAAAGCTATGCCGTCTCGACATCGGTGAGCGGCGCCTTCGGCTTCGATCCGCGCATCGTCGGCGTCGTGCTGGCGGCGTTTGTGGGGCTCGTCATCTTCGGCGGCGTCCGGCGCATCACCCGCGTCGTGGAGATCGTCGTGCCGGTGATGGCGCTCAGCTATATCGGCCTTGTGCTGTTTATCCTCGCGACGCGCATTACGGACGTGCCGGATGCGCTCGGCCTCATCGTCGAAAGCGCCTTCGGCTTGAACGAGGCTGTCGCCGGCGGCATCGGCGCCGCGCTGACACAGGGCATCCGCCGCGGGCTTTTCTCAAATGAAGCCGGTCTTGGCTCGGCGCCGAATGTCGCCGCTGTCGCCTATGTGGCGCATCCGGGCCAGCAGGGCGTCGTGCAGGCGTTTTCGGTCTTTATCGACACGCTGATTATCTGTACCTGCACCGCATCGATCATCCTTCTTTCAGGCGTTGATTTCACCGACTCTAATGTCGACGGCGTGATCCTGACGCAGACGGCGCTGGCGGCCCATGTGGGCGGCTGGGCGGACGAGTTTGTGGCGACGGCGCTGATGCTCTTCGTCTTCTCGTCGATCATGTATAATTATTTTCTCGGCGAGAACGCGCTCGATTTCTTCATTCATGAAAACAAGATCGTGTTCACGGCGTTTCGCATTGCGACGCTGGGGTTCGTGCTGATCGGCTCCAATTTAGACCTCAGCGCCGCTTTCGGGTTCGCGGACGCCGCCATGGGATTGCTGGCGCTCGTAAACCTCTTTGCGCTGGTGCTGTTGTTCCCCATCGGGCTGCGCATCATGCGCGATTTCGACGCTCAGCGGAAAAAAGGGATAAAGCCCGTCTTCGATCCGGCGGATTACGCCGATCTCGATATCGATGCGGCGGCCTGGAAGCTAGAACCTGACGACGAAGCGCGTCTTGCGCAAAAGCGCGCTTAGCGGTTTCCGGTGAGCTTGCCGTAAAGCTCCGGGCGGCGGTCGCGGAAAAAGCCCCAGCTTGCGCGGCGCTCGTCGAGATGGTCGAGATCGACCGTCGCGGCGGCGAAGCCTTCTTCACTCCGCGACATATCGGCGATGAAATCGCCGCCATCATCGACAATGAAAGACGAGCCGTAAAAGATCTGTCCGTCTTCGTCGCCGATGCGGTTCGCCGCCGCCACGGGAACAACGTTGGAGACCGCGTGACCGGTCATGGCGCGCCGCCAGCGATCGCGGGTGTCGAGGCCTGGATTTTCCGGCTCCGAGCCGATGGCGGTGGGATAGAACAACACTTCCGCGCCCATAAGCATCATCGCGCGCGCCGCTTCCGGGAACCACTGGTCCCAACAAATGCCGACGCCGAGGCGGCCGAATTTCGTCGACCAGACTTTGAAGCCGGTGTCCCCGGGCCGGAAATAGAACTTCTCCTCGTAACCGGGCCCGTCAGGGATATGGCTTTTGCGGTAAAGCCCGAGGAGTTCGCCATCGGCGTCCACCGTAACGAGGCTGTTGTAATATTCCTGTCCATCGCGTTCGAAGATGGAGATCGGGAGGACGACGCCGAGCTCTTTCGCGAGCGGCGCCAGCGCCGTCACCGCGGGATGCTCCTGCCACGGATAAGCGGTGGTGAAATGAACCGTGTCTTCGGTCTTGCAGAAATAGGGGCCCTGAAACAGCTCCGGCGGCAGGATCACCTGCGCGCCGTCTTTCGCCGCGTCGCGGATCAGCTTTTCAACCGTTCTGATGTTCGCCGTCATATCCTCGCCGAAGGCGGCTTGCAAAACGGCGAGGCGGAGCGTGCGGGCCATGTTTTGTCTCCTGGGAACGTCTGATTACCGCCGTTTGTGAGCGGGGCGCTTGACCCGATAGCGGGCCGCCGGTGATGGTGCAATCAAGCCTGACGCAAAGGCTCTTGCAAACAGGCGGCGGAAATAAGCGAGGGGGCGGGGAAATTCAATATGGCGGTTCTCGAAATCTACTGGTCGTTCCGCAGCCCCTATTCCTATCTCGCGACGGAGCGGCTCTGCGCCATCAGGGACGACTACGATGTCGAGGCGAGATTTCGCCCGGTGCGCCCGCTCGCCATGCGTGAGCCTGACTTCTTTGAACGGGGCCGCAAGCAGTTCGTTCCCTATCTCCTGCGCGATTTCCCGCGCGAGGCTGAACGGCTGGGCCTGCCTTTCGGTCTGCCGCAGCCCGACCCTATCGATATGGATATGGGCTCGGGCAAGGTCGCGCCGGAGCAGCCGCTGATGGACCGGCTCATGCGGCTTGGGATCGCGGCGGAGGAGAGCAGAAAGGGCCTCGATTTCGCCCGCGCCGCATCACGCCGCATCTGGACCGGCGAGCCCTGGTCCGACGACAAGTCCCTTGCCGAAGCGGCGGGAGAAGCAGGCCTCGATCTCGCGGCGCTTGAAAGCTGGGCGTCGGAAAATGAAACGATAATAGCCGAGGCGATCGAAGCTAATGAAGCGGCGCAACTGGTTCATCATTGGGGTGTTCCTCTGATGGTGCTCGATGGCGAACCGTTTTTCGGACAGGACCGCATCGATGCGCTGGTCTGGCGTCTCGACCAGCGCGGCCTAAAGCGCGGCTAGCGCCGCAAGGCCAAACGCTCTAGGGTTTTCGCCGAAGTGAGGGAGGAAACGATGCTGAAGAAATCCATATTGCTGATCGCGGCGCTGTCGCTCGGCGCCTGTGCGACCATCTCGCCGCGGGCGCGCATTGAGAACCGGCTCGTGGAAATTGGACTTTCCGAACGCAAGGCAGAATGCATGGCCGGTGAACTCGATAATCGTCTCGACCGCAGCGACCTGAACGACGTTGCGGATTTCCTCGGCGATGTGAACGAAGCGTCTTCTGACGGCGAAAATTACGACGCGCTTCTGAATATAGACAATGCGCGCGCCGCGGCCGCCATCGCCGCCGCCGGCCTTTCCTGCGCCTTCGGCCGCTAAGCGTGAACAATTGGGCAGATTCTCGTATCGCCGGCGCCGCCGGCGAACTCGATCCTGTTTTTGTAAGCGTCGGCGACGCCTTTGCGCAAAATTTTGAGGATGGGCTGGAACTCGGCGCGTCTTTCGCCGTCGTGATTGGCGGCGAAACTGTGATCGACATTCGCGGCGGCTTTTCGGACCGCGCGAAAGAAACCCATTGGCGCGAAGACACGCTCGCCTGCATCTATTCGAGCGGCAAGGCGGTGACGGCGTTTCTGATGGCCCGCGCCGCCTCGGAAGGTCTCGTCGATTACGATGCGCCGGTTGCGCAATACTGGCCGGAATTCGCCGCCGCCGGGAAGGAAAAGATCACGGTCGCCGAGGCGCTCTCCCATCAGGCCGGGCTGTGCGGTTTTCCGGAGGAGATGCCGCCTGAAACCTGGCTCGACTGGGACGCGATCTGCGCCAAGCTCGCGGCGATGGCGCCGCTGTGGACGCCGGGTACGGCCAATGGCTACCACCCGCAGACGGTCGGTTTCATCGCGGAGGAAATCCTGCGCCGGACGACCGGAAAAAGCGTCGGCGCCTTGGTCGCCAAACTAGCAGGTGAGCACGATCTCAATCTTTTCTGCGGCATGAACGCCGATGAGGCGGCCCGCGCGGCCTATATGCCGAAACCGCCCAAGGCGCCGGATCTCGGGGCCATGAATGAATACAAGCAGGCGGCGTTTCTGAAGCCGTGGTCGGCGCCGGGGAAAGTCAGCCGCGAGGCATGGATGGCGGCGGAGTTGCCCGCCTCAAACATGCATGCGGATGCGCTTTCGCTCGCGAAAATCGTTCATCCGCTGGCGAATGAAGGCCGCGATGTTTCCGGCGCGGCGGTGCTGAGCGGCGATGCGATCGACGCCGCCCTCGCCGAGCGCATTCGCGGCGACGATCTCGTGCTGCCGTTTCATTTATCGTGGAGCGCTGGTTTGATGCGCAACATCAACCGCCATTTCGGGCCCAATGAAAACGCATTCGGTCACGCCGGTTTCGGCGGTTCATGTGTTGTCGCGGACCCGGAAAATAATCTCACCGCGGCTTATGTGATGAACAAGATGTCGCCTTATCTGGTGGGCGATCCGCGCGCGGTGAGATTGCTTGATGCGGTTTATGCGTCTCTTTGATTAAAATTTAAGGCGAAAATCGAGACTGACGAAAGCCGGCTGCGGATAGCCGGGCATCACCTTCGCCATATTGAGGCTTTCCTCCAGATGCTCCCGGCGAAGCGGCGTATCGGCGCGCGCGCGTCGCGTCACCGCTGCGACTTCGACGCGCTTCGCGGCGACGGAAAACGCCGCCAGCGCGCGCGGCTCAGCGCGCATGAAGGATTGTTGATCTGCTGCGCCCGCCGCCGCCGGGGCCGATCCCATCGCCATCGTCGCTCCCACGATCATTGCAATTGTATTCACGCGACCCTCCATTTCTTTCCCTGTATGGCGAAATCGTGGCAGGCGCGGGTGAGCGAAAGTTTAGCCGTTCACGCGGATTTTATCTCAAAGCTCGCCGTGAAACTCTTTCAAATTAGACTGAAAAGCGCCGTTTCAGCCAGTCGAGCATGAGCGCATTCGCCTCTTGCGGCTTCTCCCACATCAGCCAATGGCCGCAGCCGTCGATGACATGCTTTTCAAGATCGGGAACAAGTTTTTCCATCCCGTCTGACGTCTCGGGCGGCAGAAAAAGATCGAGTTCCGCCCCGATCCACAAGGACGGCGCGGCGATGGTTTCGTCGCGTCCTTCCATCAGGCGCCAGTTCCAGTCGATGTTGCGGTAAAGATTGATCCCGCCGTGAAAGCCGCTGCGTTTATAGGCTTCCACATAAACCTGAATATCCGCCTCCGGAATAATGGCGTTGTCCTTCGATGGCGCAGGACCGTCGCGAAAGCGCCCCGGCAGGTCGTAGACATGGGGAAGGAGCGCGGCCTGTTTTTCTTTCGGCGCCGGCGCGCGGAACATCAAGTGAAAGAACCGGTCGAGATCGGTTTCAAACAATCTCTCAGGCGCATCGCGCTCCTGAAACTGGATGAAGTAATGCTTCGGGCCGAAGCGCTTTTCGATGATCTGAAGCGGCGGCACGGGCGGGCGCGGATGCAAGGGCGTGCACAGGCCGATGATACCTGCGACTCGCTTCGGATGCAGCTGGCCCATGGACCAGACGAGGGCGCCGCCCCAGTCATGGCCGCAGAAAATCGCTTTATCGATCCCGAGCGCATCGAGGAGCGCCGCGAAGTCGCCGGTCATCTCACCCGCGCCGTAAAGCGCCGGGTCTTTCGGCGCGTCGGAGCGGCCGAAGCCTTTGAGATCGACAGCAATGGCGCGAAAGCCGGCGTCGGCGAACTCGGCGAGCTGGTTTTTCCAGGAATAGGCGATTTCCGGCCAGCCATGGATGAAAAGAACCGGCGGGCGCCTCCCTTCAGGATCGCCATTCGCTTCGTAAATGGCGAGATTTGTTTCGCCTGCCTTAAGGGATCGGGGCGCCGGAAAATCTGTCATGGGATGAGCATGAGTGCGGGCGCCATTCCCATCAAGGGGAAATGTCAGAGGGGGTCGAAGGCGCCGGAAAGCATTTGCGTATAAGGCGCGATGGGCTAATCACGAGACCATGAACACGGACAAAGACCTCGCATCCCGCGCCGTTCCTGAGGGTTGGACATTACAGTCCCATCGCGAAACCTTCAGCGGTCACGCAGGCCCGTTTTACTTCCGCAAAGAGGGCGGCCCGGCGGGCGTCGGATTTTTTTCGGAATCTCATCACGCGAATATGGGCGGCATCATTCATGGCGGCGCGCTGTTGACGCTCGCCGACATGGCCCTCTGGGATATTTGCCGCCGGGAAATCGGCGTCTTCAAAGGCGTCACCATAACGCTCAACGCCGAGTTTTTGAGCGCCGGTCCCGTTGGCTGCTTCATTGAAGCGACGGGCGAGATGGTGAAGGCCGGGCGCAAGATGCTGTTTGCGCGCGGGCTCGTCACCGCCAATGGCGAAACGCTGATGAGTTTTTCCGGAACCCTGAAGCGCGTCGGTTAGGCGGGTTGCCGGGCGGCGATGCGCATCTTGCGGTTTGCACGGACGGCGTCGAGGCTGAAGATGGCGAGCGCCGTCCAGATCAGGCCGAAGCAGACTGCATGAAAAGGCGTGAACGGTTCGCCGTAATAAAGTCCGAGAATGAACTGTCCCGTGGGGCCGATATATTGCAGGAAGCCGAGGGTTGAAAACCGCAGGCGCCTTGCGGCGAGCGCAAAGAGGAGCAACGGAACGACCGTCACCGGCCCGGCGAGGATCAAGAGCGCATCAAGCCCCATATCGCCCTGCCCGAAGGCGAGGCCGCTCGCGTTCGAAAACCATAAGAGAAACAGAAATGCGAAGGGCGAGAGCAGCGCGGTTTCGATAAAAAGCCCCGGCATGCCGCCGACATCGAGCATCTTGCGCACATAGCCATAGGCGGTGAAGGAAATCGCGAGCAGAAGCGACACCCACGGGAAAACACCCGCGCCGAAGGTCAGGACCGCGACGCCCAGTGCGGCGAGCGCGACGGCGGTAAGTTGCGCGCGGTTGAGTTTTTCTTTCAGGACGAATACCCCGGCGGCGACGAACATCAGCGGGTTGATGTAATAGCCGAGGCTCGCCTGTAAGACGCGCTCATTGGCGACGGCCCACACATAAAGCAGCCAGTTCGCGGCGATGACGGAGGCGGAAAAACCGAGAAGCATGAGCATCCGCGGCGAGGCGAAGGCTTTCAGGGTTTCGCGCCACTGCTTGCGGAAGGTGAGGATAAGCGCGCCGAACGGAACCGACCATAAAATCCGATGACCGACGATTTCCATGGGGTCGACGTCGCCGAGCGCTTTCAGATACACCGGCAACAGCCCCCACATGCCATAGGCGAAGACGCCGCAGATGAGGCCGAGCCTCAATGCGCTGTCGTCTGTGGTGTTTTCCGTGCGGTCTGACATGGAAGTCCCGTTAAAAGCTCAGATTGCAGGAAGCGGCGGTGAAACGCCGCCCGAAACTTGCGGCTCATCTGGCTATGGAACTCGCCTCGCTATGGCGCAAGGCTTCCGCTGCGCAATTCTTTTGCAGAGCTGAAGAGAAAACCTATTGGGTGATTCCGTCGTCGCGCAATTTTCGCAGGATGCGCTCACGGGCGGGGTTAGAGGCGGGGCCTTTGTAAAGCGCGGTGATGACGATGCGGTCGTCTTTCGTCTCCGCCGCCGAAATGCTTTCGTACACGAAGTTTTCGTCAAAAAGCGGCTGCGGCGCGCGATAAAATTTCGGATTCTCGTTGAGCTTCGCGAGCTCCTGCTCCAGCGCGCGGCGCACGACGAATTCGAGCGGCAGATATTTCGAAAGGCCGGTCTGTTCGGAAAGGGTGAAGGCGCCGAGCCGGGCCTGCAGCTTTCCATTCTCCACATAAGGGATGAGGGTCACGTCAACGTTACCGGTTTCCTGGGCAAGACGCGTTGGGTCGCCTTGGCCGTTCCAGCCGCAGGACCAGTATTCGATTTCGAGATAGATTGAAAAACGGATGGCGCCTTCGGGAAAGCGGATGCGCGGCTCGCCAGAGGCCCAGCGCTCGCCGCAATCGCTGCGGCGGTTGGCGATCCAGTTTTTGAGATCTGTCTGCGTCTCAACCACGAACTTCGTGACGTCGGTGACAAGGGCGAGGCGGGTTTCGCCGCCGGCGGTTTTCTCATGAAATTCAATGTCCGCGACAACCGGCCGTCCGCCGAGATTCACTTTTGTCGGCGCATCATAGATTTCCGCATATCCTGAGGGCGCCTGCGCTACGGCGGGCGAGGCGAGGGACATCAGAATAAGAGCGCACAAAAGAAAAAGGCTTCGCATGAGCGAAGCCTAATTCATTGTGCGCTTCAGCGAAAGCGTGAAGCTACGCCGCCTGTTGCAGCATGCCCCGGTTGAGGAGGAGCTCGGCGATCTGGACCGCGTTCAGCGCCGCGCCTTTGCGGAGATTGTCGGAGACGCACCAAAAGGCGAGGCCATTCTCCACCGTCGGATCGACACGGATGCGGCTGACGAAGGTGGCGAACTCGCCGACGCTTTCGACCGGCGTCACATAGCCGCCGTCTTCGCGTTTATCGACCACAAGGATCCCCGGTGACTCGCGCAGGATTTCCCGCGCTTCGTCGTCGGAGATCGGACGTTCGAATTCCACATTCACCGCCTCGGAATGGCCGACAAAAACCGGCACGCGCACGCAGGTCGCCGTCAGCTTGATCTTCGGATCGAGGATCTTCTTCGTCTCCGCGACCATCTTCCATTCCTCTTTCGTGAAGCCGTCTTCCATGAAGACGTCGATATGGGGAATGACGTTGAAGGCGATCTGCTTGGTGAATTTCGATGGGCTGGGCGAATCGTTGACGAAAATCCCTTTCGTCTGATTGAAGAGTTCGTCCATGGCTTCCTTGCCGGCGCCAGACGTCGACTGATAGGTCGAGACGACGACGCGCTTGATCGTCGCTGCGTCATGCAAGGGCTTCAGGGCGACCACGAGTTGCGCTGTCGAGCAGTTCGGATTGGCGATGATATTTTTCTTGCGCGCGCCCGCGACCGCATCGGCGTTCACTTCCGGCACGATCAGCGGCACGTCGGGATCCATGCGAAAATGCGACGAGTTGTCGATGACGATGGCGCCGGTCTTGGCGATCTTCGGCGCCCATTCCTTCGCCACGGAACCGCCCGCCGCCATCAGCACGATATCGGCCTTGGAGAAATCGAACTGTTCGAGATCCTGGCATTTCAACGTTCGGTCGCCATAGGAGACTTCGCGGCCAATCGACTGGCGCGAGGCGATGGCGAAGACGTCCTTCGCCGGAAACAGGCGTTCTTCGAGAATGGCCAGCATTTCCTGGCCGACATTGCCGGTGGCGCCGACAACCGCGACGTTGACTTCCATGGGGTGACTCCAGTTAACGGGCCGCGAAAAACGACGCTGAGCCGATAATGTCAACCCAGCCTTGCGGCGGTGGGCTTTTGCGCCGGAATGAGCCGGATTTCCAGAGAAAAAATGTCAATAAAGGATCAGTCAGGCTATAAGACGTGTTTCTTTGCCGACTGCTTTCCGGCCCAGGAGATTTGATGCCCGATTTCGCCAGCGATCCCATGATGACCGATCTCGTTCATCTGGCGGTTGCGCTCGCCATCGGCTTCCTCATTGGTTTCGAGCGCGAGCACTCCCATGCGGAAGAGGCGCGCCAGCACACTTTCGCCGGGGCCCGGACCTTTTCCCTGACGGCGCTCGCCGGCGGGCTTTCGGGACTTGTGGATGAGGGGCTGATCCTGCCGTCCCTCATGCTGTTTTCCCTCGCGGGGCTCACCGCCGTCGCCTACTGGGCGACAGCGCGCGAAAAGCCGGGCGCGGGCGGCACCACGGAGATCGCGCTGTTGCTGACCTTCCTGTTGGGCCTCGCCGCCGTGCGCGGCCACGTTATGGAAGCGGCGATCGGCGGCGTTTCGACAGCGATCATCCTTTCGATCAAGCAAAGCGTGCAGCGCTGGGCGACCGCGCTCACCGAGGAAGAGCTTTACGCCGCCCTTCGTTTGCTCGCGATTTCGGTCATCATCCTGCCGGTCCTCCCCGACGAGGCTTTCGGGCCCTACGATGCGCTGAACCTGCGCGACATCTGGCTGATGGTGGTGTTCATCAGCGGGCTGTCTTTCCTCGGCTACTGGCTCATCAAACTCGCAGGCTCCGGCCGCGGCGTCTTGCTCACCGGCTTTGTCGGCGGTCTCGCCTCCTCGACAGCGACGACGCTCTCCTTGTCTCGGTTTGCGAAAAGCGGCGTGTCGGCGGGCGAGCTTGCCGCGGGGATCGTCGCCGCCAATGTGATGATGTTGATCCGCATCGGCGTGCTCGTGGCGGCGCTCGCTCGCGACGTGTTGGTGGCGCTGGCGCCGGGCCTGGTTGCGGCGGCGCTGGCCGGGGGCGCGGGCGTCTTGTGGCTCCGGCGCGGCCGGGAGCCTATGGCCGAAGAAGCCGAACTCGACCTCGGCAACCCCATGGAGATCAAGCCGGCGCTGATCTTCGCCGCGTTGCTGGCGGTAATCTCTGTGGCGGCGAGTTTCGGCGCGGAACAGTTCGGCCAGTCGGGCCTGATGCTGGTGGCGCTGATTTCAGGGCTCGCCGATGTGGACGCCATCACCCTGATCGCAGGCCGTAAGGCCTCCGGCGGCGAGATCGGCATGGGCGCCGCCGCCTATGCGATCATGATAGCGGCGGCGTCGAACATCGTTCTGAAGGCCGGCATGGCGTCCGTTATAGGCGGCAAGCCGCTGGGCCTGCGCGTCGGCGCCATCTTCGCCGCCATGATCGCCGCAGGCGCGGCTGCGCTACTTGTTCTCTGATTTCAGGCGGAGGCTGTGACGCCAAAAGGAACGATTTTGTTCTGCGCGTCATGGCCGATATCGGCGCGGCCGAGATAGGGGACGCCGGCGCGCGCGCACCAATATTGAATGATCTCTTCCTCGCTCGATCCGAAGGGCCGGTCGTTTTCCGGCACGTCGCTCAACCGCCCGAGCATGATCCCCGCCGCGCCCAGAATATTCCTGTCGCTCATGATCGAAAACATGGCGCGGTCGGTGCGGTAAAGATATTCGCCCACATCCTCGAGCATGACCACATGCCCGGTGAGATCGGGCGCCCAACTGGTCCCCGCGAGATGCGCGAGCACGGTGATGTTGAAGGCGGCGCAGGGCTTTCCGGTTTTGACCGTCGGTTCGAGACCCGATGCGTCGCCATGAACAAGATAGGAAAGCGCTCGCGCAATCGCCTCTTCGCCGCCCTCGCGATTAAGATCCGTCGCGATCGGTCCATGAACCTGTCGTCCGATTTTTTTCTTGTAAAGCCGCGCCAGGAGAAAGCCGTTGTCCGAATAGCCGAAATAGGTTTTGGCGCGCGCGTCTTCGTTCAGCTTGCCGAAGAGATCGTCATCGAGACGGCAGGCGCCATAGCCGCCGCGTCCGAACCACACGGCGTCATATTTCGGGTCGTTGGCGACTTCCAGAAAAGCGGCGCTGCGTTCGGCGTCGGTCCCGGCGAAGTGACCCGCGACGGAAAAACACTGTTCATGGAAATGAAGAGAAACCGAATCTCCAAAGCGCGCCGCCGCAATTTGGGCGGTTTTCTGGGCGAGTTCTCGCGTGAGAGGCCCGCCGGGGCAGACGATGGCGATATGTTTGGTGCTTGTCATTCTAGTCTTAAAGTAACAAAGTCGGACTGTTTCGTCAGTTGCCCAAAGCTGGCGTCTTTCGTAGCGACCCTGTTGCCCTCAATTGGAACTAAGCGTCCGCCGCGTGTCGGTTCGAGCCAAGATAATCTTGCCGCAATCTTTTCCGTCACTGGTTCATCCACCAATTCAAGCGTCAGCCCTGTCAGTTCGACGCCCGGCCAGAACGCCGCGGCGAAATCGTCCGGATTGACTTCATATACTGTCGTCGGGTCCGTTTCATCTTTAAAGGCCGCGATCTTGGGATACTGTTTGCGCGGCACGTCGATGACGCCCGATGCGGCTCGCAGCTTGTCAAAAGATGTTTCGCCTACACTGCCCGCGGAGGGCGCCACGTCATAGCCATTGAGAATGTCGTGGACGTAATCCTTGAGCAGGAAATAGGCGGTGCGTCCGCGCCCCATATCGAGGATCACGGCTTCGCCCCTCAGCTTCATCCGCGCAGCCATGCCTGAGAGGGAATTCGGCGTGCGGCGCAGCTTGATCTCGAGAACGCTTGAGCCTTCACGGGGAACGCCGTCTGCAACTGCGTGCGCTGTCACCTTCACATGCAGCGTGATCGCCTCGCTTGCGGATGGAGCGCAGCCGGAGAGCATGATCGCCGCAATGAAAGCGGGGAGTGCGTAAATCAGGGCGGGCCAAAATCTGGTCAATTTCATTGGGCACACGCTTGATGAAAGAGGGCGAAACGGGCTTCTTGGCCGAAACTAACCCATGGCAACTGTTTATTTCTTAATTTCCGATAGAGCGATCCGGCAATGACAGACTCAAAAGACTATTTTTTCTGCGGGATCGGCGGGTCGGGCATGCTGCCGCTGGCGATGATCGTCAAGGCGCGCGGGGCCCATGTGGAGGGCTCGGACCGGGCCCTCGATCAGGGCCGGACCGGCGCGAAATTCGACTATTTGCGTTCCCTTGGCATCGCGCTCCACGCCCAGGACGGCTCCGGCGTCACCCGCCCCTCGCAAATCCTCGTCGCTTCGGCGGCGGTGGAGGACACGGTGCCCGACGTCGCCGCGGCGAAGGCGGCGGGCGCCGCGCGGCTGTCGCGCGCTGAACTTCTCGCGCAGCTTTTCAATGAGTCCGAATGCCCTATCGGCGTCGCCGGGACCAGCGGCAAGTCGACGACCACAGGCATGATCGGCTGGATTTTGCATCACGCCGGCCAAAAGACAGATAAGTCGCCGACCGTGATGAACGGCGCCGTGATGAAGAATTTCGTCAAGCCCGATGCGCTGTTCGCCAGCGCGCTGGTGGGCGAGGGCGAGGCTTTCGTTTCCGAAGTCGACGAAAGCGATGGCTCCATCGCCATGTTTCGTCCGAAAGTCTCTGTGCTGAATAATATCTCCCTCGACCACAAATCGATGGAGGAACTGCGCGCGCTGTTCGGCGGCTTCATTGGTCATGCGCAAACGGCGGTGCTCAATCTTGATAATGACGAAACGGCGGCGCTGGCCTCTGTGCGCAAGGACGGCAAGCTCACCTATTCGCTGCAAGACAAAAGCGCAGACTTGTTTGCAGACAATATCGAGCCGCAGCCCTTCGGCGTATCTTTCGACGTTGTTACGAAAGATGAATCCGCGCGCGTCTCATTGAAAATGCCGGGCCGACACAATGTGTCGAATGCGCTCGCGGCGATGGCGGCCGCGTCGGCTTGCGGCGTGTCGTTGAAAGACGCGGCCAAAGCGCTTGCCGATTTCGAAGGCGTGAAACGCCGCCTTGAATTTGTAGGCGAAGCGAAAGGCGTTACGGTGATCGACGATTTCGGCCACAACCCGGACAAGATCACGGCGAGCCTTAAAACCCTGCATGAATTTCCAGGCCGGTTGCTGGTGATGTTCCAGCCTCATGGTTTCGGCCCCTTAAGGCTCATGAAAAACGAGTTCATCGCGACCTTCGCGGACCATCTCTCGGAAGACGACATTCTCCTGATGCCGGAGCCGGTTTATTTCGGCGGCACGGTGGACCGCTCCGTTTCCAGCAAGGATATTGCGGCGGGGATTGTCGCTGCGGGCCGCAAGGCGGAAGCGCTGGCGACGCGGGACGATTGCGGCGCGCGGCTTTTAAGACTCGCAAGACCCGGCGATCGCATTGTCATCATGGGCGCCCGCGACGATACGCTGTCGGTCTTCGCCGCGGATCTGCTGAAACAGCTCTAACCCATCAAATTGCGTTCTTCGCCAGCTTCGATGAAACGGATCGTCTGGCCCACGACGCCGGCCTCGCCGAGCTTCGCCATCCATACGCCCATATGCGGTTGTGTCGTATGGGCCAGCAGCGCCTCCCAGCTCTCCCAATATTCAAGCACGACAATCGTATCCGGCTCGGTGACGTCGGCGCCGTAGGAATAGTCGATGCAGCCGGCTTCCTGCCTCGTCGCGGCGATCACCATCTCCATGTCTTTTTGCAACTTCGCCAGCGCCCCGGATTTCAATTTCGCCTTGCCTGAAACGATAATCATCAATTTTCTCCTAAGTAGTTCTGCGTAGTATGAGGGTGAAAGCACGAGGGGTCGATAGGTATGAATGCGTGATTGCGACATTCTGCGCAGTCGCTCCTGACCCAGATCAATTTTTTTTCGCGGTCCGCGCGCAATGTCCCGTCGAAGCAAACAAGAGGGGCATTTGACATGCGCTCAACACTACTTTCCGCCGCCGCAATCCTTTCCGCCATGACGGCCCCCGCCGCCGCGGAGCAGGGCGACTGGCTTGTCCGTCTGCGCGGCATCATGGTCGCGCCCAATGAAGATTCCGGCGCCGTTCTGCCGGCCTTTCCCACGGGAACGGTTTCCGTCGATGACGCCATCGTGCCGGAACTCGACTTCACCTATTTCGTCACCAACAATATCGGCGTTGAGCTGATCCTCGCGACGAGCCCGCATGACGTGTCGGGCGAGGATGCGCTGGCGCCCCTGGGCGAGATTGTCGACGCCATGGTCCTGCCGCCGACCCTGACGCTGCAATATCACTTCGCGCCGGACGCCGCGATCCGTCCTTATGTGGGCGCCGGGATCAACTACACGATCTTTTACTCTGAAGACGCCAAGCCGGCGCTGACCGATGCTATTGGCGCGACGAGCGTGTCAATGGATGACAGCTTCGGCTGGGCGGTGCAGGCCGGTTTCGATATCCCGATCTCCGACCGCGTCTTCTTCAACGCCGATGTCAAATATATCGACATCGACACGACGGCGACGCTGACCACCGGCGCGCTCGTCAACGAAGTCGATGTCGACATCGATCCCTTCGTGTTTGGCATCGGCGTCGGCATGCGCTTCTAATCTTCTAATACGCAAAGTCCCTCCACTCGGGCCGTCCGGCGTTTCCGGCGGCCCGTTTTTCTTTGCTTGCTTTTACAGGCGTCCTGCGCTCAATGCCCTCGCGAGGAATGAGGCCATGCGCGATCTGTCAAACTGGCGGGGATGTCCGGCGCCGGACCTGAAAAAGGTCAGGGGGCGGTACGTCGCCATTGAGCCGGCGGTGTTTCCGGATTGCGCGCCTGCGCTTTTCTCTGTGCTCGGAGGATCGGCGAATGACGGCCTTTGGTCTTACATTCCCATAGGCCCGTTTCAAAACGCAGACGCGTTCAGCGCGGCCATGAGCGCCGCCATCGCCCAACAAAACTGGAAAACGCAGCTTTTCCGCGATGCGGTCACGGATGCGCCGCTCGGCATGGCGAGCTATATGCGCATCCGTCCCGAGGCGGGCTCCGCCGAGGTCGGCTGCGTGGTGTTTTCCAAGGCCTTGCAGAAAACGCCCGCCGCGACGGAGGCGATGTATCTCATGGCCAAGCACCTTTTCGACGATCTCGGTTACCGGCGTTACGAATGGAAATGCAACAACGCCAATGAAGCCTCCAAGCGCGCGGCCCTGCGGCTTGGCTTTTCCTTTGAGGGCGTCTTCCGTCAGGATCAGGTCGTCAAGGGAAAGAACCGCGACACCGCATGGTATTCCATGATCGACAAGGAATGGCCGGCGGTTAAATGCGCTTTTGAAGCCTGGCTGGCGCCGGAAAATTTCGATGTAGAAGGCCGGCAAAAGCGGTCTCTCAAGGCGATTCGGGAAAACGCATTTTAGCAGTCGTCAATCTCGGCTGCTTTCCATCCGCATACGACATAATTGGGAATACGGCGATGGTGTGTTCGCACTCTGACCGGATTAGGGCGCGCCCCCTAATATTTTCCGGAATTTAACATATGTTGTATTGCGAAACGGCGCGCGGGGAGTAGCTTCGCGCATTTCGGAACTCTTTAGACGGATGTTTGTTTGA
Organism: Hyphococcus sp.; assembly: GCF_965267305.1. Classification (GTDB taxonomy): domain Bacteria; phylum Pseudomonadota; class Alphaproteobacteria; order Caulobacterales; family Parvularculaceae; genus Hyphococcus. The sequence goes on along the minus strand of NZ_OZ253945.1, from coordinate 2,359,949 downwards.
AAACATCGATAAGGACGCCGACAGTTTAAAGCTTAGGACTTCCACCGATGGATGAAATCAACAAGAATGATTTGCTCAAACAAGGCGATGTGCGCGGCATTTCGATCGACCGGATGCCGCTCGCCATGGTCGTCACCAATCCTAACCTTGAAGACAATCCCATCGTCTATGTGAACCGGGCCTTTGAGAGGCTGACAGGTTACGCCAGCGACGCCGCGGTTGGGCGCAATTGCCGTTTCCTGCAGGGGCCGGAGACGGACAGGAGAACAATCGAAGCGCTGTCGAACGCGATCAAAGATAAACGGGAGATCGAGGTCGACCTTCTCAATTATCGCGCGGATGGCGAAACCTTCATGAATCATCTCCTCATTTCTCCGATTTTGGACGATAAGGGAGACGTTTCGTATTTTCTTGGCGTTCAGCGCAGAGTAACGACGAAGCCTGACATCGTCAGCGCCGACAACCAGCTTCGCGAAGTCCAGCACCGGGTGAAAAATCATCTCCAGATGGTGGTGAGCATGATCCGGATGCAGGCGGAGCAGACGCCCGAAAACGCGCGCGGGCAGTTTTCGACGCTCGCCAACCGGGTGGAGACGCTGCAGCTCCTCTATCAGGAGATGACCGACGCCGGCGTCGGCTCGGTGCGCGCCACGAAGATTCAGCTCGGCGCCTATATCACCCGCATCGTCTCGGCCATCGGCTTTCTCGGCGGCAAGGAGGGCGTGCGCATCAATGTGGATTCCGACTCTTTCGAAACGAGCGTGGAATTCGCGGCGCGGCTGGGGCTGATCGCGTCGGAAGTCTTCACCAATGCGCTGCAGCACGGCTTTGCCGGCCGCGAGAGCGGTCTCGTGGAGGTTCGCATCAGCCAGCTTTCTGGCGGCGTTATTCGTCTGAGGGTCACCGATGACGGCGTCGGCATGCCCGCGGGCGCAAGCTGGCCCAATGGCAACAGTCTTGGCGGGCGCATTGTCAAAACCCTGATCGAGGGCATCGGCGGCAAGCTGTCCGTGGACAGCGGCGCGGCGACCGGCACCACGATCACCATCGATGTTCCCCATCAGGGGGAGACCGAGAGAGGCGCCAACTAGACCGGCGAGGCGACCGGCGCAGGATCGCCGCGCGGTCTAGGCCTCTCTCGCGTATCAGCTCCTTGTTGCCTTGGCGATGATCGCGGCTATAAGGCGGGGAAAGTCCTTTCCGCCACTCTCTTTTCCCGCCCTGGAGCCCGCGATCTCATGAACATTCACGAATATCAGGCGAAACAAGTCCTTAAGTCCTATGACGCGCCGGTTTCCGAAGGCCGCGTGGTGCAGGACGCGTCGAAGGCGGAAGCTGCGGCGAAAGAGCTCCCGGGTCCCCTCTATGTGGTGAAGGCGCAGATCCATGCGGGCGGGCGCGGCAAGGGCAAGTTCAAGGAAGCCTCCGCCGGCGAGGGCGGCGGCGTCCGGCTCGCCAAATCGCCGGCGGAAGCGGCGAAGTTTGCGAAGGAAATGCTCGGCGCGACCCTCGTCACCAAACAGACCGGCGCGGCGGGCAAACAGGTCAACACGATTTACATCGAAAACGGCTCCGACATTGCGAACGAGCTTTACCTCTCGGCGCTCGTCGATCGCGGGGCGGGCCGCATCGCCTTCATCGCCTCCACCGAAGGCGGCATGAATATCGAGGAAGTGGCCGAGGAAACGCCGGAGAAAATCGTCACGGTGCGGATCGATCCGGCGACCGGCTGCATGCCGCATCATGCGCGCCGCATCGCGCAGGCGCTGGGCCTTTCCGGAAACGCGGCCAAACAATGCGGCAAGCTCATCCCGACGCTTTACAAGGCGTTCGTCGAAAAGGATGCGAGCCTTCTCGAAATCAACCCGCTGATCGTGACGAAATCCGGCGATCTTCTGGTGCTCGACGCCAAGATGGGTTTCGATCCGAACGCGCTGTTCCGTCATGACGATATTCTGGCGCTGCGCGACATCACCGAGGAAGACCCGGCGGAGGTCAAAGCCTCCGAATTCGACCTTTCCTATGTGAAGCTCGACGGCAATATCGGCTGCATGGTCAACGGCGCCGGCCTCGCCATGTCGACCATGGACATCATCAAGCATTACGGCGCGGAGCCCGCGAACTTCCTCGATGTGGGCGGCGGCGCGACGAAAGAGAAAGTCACCGAAGCGTTCAAGATCATCACCTCCGATCCCGGCGTCGAAGGCATCCTCGTCAATATTTTCGGCGGCATCATGCGTTGCGACGTCATCGCCGAAGGCGTCGTCGCGGCGGTGAAGGAAGTGGGGCTAGAGGTGCCGCTGGTCGTGCGCCTTGAAGGCACCAATGTCGAAAAGGGCAAGGAAATTCTCGCGAACTCCGGCCTCAAGATCACGCCCGCCGACGACCTTGAAGATGCAGCGCAGAAAGTTGTGGCTGCAGTTCAGGGGTGAATTGGGTGCTGTCTCTGAGAAGCGCCTTCGTTCTCTGTCTGATTCTCACGGCGGTTCCGATTTCGGCGAAAGCCGAGGAAGTCGCCACAATGTCTTTTAAAGCAAAAGCGCTTTTGCTCTTTGAGGCGTTTGAGCAGGGTTGCATTCAGACCGACCTCCAGCCCGACAAAGTGCAGGATTATGCTCTAAGCGACGGGTGGGAAATACAGTCCCTTGCCCAAGATGAGACCCACGACTCATCTGAATGGAATAAATTCATAAAAGGGGAAGGTGTTGTTTGGCTACGGCTGGTGTCCGCACCGATTCGGTCTGAGAAGCGCGCGGGTCATGCATGTGCGGTTGCGGCTCTGCGCGGTTATGTCGATGAAGAAAAACATCTTGCCGTAATTGAGGCCAGAGAAATGATTAGCATGCTCGAGGAACGACCGTATGCCTCGGAGATAACTTGGGTTAATCCCGGATTGATTAATCTCAAAGAAGGTTATGAAGATAATGGCGGCGCTGCCTTTTTGACTATGGCGCCCCAAGGCCATGAAAATATGGTCATGAGTTATGGAGTCATCGAAAGTGAAAATTTGATATCCCATTTTCTAGGCGCGGTCCCGCGCTGGTGGGTTGAGGATATGCGAGAGAGTCGAAGTGCCGAATAAGTCAGCGTTCTCCCTCCTCCACCCCCTCCGCGTGCGCTGGGCCGAGTGCGACGCGCAGGGCATCGTCTTCAACGTCAATTATTTTCTCTATTTCGACGTCGCCATGACGGAGTGGCTGCGCGCCGTCGGTCTGCAGGGCGACAAGACCATGGATTTCTTTACCGTCCATGCGGAGGCCGATTATAAATCGTCAGCGCGGTTCGACGAGATGCTGGAGATCGGCGCGCGCTGCGCGCGGCTGGGCAGGACATCCATGACCATTGAAACGGCGATCTTCCGTGGCGGCGATCTTATGACGACGGGCAAGCTGGTTTACGTTCATGCCGACCCCATCAGCCAGAACAAGACCCCGTTGCCGGACGACTTCATTTCGCGTGTCGTGAACTTCGAAAAAACCGCGCCCGAGCGAGGCTAGGCGGGCGCGCCCATGAATTACCGTCACGCCTATCACGCCGGCAATCATGCGGATGTTCTGAAACATGTGGCGCTGGCGCGCGTCATCGAGCATTTGAAACAGAAAGACGCGCCTTTCCGGTTTTACGACGCCCATGGCGGTATCGGCTCATACGATCTCGGAGGCGTCGAAGCGGAAAAAACTTTGGAATGGCGCGAGGGCGTCGGGCGGTTGTTTTCCGCGGACGGCGCGCCGCTGAAGATCACGGAATCGGGGCTGGCGGAAGAAGCGGAAGCCTTGCTCGCGCCCTGGCGTGAATGCGTCTCTGCCGCAAACGATGGCGGCGCTTTGAAACATTATCCCGGCTCGCCGGAGATTGCGCGTCTCTTGCTGCGTCCCGCCGACAAGCTGCGGTTCAACGAACTGCATCCTGCCGATTATGAAACGCTCAGCGCGCGCTATGCGCGCGACAAACGCGTCGCCGTTTCCAATCTCGATGCGCTGGTGTTTCTGAAAAGCCAGCTCCCGCCGCCGGAGCGCCGCGGGCTCGTGTTGATAGACCCGCCTTACGAGAAGACCGATGAGGCCGATCGCGCCTTGCAGATGCTGAGCGAAGGATTGAAACGCTTCGCCACAGGCGTCTTCGTATTGTGGTTTCCGGTGACTGGCGACGGCCTCGATCGCCGCATCAAGGACGCCGTGCGGGAGATGGAGGTTAAAAGCCTGTGGGCGACGATGAATGTGAGAAAGCCCCGGCCCGATGGCGGGCTCGCCGGTTCGGGCGTCGTCATCGTCAATCCGCCCTGGAAACTTGGCCGCGAGCTTGAAGTTGTTCTCCCTGCGCTCGCTGAAAGGCTGTCGCAGGGCGCGCCGTCCTTTGAAATGAAAAACGCAGCGCCTTGAAAGGCGCTGCGCAATATCGCTTCCAATACGTCGGGCTTAGACCCAGTAACGCTCCGCCTTGTAATAATCATAGGCGGCGTCGCGGGCGCCGAGGCCGTCATTTTCGGTCAGCTCGTGAAGGTTGTCGCAAGGAGCCTGTTCAAGCTGTTCCTTGGTGTAGGGCACCACATAGCCGCCCTTTTCCTTCTGATAGTCGAGGCTCGCCCAGGGGATCGGATGATATTTCTCGCCGAGGCCGAGAAATCCGCCAAAGCCCACGACGCCGAACATGATGTTGTTCGTCGTCTTGTCGAGCATGACGTCTTCGATTTCGCCGATCTGGTCGCCTGAGGTGTTGTAGACCGGCGTGCCGATGACGCGCGAGGCGCGAATAGCAGTTGTATGTCCGGTTGCTGTCGGCATACTGATCCTCCTTTGTTTTTGTGACGTTTTGCGAACAAGCACGCCTGCGATTCGTTCCGCGATCGTCGCGCGTTGTAATATTCCATCGGAAGAGGAGGCGCGCTTGCGCAAAATCAACATTCCCCGCGCTTTCGACCGCATCCACGAATGCTGGTCGCCGCACATCGCTGCGCGCGTCAACGGCCAGGACGTGCGCCTCGCCAAAATCGAAGGCGCTTTCGAATGGCATCATCATGACGGGATCGACGAAGCATTTTTCGTCGTCAAAGGCGCGTTCACCATGCGTTTTCGCGACGGCGATAAAGAGTGGGATGTGGAGATGGAGGAGGGCGACTTCATCACTGTGCCCGCCGGCGCCGAGCATATGCCGGTGGCGGAAAAAGAATGCTGGATCATGCTGATTGAAAACGCCGGAACCGTGAACACCGGAGAGCATCTTTCCGAACGCACCAAAACGGATTTGCCGGAACTGTGAGCCTCTGAAAGAAAAAGGCCGCGCGGCGTGAACCGCGCGGCGAAGTCGGGAGGGGCTTCAAAGCATAAAGGCTTTCAGCGCGGCCTATCTGACGGTTTATTGTTGCGGGCGCGCGACTGTTTCATGACATTTTCGTGGCGCGTTCGCTTCGCGGCGCGGCGTTAGGTCGCGAGCGTCGGCAGGTCGCCCGCGCGCAGTTGCGGCGAAAGGCGGTAACGCGCCTGTACGAAACAATAAATCGAAAACGCGGCGAGGCCTGCGCCGGTCACGCCCAATAGAATGCGGCCGAAGGGTCTCGTTTCAAGAATAGCGAGCGCTTCGCCCACGCCCTTTGCATGCTCAGGGTTTACGGACCAGCCGGCGTAAAGAATGGCGCCGCCGATGATCAGCAAAACAAATCCGTGCGCGACGAGACCGAACCGCACGAACGGCGCCAAACGTTCAGTCCATGTGGTGCGTCTGATCTCGCGCCGATAAGTTGCGTTCCACGATTTGTAAAAAAGATAAACGCCGACGCCGAGCGTCACGCCGCCGGCGACCATCACGAGAATGCGCCCCATGGGTTCGCCCATCACGGCGGCGCTCCAGTTGGCGGCGCTGTTGTCTTCGGACTGGGTGCCTTTGATAGCGATGGCGGTCGCAGTGGCGCCGAGAAAGGCGTGGCTCGCGCCTGAGAGAAATTGACCGAACCGGGCGCCGAGCCCGCGCGCGTCGGAACCCTCGTCATCGAGATCGAACGCGGCGTCGGCGAACCGCCAGAGGGCGTAACCGAAAAGACCGGCCGCAACCGCACTGACCATGACCACGCCGAAAGGCTGTCGCGAGAGATAGTTGAGCGCGCCGGTGGAGCCTTCCGCCTCGCCGCCATTGACCGCGGCGAAGACGGCGAGCGCGCCGATGACGAGATAGACGAAGCCCCGCGCGCCATAACCCGCCCTCATGGCGCTTTCGAGCAAGGCGTTCTTGTTTTCATGCATTTGGAGCGTCAGTTGTGGGAACCTGCCCTCAACACATGCAATCAGCCAAAGTTCCGGAGAAAAGCGGCTGCAGCCATTGCGGCCCGGCGGGGGCTTGGTTAGTAGAGGGCGCAAATTCCCTCCACCGCAAGAGATTTTCGCCCCATGTCCATCCTGATCGACAAGACCACAAAGGTCATCTGCCAGGGCCTTACCGGCAAAACCGGCACGTTCCATACAGAGCAGGCGATCGCCTATGGGACGAAGATGGTTGGCGGCGTGACCCCGGGCAAAGGCGGCGAGGTCTGGGAGGCGGGCGAGCCCGCAAAAGGCAAGACCTTGCCGGTCTTCGACACGGTGGCCGAGGCGCGCGAAAAGACCGGCGCCGACGCCACGGTCATTTATGTGCCGCCGCCGTTCGCAGCAGATTCGATCCTCGAGGCTATCGACGCTGAGATCCCGCTCGCGATCTGCATCACCGAGGGCATTCCCGTGCTCGACATGGTCAAGGTGAAACGGGCGCTCGAAGGCTCGAAGACCAGGCTTGTCGGGCCCAACTGCCCTGGCGTCATTACGCCGGACGAGTGCAAGATCGGCATCATGCCCGGCCATATCCATCGCAAGGGTCATGTGGGCGTCATTTCCCGCTCCGGGACCCTCACCTATGAGGCGGTCCACCAGACCACCCAGGCTGGATTAGGACAGTCGACCTGCGTCGGGATTGGCGGCGACCCGGTGAAGGGAACCGATTTCATCGAAATTCTCGACATGTTCCTTCATGACGACGAGACCCATTCCATCATCATGATCGGCGAGATCGGCGGCTCCGCCGAGGCCGACGCGGCGAAGTTTCTGGCGTCCCACAAGATCAAGAAACCGACCGTGGGATTCATCGCCGGCGTGACGGCCCCGCCGGGCCGGCGCATGGGCCACGCCGGAGCGCTCGTCTCCGGCGCCGACGACACGGCTGCGGCGAAAATCGAGGCCATGAAATCGGCCGGGATCGCCGTTTCCCCGACCCCGGCGGCCATGGGCCGCACGCTTCTCGAAATTCTCAAAAAATAAACGGTTTTGTCATTAAAGGACCGCTCCGATAGTGATTGAATCGCGCGCAAGTTGGCGTATCTAGGGGCTATCGTCACAAGGCGTAACGACGGACAGAGTCATGGCCAAAGACGGGGACGCTCCCGCACAACCGGCGTCAGGCAAGCCGGCAATCGAAACGGTTCTTTCGGGATCGAACGCGCAATATCTCGAAGCGCAATACGCCCGTTATGCTGCCGACCGCAGCTCTGTGAGCGAAGACTGGCGGGCTTTTTTCGACCGTGAAACAGATGCTTCGCCCGCTTTTGAGGGCCCCAGCTGGGAGCGCAAGGACTGGCCGCCCAGAGTGAATGGCGAACTGACCGCCGCCCTCGACGGCGACTGGTCGTCGCTGGAGCCACAGGCTGAAAAATACCTCAAGGCCAAGATTGAGAAAAGTTCCGTCGCGGCGCCGGTCGTTGAACAGGCTGGCGGCGTCCTGCAAGCGACCAAGGATTCCCTGCGCGCGCTGATGCTGATCCGCGCCTACCGCATTCGCGGCCATCTGATCGCCGATCTCGATCCTTTGGGCCTTACCGACAAGACGGTCCATCCGGAGCTCGATCCGGCGAGCCTCGGCTTCACCGAGGCCGACATGGACCGGCCGATCTTCATCGACAATGTGCTGGGTCTCGAAACCGCGAGCCTCCGGCAGATCCTCGACATCCTGAAGCGGACCTATTGCGGCACGTTCGCCGTCGAGTTCATGCACATCACGGACCCGGAGCAGAAAGCCTGGCTGCAACAGCGCATCGAGGGGCCGGACAAGGACATTTCCTTCACTAAGGAAGGCAAGCGCGCCATCTACAACAAGCTGGTGGAGGCGGAAGGCTTCGAAAACTTCCTGCACACCAAATACACCGGCACCAAGCGTTTCGGCCTCGATGGCGGCGAGGCGATGGTTCCAGCGCTCGAGCAGATCATCAAGCGCGGCGGCGCTCTCGGCGTTCAGGAGATCGTCATCGGCATGCCCCATCGCGGGCGCCTCAACGTTCTCGCCGCGGTGATGGGCAAACCCTATCACCACATCTTCCACGAGTTTCAGGGCGGATCCGTGACGCCCGACGATGTCGGCGGCTCTGGCGACGTCAAATATCACCTCGGCGCGTCTTCGGACCGCGAGTTCGACGGCAACAAGGTGCACCTGTCTTTGACCGCGAACCCGTCTCACCTCGAGGCGGTGAACCCGGTCGTGCTCGGCAAGGCGCGGTCGAAACAGGACCGCATCGAAGAGCCCAATCTCGACCAGCCGCGCACCCATGTCCTGCCGCTGCTTCTGCATGGCGACGCGGCCTTTGCGGGCCAGGGGATTGTCGCTGAATGTTTCGGCTTTTCAGGCCTTCGCGGCTATCGCGCCGGCGGCTGCATCCATTTCATCGTCAACAACCAGATCGGTTTTACGACCAGCCCGAAATTCGCGCGTTCCTCGCCTTATCCGTCAGACGTTGCGAAAATGGTCGAGGCGCCGATCTTCCATGTGAATGGCGACGATCCGGAAGCGGTGGTCTATGCGGCGAAAGTCGCCACGGAATTCCGGCAGCGCTTCGCCGCCGACGTTGTCATCGACATGTTTTGCTATCGCCGCTTCGGCCACAATGAAGGCGACGAACCGAGCTTCACCCAGCCCAAGATGTATAAGAAAATCCGCAACCAGCAGACGACGCAGGCGATTTACGCCAAACGTCTCGTTGCGGAAGGCGTCATGAGCGCCGGCGAAGCGGAGCAAGAGCAGAAGAGTTTCCGCGATTTCCTCGATTCCGAATTCGCTGCAGCCGAAGTCTTCAAGCCGAACAAGGCGGACTGGCTCGACGGGCAATGGTCAGGTTTCGTGCCGCCGGTCGATGACGATCGCCGCGGCGACACGGCGATCGAGATCGACGAGTTGAAACAGATCGGCGCGGCGCTGACGCGCTATCCGAAAAATTTCAATATCCACAAAACTCTGGCGCGCATCCTCGATCAGAAGAAGAAAATGTTCGAGACGGGCGAGGGAATCGACTGGGCGACGGCGGAAGCGCTCGCCTTCGGCGGGCTTCTGCGCGAAGGGTTCGGCATCCGCCTTTCGGGCCAGGATTCGCGCCGCGGCACCTTTTCCCAACGCCATGCGGTCTTCATCGATCAGGAAACGGAAAAAACCTATACGCCGCTGCGCCATGTTGCGGGCTCGGAAGCGACATTCGAGGTGCACGATTCAAACCTCTCCGAATTCGCGGTGATGGGTTTCGAATACGGCTATTCTCTCGCCAACCCGAAATTCCTGGTTCTCTGGGAAGGCCAGTTTGGCGACTTCGCCAATGGCGCGCAGGTCATCATCGACCAGTTCATCTCTTCCGGCGAGCGCAAATGGCTGCGCATGTGCGGCCTCGTTCTCCTCTTGCCTCATGGCTATGAAGGTCAGGGCCCGGAACATTCCTCCGCGCGTCTCGAGCGGTTCCTGCAATTGTGCGCCCAGGACAACATGCAGGTCGCCAACTGCACGACCCCGGCGAATTATTTCCACATCCTGCGCCGCCAGATGCGCCGGAACTTCCGCAAGCCGCTCGTTCTGATGACGCCGAAATCGCTTCTGCGTCACAAGAAATGCGTATCCTCGCTGGAGGAGATGGGCCCTGGCTCTTCGTTCCACCGGGTTCTCTGGGACGACGCCGAATACCGGCCCGGTTCGACGGTCAAGCTGGTTTCCGATTCGAAGATCAAGCGCGTCGTCATGTGCTCGGGCAAGGTCTATTACGATCTGCTCGAAGAGCGCGAGAAGCGCGGCGTCAACGACGTTTACCTCCTGCGCGTCGAGCAGTTCTATCCGTTCCCGGCGCATTCCCTCATCAACGAGCTTCAGCGCTTCCGCAACGCCGAGATGATCTGGTGCCAGGAAGAGCCGAAAAACATGGGCGCGTGGTTCTTCATGGACCCGAACCTTGAATGGGCGCTTGGCCAGATCGATGCGAAACACAAGCGTCCGCGTTATGTGGGTCGCGCCGCCGCCGCATCGCCGGCGACCGGCCTGATGAGCCGCCACAAGCAGGAACTTGAAGAATTTCTGGACGAGGCGCTGACCGTTTAGAGCGGCCATCGTCATTGGAGACACCTGAATGACCACCGAAATCCGCGTGCCGACCCTTGGCGAAAGCGTCACCGAAGCGACCATCGGGAAATGGATGAAAAAGGAAGGCGACGCTGTCGCCGTCGATGAGCCCCTTGTGGAGCTTGAAACCGACAAGGTCTCGGTGGAAGTGCCGGCCCCCGCCGCAGGCGTGCTTTCCTCCATCGCCGCCCAGGAAGGCGATACAGTGGAAGTGAACGCGATCCTCGGCGCCATCGAGGCCGCCGGCGCCGCACCCCAAAAATCGGACAGCAAGAAAGCCGAGGCGAAAGCGGCCGCTCCAGCCCCGAAGAAAAAAGAAGCGCCCTCTCAAGCGGGCGAAGAGATCGAAGTGAAAGTGCCCGCCTCGGGCGAAAGCGTCACAGAGGCCGATATCGGGGAATGGTTCAAGAAAGTCGGCGATGCGGTCGATCTCGACGAACCGCTCGTCAGCCTTGAAACCGACAAGGCGGCCATGGACGTGCCGTCGCCCGCCGCCGGCGTCTTGAAAGAGGTGCGCGCCAAGCAAGGCGACACGGTCGAGGTCGGAACGGTGATTGCAATCATCGAAACTGGCGATGCGCCTGCGAAAAGCAACGGCGCCGCAAACGGCGCTGCTGCGAAAGAAGAAGCGGCTCCTGCGGCCGCAACGGCATCATCGGCGGCGCTCTCGCCCGCGCCGCGCCGCGTGGTCGCCGAGCGCGGTCTTGATCCGTCCTCGATTGAAGGCACCGGCAAGGACGGGCGCATCACCAAGGGCGACGCCCTGAAAGCCGAAGCCAAACCGCAGCAGGCGAAACCGCCCAGCACTCCTTCCGCTCCCCGAGATCTCGGCCCCCGCGAAGAGCGGGTGAAAATGTCCCGTCTGCGCCAGACCATCGCCCGGCGCCTGAAAGAGGCGCAGGACACGGCCGCGATGCTCACCACCTTCAACGACGTCGACATGACGGCGGTGATGGAGCTGCGCGGCCAATACAAGGATCTTTTCGAGAAGAAACACGGCATCAAACTCGGCTTCATGTCTTTCTTCGTGAAGGCCTGCGTCCATGCGCTGAAGGAAGTGCCGGACGTCAACGCAGAGATCGACGGAACCGACATCATCTACAAGAACCATTACGACATCGGCGTCGCGGTGGGCACGGATAAAGGTCTCGTCGTTCCCATCGTGCGCGATGCGGATATGAAGTCGATGGCCGAAATCGAACTTGAAATCGCCGATTACGGCCGCAAGGCGCGTTCGGGCGATCTGAAGCTTGAAGACATGCAGGGCGGCACCTTCACCATTTCCAACGGCGGGGTTTACGGCTCGCTCCTGTCAACGCCGATCCTCAATCAGCCGCAATCGGGCATTCTCGGCATGCACCGCATCGAGGACCGTCCCGTTGTGCGCGGCGGGCAAGTCGTCGTGCGGCCGATGATGTATCTCGCCATGAGCTACGATCACCGCATCGTCGACGGCAAAGGCGCCGTCACCTTCCTGGTGCGGGTCAAGGAAAACCTCGAAGACCCGCAGCGCCTGCTGCTCGATCTTTAGTCGTGGCTTTCAGGACCGGATCGATTGTCAGCGGTTTAACGCTGTTCTCTTGCTTCGGATGCGCCGAACAGAGCGGCGCCGGTTATCCCTTGCTGGACGGCGCCTGCGGCGAATACGCCGATCTCGGCGCCCAAACCGTTTCTCTTCCTCAAGACATGACGCTTTTTGTTTTCCAGGATCAGAGCTATGTGTGGCTGTGTGCGACGCTGCCGACTGAAAGCTTTGGCGCGGTCGATCTTGTGATCGACGCGCCCGGTCTTGATGGCCCCCGCAATCTTCATGTCTCGGCCCAGTTGGGCGAATGGCTGGCGGCAGATGAAGACGGCGCGCCCGAGACGGCGGAGAGCGATCGCTGGTGGCAAGTCTCGGGTTGGTCCGCAAACCCCGTTCGCTTCAATGGCTATCAGGGCGAAGGCGATGCGCATCGCGCCAAGTTTATTCCTTCCGAGGCGCGTGAGTTTCAACTGAGCAAGGCTCATTTCGGCAGCGGTCCCTGGGATTTGAAATTCGAGTTTGGCCTTATCAAACTGCCGAATGGCGATTACGGGACCGTGACTTTTCCGGAAGACACCGCCTCCTCATTTATTATTCAAGCGGAATGAACTTATGACCGATCAATACGATGTCGTGATCATCGGCGCCGGGCCCGGCGGCTATAATGCGGCGATCCGCGCCGGCCAGCTCGGGCTCAAAACCGCGATCATCGAAAAGCGCGACAATAAAAAGCTTGGCGGCACCTGCCTCAATGTTGGCTGCATTCCCTCGAAGGCGCTGCTCCACGCCTCGCAGCTTTACGACATCGCGCAGAACGATTTCGCAGGTCTCGGCATCAAAACCGGGAAGTTGTCGCTCGATCTCAAGCAGATGCTGAAACAGAAAGACGACGCCGTCGAAGGCTTAACCAAAGGCGTCGAATTTCTGATGAAGAAAAACAAGGTCGAGACTTTTTTCGGTTCCGGTGAAATTCTCGCCGCCAATCGCGTTCTCGTTTCCGGACCCGAGGGCGACAAAGAGCTTCAGACGAAAAATATCGTCATCGCTACGGGCTCGGAAGTGACGCCGTTGCCCGGCGTGGAGATCGACGAAAAGCAGATCGTCTCGTCGACGGGCGCCCTCGACTTCGCCAAGGTTCCGGACCATCTCGTCGTCATCGGCGGCGGCGTTATTGGTCTCGAACTCGGCTCGGTCTGGCGCCGGCTCGGCGCGAAAGTGACGGTCGTTGAATTCCTCGACAAGATCCTGCCGACCATGGATGGCGAGGTCTCGAAGCAGTTCCAGCGTATTCTGAAAAAGCAGGGTATGGATTTCAAACTGTCGTCGAAAGTCACGGGCGCGAAGAAATCCGAAACCGGCGTGCATCTGACTGTCGAACCGGCCAAGGGCGGCGACGCGGAAGTCATCGACTGCAACGCGGTGCTCGTCGCTATCGGCCGCCGCCCGCATACGAAGGGACTAGGGCTTGAAACCGTCGGGGTTAAAACCGACAAGCGCGGCTTTATCGAAACCGATCATTTCAAAACCAGTGTCGCGGGCGTCTGGGCCATCGGCGATTGCATCACCGGCCCGATGCTCGCGCACAAGGCGGAAGACGACGGGACGGCCTGCATCGAGCTGATCGCCGACAAGGCCGGTCATGTGAACTACGACACCGTGCCGAACGTCGTTTACACCTATCCGGAAGTCGCGTCGGTTGGCAAAACCGAAGAGCAGCTGAAAGAAGCCGGCGTCAATTATAAGACCGGAAAGTTTCCGTTCATGGCGAACTCGCGCGCCAAGACCAATCACGAGACGGACGGTTTTGTGAAGATCCTCGCCGACGCTGAGACCGACAAGGTGCTTGGCGTTCACATCATTGGCGTCGAAGCGGGCGAACTGATCGCTGAAGCCGTAAGCGTCATGGAGTTCGGCGGCGCGTCGGAAGACATCGCCCGCACCTGCCATGCGCACCCGACACGGTCGGAGGCGGTGCGCCAGGCCGCCATGGGCGTTGAAGGCTGGACCATGCAAGCCTGAAGCGAGTGCGCATGGCTTGCCGGAACATCACAGCTGCGGCAGTGTTCAGGCGTGATGTCAGACTCAAAGAAAGCCCATTCGGTGGAAGACGGCGACGCGCCGCTTGAATCCATCATCGATGAAGCCATCGAGAATTCGGAGAATGGCGAGGTTTCGCTGCGCGCGCTTTTGAAGGCGTGGGACGACCGCAGCTATGGGCCGTTGTTTATCCTCTTGGGTTTCGTCGGCGGCACGCCGCTGGCGGTCGTGCCGGGCGCGGCGGCGGTCGTCGGCGTCGTCATCACCCTTCTCGCCTTGCAGATGGCGCTCGGCCTCAACCATCCGTGGCTGCCAAACGTCCTGTTAAAGCAATCCATCTCCGAAGAGAATTTACGGGAAGTCCGAAAGAAAATGGACAAGCCCCTGCGCTTCGTAGATCATCTGATTACGGAGCGATGGACGTGGGCGGCGGGCGAGGCCATGCGCCGCGCCGCGGCGATCTTTGTCGCCGCGCTCGGCATTGTCATGGTTCCTTTCGATGCGGTGCCTTTCGCCGTCGCCGCGCCCGCATGGACGGTTGTCCTTTTCGGCGTCGCCATCACCGCCCGCGACGGGCTCGTGATGGTGCTTGCGCTTCTGGGCTGCCTTGCGGTCGGATTTCTCGGGGTGCGCGCTTTTTGAGGCGCCGCCTCGACATCGCGCCGGAATGATCTAAACAATCCCGCATGCAATTGACGCTTTCCGATATTGTCGGCCTTGTCGGCGTGAGTTTTGTGGTCGGCACCTATTTCCTGTCGCAGGTCGGGCGCATGGATGTGCGCCGGCCTTTATATCCGGCGCTGAACGGCGTCGGCGCCCTGCTTATTCTTTATTCGCTCTCCCACACCTTCAACACAGCGTCCTTTGTGATCGAGATGTTCTGGCTTCTGATTTCCGCCATTGGCCTCACGCGCGCCCTGTTTTTCAAATCGAAATAGCCGTCAAACGGCTCGCGCGTACGAAACGGGAACCTCGCGAGGGTCCGTTGAAAGATTGCGCCAGCGAAGGGCGGCCCGGCGCGCCGATCATGGCAAAATGCGCCTAAGCTCTGGATTTGACGGTTCTTTTAAGCCTAAAGTGCGCGCCAATTGCGCGTCATGAGGGTGCGCGGAGGGGCGAATATCCAGCGGGCGCCTTCATGGGGCGGCCGCCATAGGGAGCTTATATGAGCGAAGCGATTGACGTATCGACAACGCCGAATGCGGCGAAGGCCGGCAAGGGATTTTTCGGCCATCCGCGCGGACTTGCCATTCTGTTTTTCACCGAGATGTGGGAGCGCTTTTCCTATTACGGGATGCGCGGACTTCTCATCCTCTATCTCACCCAGCATTTTCTGTTTTCGGATCAGCGCTCGGCGCTGATGTACGGCGCCTATACGGCGCTGGTGTATGTCATGACCATCATCGGAGGCTCACTCGCTGACCGGTATCTCGGACAGCGCAAGGCCGTCACCTTCGGCGCAATCCTCCTGGTGCTCGGCCATTTCGGTATGGCGTTCGAGGGTGAGGGATCGAAAGAAATTCTCACCTACCAAGGCAGTGAATATCAGGTGACGCTCGACGGCCGCGGCGGCGAGGCCAACCAGATCATTATTTCCGATACGGGAACGTCGAAGATCTCCTTCAATGAAGGCGCGACGGAGATGATTATCGACAATCCGGCGGCCGTCGGCCTGCCGGTAACGATTGCAACCTCTGACTATACGACCCGCATCGAGCAGGAGCCGCTTTACGTCAACATTCTTTATCTGTCTCTGGCGCTTATTATCGCCGGCGTCGGTTATCTGAAAGCCAACATCTCGACCATCGTCGGCGCGCTTTACGGGTATGACGACCCGCGCCGCGATTCCGGCTTCACGATCTTCTATATGGGGATCAATCTAGGGTCGTTCCTGTCCTCCATCACCTGCGGCATTCTCGGCATTGTCTATGGCTGGGCTTGGGGATTCGGTCTCGCCGGCGTCGGCATGTTGCTTGGCCTTTTGGTTTTCCTCTGGGGCCAGAAATATCTCGACGGCGCCGCAGAGCCGCCCAATCCGGAAAAACTGAAGCAATCGGTTTTGGGCCCGATCAATGTGGAGTTGGGCTGCTATCTGATCGGCCTCGTCATCATCGCCGTTTCCATGCTCATGGTGATGAATGCGCACCTCATCCCCGACTGGTTTGTGGGCATGCTGGGCGTCGCCGTTTTCCTTGGGCTTTGCGCCTACGCTGCGACGAAGTTGAAAGGCGACGAACGCTCGCGCATGTTCGCCGCGATTTATTTCGTGCTGGCGCAGATCCCGTTCTGGGCCCTGTTCGAACAGGCGGGCTCGTCCCTAAACCTCTTCACGGATCGTCTCGTGGATAAGGAGATTTTCGGCTGGGCTGTTCCGGCGCCGGTGTTTCAGGCGCTCAACGCCGGTTACATCTTCCTCTTCGCGCCCCTGATCGCGTGGATGTGGGTGGCGCTCGCCAAACGCAAGATGGAGCCATCGACGCCGGTGAAATTCGCGGGCGGCGTCTTCCTCGTCGGGCTTGGCTTCCTGGCGCTCGTTGCGGGGATGAAGATTTCCGGCGCGGCGGGGATGACAGCCGTTGGCTTCATCTTCCTTATCTACTGGGTGCACACCATGGGCGAACTCATGCTCTCGCCCGTTGGCCTTTCGGCAGTGACCAAGATGGCGCCGGCGCGGGTCGTCGGCCTCGCGATGGGGTCGTGGTTCCTCTATTCGGGCCTCTCGAATTACCTTGCGGGCGTCATCGCGCGCGGCACCGGGGCCGAAACTATCGGCGGCCAGCTCACCGACGTGGCGGCGGCGAAAGCGACCTATATCGACGTCTACACAAATGTCGCCTATGTCGCGATGGGCATCGCCATCGTGATGCTGCTGATCTCTCCGCTCATCAAGTCGCTGATGCGGCTCGATACAATTGCGGAAAAGAATGTGCATTCGAATATCCCCGCCAAGGGCGGCGTGGCGGCTGCGGAATAGCCTGTCACCAGCTTAAATCGAAAACGCCCGGCGTTTTTCCGCCGGGCGTTTTGTTGTAGGATGGCGCCATGTCCAATCGTCTTACGAAAATCGTCACGCGCGGCGGCGACAAGGGAGAGACCTCTCTCGCCGACGGAACTCGCCTTCATAAAGACGACGCGAGAATCGCTCTGATCGGCGATGTGGACGAGCTGAATTCCTGGCTCGGCGTCGTCATCGCCCATGGCGCGGAAGGCGTCTTGAAGGAAACGCTGGCGCGCGCGCAGCACGATCTTTTCGATCTCGGCGGCGCCTTGTCTTTTCCCGGCGCGCCGGTGCTGTCCGAGGACCATGTGGCGCGGCTTGACGAGGCGGCGGCGAAATTGAACGAAGACCTTCCGCCCCTCAAGGAGTTCATCCTTCCCGGCGGCGCCAAAGAAATATCGTTCTGCCATGTGGCGCGCACCGTCTGCCGCCGCGCGGAACGGTCGATGGCGGCGTTTCATCGCTTGGCGCCGGAAGCGGCGCACGGGCTGCAATATCTCAACCGGCTGTCGGATGTTCTTTTCATTGCGGCGCGGGTCGAAGCGCGAAGGCTCGGCGTCAACGAAGTCTACTGGCGTAAAGAGCGCTAATCCGTCAGCGGATCGAGGTGAACGCGCATTTCTCCTCCCGTGTTTTGGATGCCAGCGCGCACGCCGAATATCTCGCGCATCAGGTCGTCATGTAGAACATCGGCCGGCTTCCCGTCCGCTGCAACCTCGCCTTTATGTAAGGCCACGATGCGCGTGCAAAAGCGGGCGGCGAGAGGGAGTTCGTGCAGCGCGGCGATGACCGTGCGGCCTTCCTCCGCCTTGGCGCGCAGGAGCTTCATGACGGAGAACTGATGCGCAGGGTCGAGCGCCGATACGGGTTCGTCGGCAATGATGATGGGCGTTTCGCTCGCCAGCAGGCGTGCAAGATGCACCCGCGCGAGCTCTCCGCCGGACAGGGTATGGGCGAGCCGGTCGGCGAAAGCATCGGCGCCGGTTTCATCCATGGCGCGGGCGACGGCGGCGGCGTCTTCCGCATTTTCCCGCAAAGGCGCGCCCCAGGCGAAACGGCCGAGCGCGACGATCTCGCGCGCCGTCAGCGTCCAGGCGATTTCGCGCGCCTGCGGAAGATAGGAAAGGCGCCGCGCGCGCTCTGCCGGGGATAGAGAGTTTGTCAGCGTGCCGCCAAGTAGCACTCTTCCTGTCGACGGTTTCTGAAGATTGGCGGCGATGCGCAGCAAGGTCGATTTTCCGGCGCCATTGGGGCCGATCAATCCAACGAAGTCGCCCGCACCGACGGCGAGCGATGCATTTTCGAGAAGGCTCTTCTCGCCCATGCGACAGGAGACGTTTTCAACGGAAAGGAGCGCGCTCACGACGTCATTCTCCGGCTTGTCGCCGCAACCCAGATGAAGGCGGGCGCGCCGATCAGCGCCGCCGCGACGCCGAGTTTCAGTTCCTGATCGAAAGAAAGCATGCGGATAAAGATGTCGGCGCCCGCCAGCATAATCCCGCCGAGCGCGGCGCTCGGGATGAGAATGCGCGCCGGGTTCTGTCCCACTAGAGCGCGCGCGAGATGCGGCGCAACGATCCCGACGAAACCGATGGCGCCGGCGACGGAAACGCTGGCGCCCACAAGCAGGGCGGCGCCGATAATGACCAGCGCCCTTGCGCGCGCAAGATTGGCGCCGAGGCTGGCGGCGGTTTCTTCGCCCAGCGTCAGAGCGGCGAGGCCCGGTGCGGCGGCGAGAATGAGCGCGAAGCCCAGCGCGGCGAAAGGCGCCGCCAGAGCGAGGTCGTCGAAACTTCTGTTGGCGACCGTGCCGAAAAGCCAGTTCACGAGATCGGAGAGCGCGAACGGATTGGGCGCCAGATTCATCGCCAATGAAATCATCGCGCCGCAGAAAGACGACAGGCCGACGCCGATAAGAATGAGTCGCGCCGTCGATACGCGGCCCGCGCCGAGAAGATAGAGGAGGGCCGTTGCGATCAGTGCAAACAGGATCGCCGCGAGCGGCGTCATCCAGAAAGCGAGAGCGGCCAGGTTGAAATAGATCGCCATGATCGCGCCGAGCGCTGCGGCGGCGGACACGCCGAGAACGCCGGGATCGGCCAGCGGGTTGCGCAACAATCCTTGCAGCGCTGCGCCAGCCGCCCCGAGACAGGCGCCGGCGAGCCACGCAGCGAGCGCGCGGGGCAAGCGGATTTCGCGAATAATGACCGCGGTCGCATCGCCGCCGGAAACAAGGCCTCTGAAAATCTCGCCCGCAGGAAACTGAACGGGTCCGGCAAATAACGACGCTGCAATAAGCACGATGCTCGCGGAAAACAGCGAGACGGTGATGAGCGATATTGTTGGCGCGCCATGCTTCATTGTTGAGATGCTCCCGCCGCAATCGCCTCCGCTGCGTCCAGAGAGAACCACGCGGCGCAACTGACGATATCGGGGGAAAGACTGATAGTCGGCGTCGCCTCGAAAAGCCTTCGAAGCGCCGGATGGCGTGACGCCGACCAGTAATTGATGCGCTCGTCGGCGGCGTCGAAAAAACCCGCAACGATAAGGCCGGGCGGATCGAGGATTAGCGCCTCAGCGGGGAGCGCCGGCCAATAGGATTGCCCCGCTTCAGCTGCAAGGTTTACGACGCCCGCGGCGGTCAAGATGGCGTCGATCATCGTATGCGCGCCGGCGGTGACGCCGCCGGGCGTTGCATAAAGCGCCTTTACTGGCGCCGGCGTTTTAGCCTGTTCAAGTGCGCCAAGGCGGCGGTCGATTTCGGCGATAAGGGCTTCGCCTTTTTTCTGTTGATCGAGTGCGTCGGCGATAAGGCGCACATTCGCTTTAACGCCGTCGAAGTCTTCAGGATAGCCAAGCGTCACGACCGTCGCGCCGAAGCGGGAGAAAGTCCGCTCGGCGCTCGCGCCGCCGCCCCATTGGCGCAGCACGATCTCAGGTTCGAGTGGCGCAACTTCTTCGATAGACGGGCGGATTCTTCTGTAAGGCGCAGCCGCCTCGCGCATGTAGGAATAATCCTTGTCCGCCCCGCGGGAGACAGCAGCGATTTGCGCCGGATCGGCGAGCTTCAGAAGATACTGATCCGAACAATAGTCGAGCGAAACGGCGCGCGGCTGGGCCGCTGCCGGATAGGCGGCAGCAAGCGCGATGAGAAAGGCAAGACGCCACATCATAGCCGAACCCTGACGCCGCCATAGGCCGCAAGGCCCGGCTCGCCATAGCCGGAAACATCCTGATACAGCGCATCGGTTGCATTTTCGACCCGCCCGTAAAGCTCCAGGGCTTCCGTGAACCGGTAGGCGGCGCGCAAATCGAGACGGACAAACGCGTCATTGGGCGCGGGGCTGTCGTTTTCGCGTCCGTTGACGATGACGCTCGCCGCCACAGTGAGATCGTCAACGGGTATGTAGGTGATGACCGCCGTTCCCTTATGCTTCGGCTGGCGCAGGAGCTGCGTATCGGTCGAAAGATCAACAGCGTCCGTGAAGCTGTAGGTGAGATTTGCGGAAAGGCGAGGCCCAAGTTTGAAGTCTCCTTCAACTTCGACGCCGCGAGACCGCGTTTCGGCGATATTGTAATAGCCATATTGGGCGAGATCGAAATCGATCTGTTCGTCAACGCGCGTGTGGAAGAAGGTGACCGCAAGACGCTGGCGCCCGTTTTCGCCGAAGAGTTTTTCAACCCCCGCATCGAATCCTTCCGCCTTTTCGGGACGGAGATCGGGGTTGGGCGTCACGCCGAACTGGTCGTAATTGAGCTCGAAAAGGCTCGGCGCGCGAAACCCTTCGCCCCAGCTTGCGCGCAACCGCCAGGTCTCGCCGACCCGCCAGACGGCTGCGGCGCGCGCGGTGGTTGCGCCCTCGAAACTGGAAAATTCGTCGCGCCGCCCGCCGATGGAAAGCGTTACCGCCTCAACCGGCTTTATGTCGATGGCGGCGAAAACCGCCCCGGCTTGGGCGCTTTCATCGACGCCGGAAACCTCGGCGCTGGTGCGTTCGGCTTCCGCGCCGGCGATGAGGCGCAGACTGTCGCTGACAGTGATGTCGGCGATATAATCGACGGTCAGGCGGCCGCCTTTCGCGGAGAAAGTTTCGAACCCGCTGTCAGTATTACGCCGGTCGATGGCGTTATAAGCGACCGTCAGTGCGCCGTTGAAATTCGAGTAGGACTGCAGCAGCTTCCCCGCGGCGAGATAATCTTTCGTGTGTTCGACTTCTTCCGTATCGTCAAATGTGAAAGCAGGCGCCGGAAAGCCATCGATTTCCGTGCGCGAGCGAGTCGCGCGCAGCGTGACCTCGCCGCGCCAATGCTCGGTGAGGGACGTTCCCGCGGCGAGCGTTGCGGTCCCCGCGCGATGGCCGTCTTTTTCGCTTCCTATATCGGCGCGGGAAATCCCGTCCGTCGTGACGCCGCTGAAAGAAGCACGAACGAAAGCATTATCATTTTCAAACCCCGCGGCGAGGCCGCCGCGCGCCGTCCCAAAGGAACCGCCTTCGAGAAAGCCCTCTGTTCCTTCGTGTCTTGTCGTGACCACAATGACGCCGCCAATGGCGTCGGCGCCATAGAGAAGCGACTGCGGTCCGCGCAGGATTTCGATCCGTTCGATCGTCGAGGCGTCGAGAGTGGCGAAGTTAAAACCGCCTTGCGGCGCCGACGGATCGTTCGCGACGACGCCGTCAATAACAACCAAAGTCTGTCCGCTCGATGCGCCGCGAATGCGTGCGGCGGATGCGCCGCCGGCCGCGCCGTTTTGCGCGATGGCGACGCCCGCCGCATCGCGCAGCGCGTCGGCGGCGAACACATATTGCCGTTCGATGATCTGTTCAGCGGTTATAACCGAAACGGACGATCCGGTTTCAGAGACCGGGGTCGGCGCGCGTAAGGCGGCGACAATGATTTCGTCTTCGGGATATTCCTGCGCCGCCGCATTGGTGTTGATGAAACAGGCGCCGATGAAAACGCCAGCCAGCAATGCAGTTGAAGAAGCGGTTTGTCTAAAAAAAGAGGGCGGCGCGGCCCATAATGAGTTTCTCGCCATGACGATCCCTTTCCGTTGCGAAAGTCGTCATGACGGGCAAAGCCGCTCGTTCCAGCTGGTCCCGGCCGGGCGAGAGACGACGTCGACGGCAGGTCTCCTGGCTTTGCGGGTCTTCAGCGCGTCGCCGCCTTCCCGGATGAAATCATCCGGTGGCGTGTCGGCGGGCGCCTCACCGCATACAGTTGCGGGCACAGCCGCGGGTTTTCACCGCGTTCCCTATTCTCTCCCGTTAAGGGAGCACCGTCATGCGTGGAAATAGAACACGCCCTGAAGCAACGCAAGCGATGGGCTTGGCGTGCTTCAGGGCGCGTGAAGATTATTCGGAGACAGCTTCCTGTTTGGAAACTTCCACCATCGGAACGTCATAGAGATCGAAATAGTCCACGATGGACGCAATGCCGACCGCAGCCAGCACAAGAAGAATAAGCCAAAGAAGAGCTTTCATTTGGACACCCCACGTTTGAATCGGTTTCCCCGCGGGGAGCCTAACCGAACAGTAATCATATTTCTACAGGAAAGATCACGCAGGGATTTGCGCAGCGCGTGCGCCTTGGCGGTCATTCCCAAATAGGTTGCATTCGGAGCATACATTTGGGCTTCGCCGGCGCTTGTGCGCCTGCGAACAAAGCGTCATTCGCCGAAGCTTCCGGCTGGCCCCGGAAACACGACCGGGCTCTCGGCGCCGTCTTCCGCGACGGAGGAAACGCCAAAGAAATAATTGTCGATGACGATATTTTCGAGCGTGAACCGATCGACATCGCCGACATCCATGCTGTGGGTCCATTGCGGCGCGTCGGTGAGGCGCCAGTGCACGCGATAGCCTTTGAGATTGCGCGCGGCGCGCCCTGAAGGTTTTGTCCATCTCAGCGTCGTTGAAGGCTGAACCGCGCCTTCGATCTCCACATTCGCCGGAAAGGGCGGGGCCGACGCCATGGCGGCGAGCGCGACGACATTTAAAGCGGTCAGCTTGCGCGCATAATCGAAATTGACGCCTTCGATGACGTCGCCATAGGCGACGCCGTCTTCGACGCGCAGATCCTGATGCTGACGGGTGTAATTCTCATGAGTCTCCATGATCCTGACGCCTGGCATGCCGGCTTCGTTGAAAGGCCGGTGATGGCCGCCGCGTGAGAAACGGTCGAGGCGATACACCATCATGACGTCGAGATTGGGAATGAAGTCGTCCGCAAGCTGATCGATATAGCGGGCGAGGTTGCGCGAGGCGGAATCGACTTCGCCGCCCGTAAACCGCCGTATCCTCGCTTCTTCCGGGGTTTCGACCGCGCGCACGCCTTCGGAAAAGACGCGGGCGGTCGCGTTGTCGATGACGCCGTCGACGCCCTCGATATTGCCGATCATGTCGTTATTGAGGACAGCTTTCACGCGCCAGCCCTGGTCTTGCGCGTATTTGGCGAGAATTTTGCCGCCGAAAAGGCCCTGCTCCTCGCCCGAGAGGCCGGCGTAAACGATGGTGCCGGCGAATTTGTGTTGAGAGAGGACCCGGGCGGCCTCGATGACGCCGGCCATGCCTGAGGCGTTGTCATTTGCGCCGGGGCTGTCCGATGTCCCATTGAGCGGGTCCGAGACCCGGGAATCGATATCGCCGCTCATCATGACGACGCGGCCGGGGTCTAGCCGCCCGCGCTGAATGGCGATCACATTGACGATTTCCGTGCGTTCCGGGATGCGGGTTTCCCCCTCCACGAAATCGCTCACCGTCATGACTTCGAGGCAGCCGCCGCAGGCCTTTGATATGGCTTCGAACTCAGATTCGATCCAGCGCCGGGCCGCGCCGATCCCGCGGGTTTCGGAGGCGGTTTCCGACAGGGTGTGGCGCGTCCCAAAACTTACCAAGCGGTTAATATCGGCCTCGATCCGCTGCGCCGAAACCTCGTCCGGGAATTCATGGAGAAGGGCGGCGTTTTGTCCCTCCGCAGCCGCCAAAGGCCCTGAAATTATGAGGGAAATAGCAGCGAGAGATAGACGCTTCATGAAAGACAGTCCTCAGATTTGGAAGGTGAATCCGTAGGTTGGCTGCAACCTTTTCGGAGCGGCGGTGTAGAAAGGTTGCCCGCGGCGATGCGTTGATGCAACATCGTTAATGGGATATTAGTCGATAGGAAGAAATTCGACCGATACAGGCTATATTTCGTGGGGCAAAAACGCTACGGAAAGCTTGAAATTCACCGGAAGCCGCCCGCATCCTTTGGTCGGCGGTCTATCTTTGGTCCACCTGAGGAGGGGAAGATGAAACTCAAGACGACTTTGCTCGCGGCTGCTGCGACAATGCTGGTTGCGCCGGCGGCGCACGCCTATGAAGGCCTCTATGGCGCGATCGGCGCCGGCCTCAATTATATGGGCGAACAAGACGTCACCAATGACCAGCCCGGCGGCGGCGGTCTTTATTCTTTCGATTCTAGCGCCGACTACGATAAAGGCATCGGCGTGTACGCCGCCCTCGGCAAAGCCTGGGGCAACAACTGGCGCACGGAGCTTGAATTCTCCTATCGCGACAACAGCATCGATTCGATCAATCCCAACGGGGCCGGCTTCTCCGGCTGGCCGGACGGCACGATTTCCGGATCGACCACCACCAAAGCGCTGATGGTGAATTTCCTCTATGACTTCGCCGTTAGCTCCACGGCGACGCCGTATGTGGGCTTTGGCGGCGGCATCGCCAATATCGACCACGACATCATCGGAACCAATCCGGCGGGCGTGCCCGCGCCGGGCACGATTGCATATGGCACCCGCAGCTGGGAGCCGGCCTACCAGGGCATCGCCGGTCTCGCCTTCAATCTCGCCGAAGGCCTCGCCTTCGACGTTTCTTACCGTTACTTCGTGACCGGCAAGGGCGAGTATGACGGCACCCTGGGCGGCATCCCGTCGGAAATCGAAACCTCGAACAAGTCGCACAGCCTGTTCGCCGGTCTGCGCTGGAACTTCGGCGCCGCGCCTGCGCCTGCCGTCGAGTATAAAGATTGCTGGGACGGCTCGAGCGTTCCGGTCTCTGCCTCTTGCCCGCCGCAAACCGTCGACACGACCGCGGCCGATCTCGATCCGATCAACTTCACGGTCTATTTCGACTATGACAAGTCGAACCTGACGCCGCAGGCCTCCACCCTTATTCAGGAAGCCGCTGCGCGCGCTCTTGAAAACGACATCGAAACCGTTGTCGTTGCGGGCAACACCGATACGTCGGGCAGCTCCGCTTACAACCAGGCGCTCTCCGAACGCCGCGCCCGCGCGGTGCGCGACGGCCTGATCGCAAACGGCGTTGCCGCTGACCGCATCCGTCTCGAAGCTTTCGGCGAAACCAACCTCGCCAAGCCGACGCCGGATGGCGTTCGCGAGCCGCTTAACCGCCGTGCGGATGTTGTGATTTCGTTCGAATAAGAACCGGCGTAGAGTTTTAAATCGTGAAACCGGCGCAGCTTGGCTGCGCCGGTTTTATTTTTTGGGCGTGACTTTTGTTTAGCCCAGTCGCTAAAGCGAAGCGTCAGTTAGCGCTGTAAATTCTCTTGAAAGCTGTGACGCCCCGCTCGATCTGCCGGTCAATCGCGGCGTCCATATCTTCCGGGCCGTCGCCAAGGAGAACGCGGGTGTAAAGCGGCTCGGTCAGAAGCGCGCCAAGCTGCCAGATCGCTTCTTCGGGATTGTCGATCTTGTAGGCGCCGCGGGCCGCAAGCCGCGCGAGGATGGGCGCGCATTTCTTCACCATCCATTCGGCGCCATGCTCCAGATAGGTCTTCCCGATAGCGGGATTTCTTCCGGCTTCAAAAGACGCGATGCGGCGCAGGGACAGCGCTTCAGGTTTCAGAATGCCTTGCAGGAATTGACGTCCGAGCGCGCGGATGACGTCTTCGGGCGGCAGGCTCGCTTCAATGTCATCGACATTGACGGGCAGGTAATCCTTGCAACTTTCCGTTATCGCCGCCCCGAAAAGCTCTTCCTTGGACCGGAAGCGGTTATAGACCGTGCGCTTCGACACGCCGGCTGTCAGCGCAATCTGGTCCATGCTGGCGGCGTCGAAGCCGCGCGTCAGAAAGGTCTTTCTGGCGGCGTCCACAATCGCTTCGGTTTTTTCATCCAGCGCCGCTTCTGCGGCGGCCGCTTCCGACATGCTGGTCTCTTAGCCCCGTCTTTTCTTTTTTAGGGACGCGCTTTTTGGCGTCCAGCGGCTCTTTTGAACGGAGCCTCTAGGGAGAGTATGGCGCCAAACGGCTCCTCGCGAAACGCCTGCCAGCCAGGCGCAGGCGTTTACCTGCCGTTAACCACAAGATTCGATGGATGAAGGGTTATGGCGCCAGCAAAACGCAAAAAACCGGCGAAGCGCAAAACCGCGGCGCGGCGGCTGGTTTCGCCTGCGCGCCGCCGGCGTGCGCCGCGGCGGCGGCGCAAAAGCGCCAGGCCCCGGCTGGAGCCCTTCGCGCGCGCAGCAGCCGAACTTGGGGTTTTCGCTCTCACTGCTCTTATTGGACTTGCGGCGCTTTTCGCCTATTTCGCCAGCGATCTGCCTGACCCGGCGGGCCTGTGGCGCGAAGGCGGCGGTCCCCGCATTACGCTTCTGGCGGCGGACGGCGCCCCGATCATGCTGCACGGCGTCGCGCAGGGTGCGCCCATCAGGTTGTCGCAA
The DNA here is from genome assembly GCF_965267305.1 of Hyphococcus sp. GTDB lineage: Bacteria > Pseudomonadota > Alphaproteobacteria > Caulobacterales > Parvularculaceae > Hyphococcus. The sequence continues at coordinate 2,333,338 of NZ_OZ253945.1, read as the reverse complement.
TTGCCCGATCATGTGCCGGAGGCGGTGCTCGCCGTAGAAGACCGGAATTTCTATCATCACTTCGGAGCGAACCCGGTCTCAATCGTCCGGGCGCTGATTGTCAACGCCAATGAAGGCGCCGTGCGTCAGGGCGGGTCGACCATCACGCAGCAGCTCGCCAAGAATGTCTTCCTGTCGAGCGACAGAACGATGAAACGCAAAATCCAGGAGCTGATGCTGGCTTTCTGGCTCGAACGCAAATTCACCAAAAATGAGATCCTGACGCTTTATCTCAACCGCGTCTATTTCGGCGCCGGCGCCTATGGCGTCGACGCGGCGAGCTTTCGCTATTTCGGAAAGTCTGCACGGCATCTTTCCGTCGGCGAGGCTGCTGTCCTCGCCGGGCTGTTAAAGGCGCCGTCGCGCTATGCGCCGACAGCGAACCCTGAAGACGCCGGCAAGCGCGGGCGCCTCGTCATTGAACAGATGGTGGCGGCGAGGTTTCTGACGCGCAGAGAAGCGGACGCGGCGATCGCCGAGCCGGTGCTGCTGGCGGCGCCGCGCTTTGAAGCCGCGCCGTATTTCGTCGATCATGCGTTAAAAGAGGTGCGGTCGCTGACCGCCGAGATTGATGCGGACTTTATCGTGCGTACGACCTTCGATCCGCGCGTGCAGGCTGCCGCGGAAACGGGCCTCACCGCCGGGTTCGCCATGGCCGGAGACGGGCTGGACGAGGTTGAGGCGGCGGCGATCGTGATCGACAGCGAAGGGGCGGTGCGTGGCATGATCGGCGGTCGCGATTATGTGAAAAGCCAATATAACCGCGCGACACAGGCCCAGCGACAGCCGGGTTCCGCCTTCAAGCCGTTCGTCTATCTCGCCGGGATCATGCGCGGTGAGGCGCCGGACTCTCATGTGCTCGATGCGCCGATTGAAATCGGCGCTTATGCGCCAGGCAATTACAAGGACAAGTATTACGGCGAAGTGACGTTGCGCGAAGCGCTGGCGCGATCGCTCAACAGCGCTGTCATCAGAGTGCAGGAACGCACGGGCCGCGCCTTCGTGCGCGAGACCGCGCGGCGCATGGGATGGCCGGGCGACCTGACCTCGGGTCCTTCGCTTGGGCTTGGCGTTGACGCGGTATCGCCGCTCGATCTCGCCGCCGCCTATGCGCCTTTTGCGAATGGAGGTTTCCGGGTCAAGCCTTATGTCATCGAGCGGATCGAAACCGTTGACGGGGATCTCGTCTATCAGCGCAAAGGTTCGATCATAGAGGAGGCGGCGCCCGCAAGCGCCATTGCCGAGATGAACGACATGCTGGCGAGCGTTGTGGACTGGGGCACGGGCCGCGCCGCGTCGGTCCCAGGTTATCGTGTCGCCGGCAAGACCGGCACGTCGCAGGAAAGCCGCGACGCCTGGTTCGCCGGTCATGCGGGAGGGCTTGTGGGCGTTGTCTGGATCGGCCGCGACGACAACAGGCCCATGAACGACATCACAGGCGGGCGGACGCCGGCGATTGTCTGGCGCGAGATTTTTTCGCGCGCCCTGCCGCCGGCGTCATATGTTCCGCAGACGGAAGACCCGGATCCGATCGCCGCGATTCTTCATGCTGGCGGTTGAGCGCGGCCGTGATCCGGCGTGACGCCATAAGCATAAAGGCTGGGACCATGCGCGCTTAACCAGCGCGCCGCGCGGCCTGGATCGGCGCCTAGTCCGCGCACCACCCGCCAGAAAGCCGGCGAATGATCCATGTGGAGAAGATGCGCGCATTCGTGGGCGGCGACATAATCGAGAATTTCAGGCGGCGCCAATATCAGCCGCCAGCAAAAGGACATGTCGCCCTCAGACGAGCATGAGCCCCAGCGCGTTTTGGTGTCGCGAATCCGGATAGTTCGCCGTTTTTTGCCGAGCTCCAGGCAATGATGATCGACGCGCTCCGTCAGACGCTGCCGCGCTTCGCGTTTCAGAAAGTCGCAAATGCGCCGGTTGAGATGCTCCGCGCCGCCGCCGACGCGAATGACAGGAACAAGGTCATTTTCGACGCGCGGGGCGCCGCGCAGCTTGTCGTCATGAAGGATGATGTGATCTGCGCCTTCATAGGGAATTTTCATGCCGCTGGCGAAAGGCCTTGCGCGCAAGTTTTCGGTAAGCTGGCTCGCGATCCAATCGATTCGCTCCTGGGCGAAACGAATCGCCTCCGGCACAGCGCGTTTCGACGGCGCGGTCACATGAATTTCCCCAGCCACAGGATCGACCTTGAGAATCAGCCGTTTGGCGCGGCGATTGACGCGCGCGATCAGGGGCGCGGCGCGGGCCCCGATATTGATTTCAGTCCTGGTGATATGCTTCATCGACATTAGAGGGTACGCTCTCACACACTTGGATAGTTGCCGGTTTTGCGGAAGGATCAAAACATTTCGGCGCCGGCGATGTTATTTTTTTAGACCGTTTAAAACACAAAGACGATACGCGATGTCCGCCCAACCGACGCCCATGATGATGCAGTATCTCGCCATCAAAGAACAAGCGGGCGACGCGCTTTTATTTTATCGCATGGGCGATTTTTACGAATTGTTTTTCGATGACGCCGTTCAAGCATCATCGGCGCTTGACATTGCGTTGACCAAACGGGGCCAGCATGGCGGCGAAGATATTCCCATGTGCGGCGTGCCGTTCCACGCTTATGAATCTTACCTCGCGAAGCTGATCCGCGCCGGTTACAAAGTCGCCATTTGTGAACAAATGGAAAGCCCGGAAGAGGCGAAGAAACGCGGATCGAAATCCGTCGTCAAGCGCGAGATCATTCGAACGGTGACCCCGGGCACGATTGTCGAGGATTCGCTCCTCGATGCGCGCTCCAACAATTTCCTCGCAGCGCTTGCCTTGTTGCGCGATGGCGCGGAGGCGGCGATTGCGTGGGTCGATGTGTCGACGGGCGAATTGTCCGTGCGTGAAACCGGCGAGGCGAGCTTCGCCGCCGATCTCGCCGCGATCGCGCCGAAGGAGTTGGTGGCGCCTGATCTTGAGGACGGCCATCCCTGGCGCATGCTTTTGTCGGCGCGGTCCGGAAGCATCACGGTGACGTTTCAGGCGGCGCATCTTTTCGATTCCACGGGCGGCCAGCGGCGCATCATGGAAACCTATAATGTGGGCTCGCTTGACGGGTTCGGAGAATTTTCCCGCGCCGAATGCGGCGCTCTCGGCGCGCTTTTGAATTATGTGACGCTGACGCAAGCCGGGCGGCTCCCGTCGCTTAATCCGCCGCGCAAGGCGGCGATTTCCGAGACCATGGTGATCGATGCGGCGACGCGCGTCTCGCTTGAACTCCTGCAGACGCAGGGCGGCGCACGCAAGGGCTCGCTGCTCTGGGCTGTCGACAAGACCGTCACCGGCGCGGGCGCGCGGCTTCTGGCGTCGCGCATTTCGTCGCCGCTGACGGCTATCGATGCGATCGCCGCGCGTCATGACGCAGTTGGGTTTTTCGAATCCGGGCGCGAGGCGACGGACGAAATCCGCAAGCGGCTGAAGGAGACGCCGGATGCGGCGCGCGCGCTGTCGCGGTTAGCGACGCAGCGCGGCGGTCCGCGCGATCTTGCATCTTTGCGCGATGCGCTGATGCGCGCGCGTGAAATAGCCGGCGTCCTGGCAGCCGATCCGGCTTCGCTGCCCGTCGATCTCCGCCGCGCCGCCGACGCGCTGGAGAACAGAGCGGGCGAGGGCTTTTCGGCGCTCATCACCATGCTGCGCGAAGCGTTGAGCGATGAGCTTCCCATGCTGGCGCGCGATGGCGGGTTCATCGCCAAGGGTTATGACCCCGGTCTCGATTCCGTAAGGCTGTTGCGTGATGAATCGCGCCGCGTCATCGCCGGTCTTGAATCGAAATATCGCGAGCTGGCGGGATTAAAGACGCTCAAGATCAAGCACAACAATGTGCTCGGCTATTTTGTAGAAACGCCGCCGTCGCAAGGCGACAAGCTGATGACGGCGCCGCTCAACGAAACCTTTATCCATCGTCAGACTTTGGCGAGCGCCGTCAGATTCACGACGGGCGAGCTTGCCGAACTTGACGCCAAAATAAGCCGCGCCCGCGATGAAGCCTTGGCGCGGGAGCTCGAGCTTTTTGAAACCCTCTGCGACGCCGTCACCGAACGACGTCAGGATATCGCCGCCGCTGCGGCGGCGATCGCGGAAATCGACGTGGCGGCGGCCGGGGCCGTCCTCGCCCTTGAACACCGCTATGTGCGCCCTGAGATGGAGCAGGGGCTTGCCTTCGACATCAAGGGCGGCCGTCATCCGGTGGTGGAGCGGGTCAGCGGCGACGCCTTCATTGCCAATGACTGCATGCTGGGCGAGCCCCATGAGGCGCGGCTGTGGCTTGTCACCGGCCCCAATATGGCGGGCAAGTCGACGTTCCTGCGCCAGAATGCGTTGATCGCTGTCCTTGCGCAGACGGGGCTTTACGTTCCGGCGAGCGAAGCGCGCATCGGCGTTGTGGACCGCGTCTTCTCGCGTGTCGGCGCTTCGGACGATCTCGCGGGCGGGCGCTCCACCTTCATGGTGGAGATGGTGGAGACCGCGGCGATCCTCAATCAGGCGACGGAGCGCGCGCTCGTCGTGCTCGACGAAATCGGGCGCGGCACGTCGACTTTTGACGGCATGTCCATCGCCTGGGCGGCGGTGGAGCATTTGCATGACGTCAATCGCTGCCGAGGTTTGTTCGCGACGCATTATCACGAGCTGACCGTGCTCGCGGAAAAACTTGCGCGGCTTTTCAACGTCTCCATGAAAGTGCGCGAATGGAAAGGCGATGTCGTCTTTCTGCATGAAGTCGCGTCTGGTCCTGCTGATCGCTCCTACGGCGTTGCGGTTGCGCGTCTCGCCGGACTGCCGCCGAAAGCCGTAAAGCGCGCCGAAGCGGTTTTGAAAATGCTCGAAGAGCGCGGGCAAGGGCGCGGCGCAATGTCGGAACTGCCGCTCTTTGCAGCCGCACTTGATGCGCCTCAAAATGAGACAGAGGACACGCCTTGTCATGAAACTGTCATTGTAAACGCACTCAATGCGCTTGATCCCGACGCCATGACACCAAAGGACGCGCTCAATGCGCTTTACAGGTTGAAATCCCTTTTGGATGAGATATAGGGCGCACAAATTACGCGCCCTTGGCTTTGGACGGGGCGAAACCGGCAAGGCCCGACGCATGACATTCCGGCTCACCTTTCTCGTCCCGGCGCTGCTTTCGTTTGCCGTCATCAGCGGCGCTTCGGCGCAATCGTCCGTGTCCGGTGTAAATGACGGCGTCGCTGAATATCGCGCAGGGAATGCGGCCGCCGCATGGACGCTGTTGGAGCCCGCCGCGGCCGAAGGCGACACCAAGGCCAAACGCTATCTCGCCTATATCATTCTCGATGGTGACGCGCCTGCTGACGCACGCGTCGACTTTTTCGACGGGACCGCGCTCCTGAAGGAAGCGGCGATGGCGGGCGATTACGCCGCGCTTGTCCGGCTCGAGGATCTGCGCCGTCAGCAGCTCGCGCACAGCCCGAGCCTTGGCGACATGATTGCGGTCGAAACCGCGCGCGCCGATGCGGGCGACCCGGTAGCTGCGTGGCGGCTCGCCGACAGGTTCGAGACCGGCGACGGGGTCGCGCCGTCGCCTGCAGATGAAGCGAAATGGCTTGAAGTCGCTGCTGAGGCCGAGGCCGCGCGGTTCCCCAAAGCGCCGGAAGCCGCCTATCGCCTTTGCATGCTGAATGCGCTGAGCGAAGAAGCGCGGGACGCCGACGCCGCCCGCCACTGGTGCGCGCGCGCCGCCGAAAACGGTCACACGGGCGCGGCGCTCGTCCTCAAGCGCCTGGCGATGCTTCAGGACTGATTCCGGACTTTGCGTATTATTGCACGCTATGGCCGCCCGCAGTTGAAATTGCGCGCGCTGCGCGCGACAATGCGCATTCCGTAACCCGCGCCCCGCATCCTTGACCGCAATCTCGTGAGCACAACGACACCGCCGACAGGCGACACATCCTTCCTCGCCGGCGACACGCTGGAGGCGCAGATTGCTTCGGCTATGGCCGCCGAACGAGCAGGTCAGGCCTATGGCGCGACCGGCAAGGTTTTAAAACACGCCATGCTGGAATTGCGCCGCCGGACCATGCGCGACGTCATTCGCGGCGACCGGATCGCCGAAAAACTCGCCAAGGGCGTCGACGACATCATCCGCACCTTGTTCGCCCAGTCTAAGGAAGGAATCGGCAAGGAGATCGCGGTGTGCGCCATCGGCGGCTATGGACGGTCGGAGCTCGCGCCCTATTCGGATATCGATCTCCTGTTCCTTCACCGGCCGCAAGTGGAGCAGACCCTGCGCGACACGCTGAACCGGCTTCTTTATCCCTTGTGGGATTCCGGCGTGAAGCTTGGATACGCTGCGCATACGCCGGCAAGCGCGGTGGACTTCGCCAAGACCGACATGGTCGCCCGCACAGCTTATCTCGACGCGCGGTTTCTCTGTGGCGATTCGCAAGTTTACGACGATTTTGCCGCCGGCTTTGACAAGCTTCGCCGCAAGACCATTCCGGAATTCGTGACGGCGAAGCTCGAGGAGCAGGCCGAGCGGCAGGCGAAGTTTTTTGAAACCCGCTATCTCGTTGAGCCCGATGTGAAAGAAGGCAAGGGCGGCCTGCGCGATTTGCAGACGATCCGCTGGATTTACCGCTACGCCTATGGCGATATCCTGAATGACAATGCAACGGCGGAAAAAATCGTCGGCAAAGCCGAGCGCCAGGCGCTGTTGAAGGCGAAGCGGTTTTTATGGTCCGTGCGTGTTCACTTGCACGATCTGCGCGGCCGCGCCGAGGATAAGCTGACTTTCGATGTTCAGCCGGAAATCGCCGCGCGATTAGGATATGCGGATCGCTCCAATATGACAGCGGCGGAGCGCCTGATGAAGCATTACTTCGTCAACGCTGTCGAAGTCGGGCGCTTGACGCGAATTTTGTGCACGCGCCTTGAAGAAGAGAAAGCAAAGCGCATGCCGCGCCTGCCCAAGCTTCTGCCGAAAGCGCTGCAGCAGGACGAGGCGCCGGGCAAGCCCAATCTTCGCATCAAGAACGGCCGGCTCGATTTCGAAAGCGCGGCGAAGGCGCGCCGTCAGCCGCGCGATTTGTTTCGGCTTTTCCGCGCCTACGGCAAGCAGCCGAAAATCGATTTTCATCCCGATGCCCTCGCCCTGGTGGCGAGCGAAGTGCCGGCGGTCACGCTTGAGGTGCGCCGCGACCCCGTCATTGCAAAGCTGTTTGCTGGGATGCTGACCGAGAGCGAGGATCCCGCGCGGGTCCTGCGCATCATGACCGAAACGGGGCTGCTGGGAAAATACATTCCCGCTTTCGGCTCGATTGTCGGGCGTATCGATTACGGGCTTTACCGCCGGTTCACGCTCGATGAACATGTGCTTCGCTGCGTCAGCCTGCTGGCGAAAATCCATCGCGGCGAGTTGCAGGAAGATCACCCCATCGCGACGCATATTGTGCGGAATGCGAAGACGCCGCTGCTTTATTATTACGGCGTCCTTTTGCATGAGGCGCGCTGGTCGCTGAAAGAACCTTCGGCCGATGCTTGCGAAAAACTCGTCGTCAGAGTGACGAAGCGGCTGGGTCTCTCTGAAGAAGATGCAGCGCTCGCCGGCTGGGCGGCGGCGCGCCATCTTCTGTTGGTCAGGACGGCGGAAAGGCGAAACCTCACCGAGGCGCACGCCATTTCCGAATTTGCGCAATCGGTCGGCTCGCGCACGCGTCTTGATTTGATGCTGGTCCTATCCGTGTGTCATTTGCGCGTCGTTGGCCTGCAATCATGGGATGAAATGACCCGCCGGCGGCTCTCCGAACTCTATGACGCGGCGGCGCTGTGGTTCGAGCATGGCGAGACGGCGCTTGAGAAAAAGCTCGCCGACCGCGCCATTCTCGTTCGCCGCGAGGCGGAATCCAGGCTTTCCGGCTGGAGCGCAGCGGAGAAGAAGGCTTTTCTCGACCGGCTGGACGATTCCATGATGCGCTCGCTCGATCCCGATATCATTGTGCGTTTTGCAAGCCTCGCGCGCGCGGCCGAACAAGATGCGGCGAACAGCGCGGTCGTCGTGACGCCGCGGGAAGGCGATCTTGAAGCGATCGTCTATACCGATGACCGCACGGGACTGCTTTCCGATCTCGCGGGCGCCGTCGCCTCGACGGGCATGAGTCTCCGGACGGTGCAGGCGCTGACGACCCATGACGGCAAAGCGATCGATATTTTCATCATCCAGTCGCCTGACGGCATACCCGTTGAAGACGTGGAGCAGGCGCGCCGACTGCATCAGTCGCTGCTCGCCGCCGCCTCGGCGCATCCGGATAAGCCGCCCAAGCTACGCCGTCGCATCGGCGACCGGCGCGGCATTTTCTCCGTGCCGCCAGGCGTGCGCATCGAGCCGGGGGCTTCGGCGGAGGCGACGGTCGTGGAGACCGAAGGGCTCGACCGGCCGGGCCTCCTGTTTGAACTGACCGAGGCGCTCGCCAAGGAAGGCGCGGCCATCACCTCGGCCCACATTTCGACTTATGGGGAGCGCGCGGTGGACGCATTTTACCTCCAGACTCGTGAAGGCGGTAAACTCGACGACCCGGCGGCGCTCGCCCGCATCAAAAAGGCGCTGGAAGCAGTGCTGACGTCTGGCTCCGAGGCGTGAACGGGTCTAATCGGCGCTAAATGAGCGGCAATATTTTCAAATCCTTGGCGACCGTCAGCGGCATGACCATGGCGAGCCGAGTGCTCGGCTTCGTGCGCCAGATTTTCATGGCCGGGATCATCGGCGCCGGCGGCAATCCCGTGGCCGACGCCTTCTGGGCGGCATTCCGCCTGCCCAACATGTTTCGCCGCCTCTTTGCCGAGGGCGCCTTCCACGCCGCCTTCATCCCGATGTTTCAGGGCCGACGGGTCGAAGGGGACGACGATGAGGCCAAGGCGTTTGCGGAAGAGGTGCTTTCCGGGCTTGTCTTTATACTGACGATCCTCACGGCGCTCGTGGAGATCGCGGCGCCTGCTTTCGTCTTTCTGCTGGCGTCTGGTTTCGAAGACGATCCGGAGAAATTCGCGCTGACGACCTTCTACACGCGCATCATGTTTCCCTATCTGATGATGATGTCGCTCGTGGGGCTTTATAGCGGCATACTGAACTCGCTCGGGCGGTTCGCCGCGTCGGCGGCCGCGCCCATTGCGCTCAATATCTTCATGATCGGCGCGCTCCTGCTATATGCAGACGCCGACACGCATGTCTCGGGCGCCGCTGTCGCCTGGGGCGTTTCCATCGGCGGGCTCGCACAGTTCCTGATGCTGCTCTACGGCGCCTGGCGGCAGGGCTATCTCTTGCGGCTGCGCATGCCTAAACTGACGCCCGGCGTTAAAAGGCTGCTGGCGCTTGGGGCGCCGGGTTTCATCAGCGCCGGCGCCGTGCAGATCAACCTCATCGTCGGCACCAATATCGCCAGTCAGCAGCCGGGCGCCGTTTCCTGGCTGATGAACGCCGACCAGCTCTACCAGTTGCCGCTGGCGGTGATCGGCATCGCGCTCGGCGTGATCTTGCTGCCCATGCTGTCCGCGCGAGTCAAAGCCGGCGATGAGAAGGGCGCCGCGCGCGCGCTCAACCGCTCGCTCGAGCTTGCCGCGCTGTTAGGGCTTCCCGCCGCGATTGCGTTCATCATCATGGGTGAAGCGATCTGCGATGCGCTCTTCCGCGGGCTGGCGGCCGACGCGCTCAGCATTTTCGGCGTCAATCGCTCCGCCTTCACACCGGAAGACGTGCGCCAGACGGGGCTTGCGCTGGCGATCTTCGGCGCGGGGCTTCCCGCTTTCGTCTGGCTCAAGATCTTCACGCCGGCCTTCTTTGCGCGCGAGGATACGAGAACGCCGATGAATTATGCGCTGCTCTCGATTGCAGTGAACACAGCGCTTTCGCTCATCCTGTTCCCCTTTTTCGGCTTTCTCGCCGTCGCTTTCGCCACCTCTTTCGCCGCATGGCTGCAGCTTCTTCTCCTGGCGCAGCGTCTATACCGGCAGCATCTTTTCCGGCCGAGCGCGGCGCTGATGGGGCGTTTCGCGCGCATTCTGGTCTGTGTCGGCGGTCTTGGCGCGTTCCTCTGGCTCATCCTGCCGCAGACAGGGGGGCTCGCCGTCTATCTGTGGGACCGCGAATGGATCGTCATCATGGGGATTTCCGCCGCGGGGCTCGCCATTTACGGGGCGCTCGCCCTTGCGCTTGGCGCCGTGCGTCTCGCCGACTACAAGACGGGCCCCGGCGGGAAGTAAGCCCGCCTGATTTCAGAAGACTATCCGAAAGAGCTGTCATGAGCGGTTATCAGGGTCCCATGCGCGTGTTGTCCGGCATTCAGACGTCGGGCGAGATGCATCTCGGCAATTATATCGGCGCGATCCGCAAATTCGTCGCGCTCCAGCATGAATATGATTGCTATTATTTCCTTGCCGACATGCATGCGATCACCGTCTGGCAGGAGCCGGAACAGCTTCGCCGACAGATCCGCCATATTGCGGCGTCCTATCTGGCGGCCGGCATCGATCCCAAAATTGCGACAGTCTTTCCGCAGTCGAAAGTGCGCGCCCATCCAGAGCTCGCCTGGATTTTCAATTGCGTCGCGCGCCTCGGATGGCTCGACCGCATGACGCAGTTCAAGGAAAAGGCCGGCAAGAACGCCGAGCGGTCTTCGGTGGGGCTTTACACTTATCCGGTGCTGCAGGCGGCGGACATTCTCGTCTACAAAGCGACGCATGTGCCCGTGGGCGAGGACCAGAAACAGCATCTCGAACTCTCGCGGGACATCGCCGGCAAGTTCAATCACGACTTCAAGCAACCGGATTTCTTTCCGCTTCCCGAACCGCTCATCAAAGGCAAGTTCGGGGATGCGGGCGCGCGCATCATGTCGTTGAAAGACGGGACAAAGAAGATGTCGAAATCCGATCCGTCGGAAAACGCCTGCATTTTTCTGCGCGACGACGCCGACACGATTGCGAAGAAGATCAAGAAAGCGAAGTCGGACGCCGACGTGCTGCCGTCCGAGCCTGACGGCCTTGAGGGCCGGGCGGAAGCGGCCAACCTTGTCAGCATCTATGCCGCTCTATCCGGCACGACCTCAGCGGAGGTTCTTTCCGAATTCGGAGGACAGGGCTTCGGCGTGTTCAAGCCGGCGCTCGCCGATCTCGTCGTTGAAAAGATTGCGCCCATCGGCGACGAGCTCCGCCGTCTGGAAGCCGATCACGAACATCTTGACAGCCTGCTGACGGCGGGCGCTGAAAAAGCCGCCGTCATCGCCGATCAGACGGTCAGGGAAGTGAAAGAAATAATGGGCTTTCTTGTCTAGTCGCGAAACAAAGACTCATATCTGGCTGCGACGCTTTTAAGATCGATGCCGTTGAGGAACGTCGAATAGGAAAGATAGGAAAGCAGCCAGCGAAGATCCGTCGCCCAGGGCGGCAGATAGCGCGGCTCCGCCAAAAGCCCTGCGTCGCGCAGGAACTTCATGGCTGCGAGGTCATCAAGATCGATCTTGCCTGCGAATAACAGGCGGATATAGGCGGCGTCGCCCGTGCGCACCGCCGTGCGCAGATAGTTGTGCACTTCGAGCAGGCCCTGAAGATAAATCGAATCCTTGGTGAACGGCCCGCCGCCATTGACGAGGCCGCCGCGCACGACGCGCCGCGCGCTTTCGAACGCCTCGAAAGGCGCGTCCTTTTCACTGCGCTCGCGGAAGAATTGATAAAGCTGGATGAAATCGGCGCCTTCCGCCGACATGTGGATGGCGATGACGCGGTCGGCGAGACGCTTGAACCGGCGCGGGTCGAGTGCGCCAGAGATGAACTCCGCAAAAACCGCGAGCCCTTCCTGCGTCATCGCATTGCCGGGATAGGCTTCGCCGAGGATCGGAAAATGTGGCTGCGCGTCGCCGTTAAGCCCTGTGGCGATATGCACGAGCGCTTCATGCTGGAGCAGCTGCTGTTCGTCGAGGTCGGAGAAGAACGCGTCTTCGCGCAGCTTGATATAGTCGCGCCCCGCTGCTGCTTTCGCCGAGACGTTTAGGGTGATATCGATCCGCGGCGCCGCTGCGCCGAAATATTTCGGCAACGCCTCGTCGAGCCTTTTCTTCAAGGCGCTCGCCGACAATTGCTCCGGCGGCTCCATGCGGTCTGCGGGAGCGTCGAATTCCCTGAGCAGCGCATCGAGACGGCGGGCGAGATCGAGCGCCGTCGTCTTGCCGTCAGCGACGGCTGAGGTCGGGCCGCCGTAAAGCGCCAGCGAACAGGAATGAAAATCCGGTTTGCCGAGCGCCGATAACAGGGCTGCGGTTTCTTCGGTCGTATCGGCGAAACGGCGAAGCCACTCATGCACCTCGCTGGCGCCGCTAATGAGCGCACGCGCCTTCGCAACGAGCTCGCGCGAGGGCGCCGGATCGATGACGGGGTATTGAGGGCTTGGCGGCTCCTTCTCGCCGTTCTTGAAGAAGGCGTCGGCGAGACTGCGGTCCCAACTGAGTGTCCGCAGCACCGGCAGACGCTTTTCCGCCTCTGCGAGAATCGCGGCCGCCTGTTTCAGTTTTTCAAGCTCTGTTTCGGAAAAAGCCGCGGTCATAGGGTCCTGAAAACTCTCAGCAATGCCTGCATGTTAGTGCTGGCCGGCGAAGAAATGAACTGGTGAAAGCCGGAAGGGTGCGAATTGCAATTGGCCCGCGGGCAGGGCACACAGTCGGCCTGAACAAGACTGGCGGCCAGAAGGAAGCGGGCGTGAAATATCTGACGGCTATATTGGCGCTCGCTTTTTTTTCCGGTTGCGGCGCGCCGGAGGCTGACTCGGTCGTGCGGTTCGCGACCTTCAACGTCTATCTCAACCGCCCGGCCGAAGGCGGGCTCATTGATGATCTGAAGTCCGCCGACAATGTTCAGGCGCAGAAAGTCGCGGAAATCATTCAGCGCGTCGCGCCGGATGTGCTTCTTCTCAATGAATTCGACTATGACGAGGATGGCGAGGCGCTGCGCCTGTTCAAACAGATCTATCTCGATCATGGCTGGAACGGCGCCGAGCCCGCGATCTATCCTTACGCCTATCTCGCGCCCTCGAACACGGGGGTTGCTTCAGGCCATGATCTCGACCGCGACGGCGTTGTGACCACGGAGCCGGGCTCGCGCGCCTATGGCGGCGACGCCTTCGGTTATGGCGAGTTTCCGGGTCAATACGCCATGGTGCTCTTGTCGAAATATCCCATAGACGAGGCGGGCGTCAAAACCTTTCAGACTTTTCTCTGGAAAGACATGCCGGGCGCGATGCTGCCCGACGATCAGGCGACGGCGGAGCCTGACGACTGGTACAGCGTAGAGGCGCGCGAGGTGTTCCGCCTCTCCTCCAAAAGCCACTGGGATATTCCGGTGATCATCGACGGCGAGCGGGTGCATGTGCTCGCGAGCCATCCGACGCCGCCGAGTTTCGACGGCGAGGAAGACCGCAACGGTAGGCGAAATCACGATGAAATTCGTCTCTGGGCGGATTATATCGCCGGCGACCCGGACGGATATGTCTATGACGACAAGGGCGAGCGCGGCGGCCTGGCCGAGGGCGCGCGGTTCGTCATCATGGGCGATTTGAACGCCGATCCTCATGACGCCGGCGCGGTTCCCGGCGCCATCGGGCAATTGCTGACTTCGCCATCGGTCGCCGACGCGCCTTTTCCGAAAAGCGAAGGCGGCGCGGTGCAGGCCAAGCTCCAGGGCGGCGCCAATGAAAGCCACCAAGGCGACCCGGCGGAGGACACGGCGGATTTCGGAGATGATCCCGAGACCGGCGTCGGCAATCTCCATCTCGATTATGTTCTTTTTTCCAAAGCGGGCCTGAAAGAAACCGCCTCAGGCGTCTTCTGGCCGGCGCCGGAAGACGAGCACTACGGTCTCGTCGGTTCGGGCTTTCCGGTAGAGAGTTCAGATCACCGGCTCGTTTGGCGCGATCTTCAGATTACGGACGAATAGCCTCGGTCTAAAACGTCGCCGCGAAAAGATCCTGACTGGGGCCGAAACCGGCGCGCTTCATGCCTTCAGAGTTCCAGGCGAAGGCGACCTCGCCGTCGCGTGAGACCGCGATGACGCCGCCATCGCCGCCAAGCCGCGCGACGTCCTTGATGAGGCCTGCCGTCGCGGTCTGAAGATCGGCGCCCTGATAGCGCACCCGGCTCGCCACATCCTGCGCGCCGCCGGCGAGGATGAAATATTCGCCGAGCCCGGTGCAGGACGCGCCGACAAATTCATCGGCCCAGGTGCCCGACCCGATCAGCGGCGTGTCGCCGACGCGGCCTTCGAGCTTGCCGAAGACGCCGCCGGTGGAGGTCGCCGCGGCGATGCGTCCCTCGGCGTCGAGTGCGACGGCGCCAACCGTGCCGTGGCCGAGTTCGGCCTGCGTCATCTCCTCCGGCATGACGCCGACAGGGACGACGTAATAGCTTTCCGGATCCTCCACGAAAGCGAGGCCCTGGCGGCTGCAGAAATTTTCCGCGCCGCGCCCTGCGAGCATCACATGGGGCGTCAAATCCATGACGGCCCGCGCTGCTCTGATCGGCGATTTCAGGTGTTTCACCGCGGCGACGGAGCCCGCCTTGCGGGCGAGCCCGCCATAATCGCCCGCCATGATCGAGGCGTCGAGCTCGGCGTAGCCCGCCTTGTTGGGCGGCGCGCCCTTGCCGGCGATGTAAAGGCCGGACGCTTCCATAGCTTCGACCAGGGTTTCGACGACATCGACCGCCGCGGCGCCATCGTTAAGCAGCGCTTCGCCGCGGCCCGCGAGTTCGAGCAGATGGTTTTCGGCTCTGGAATAGTCGCGGCCCTTGCGCGCCCCGGCGCCGCCATGGAGGGCGAGCGCGGTTTTCGGTTTCTTGCTCATGGGGTCTCCTTTGGGGCCATGCTTATCGCGCCCGCCAAGACTAGCCAATAAGCGGCTGAGCTTTTAAGAGGGCGCGGTTTCGAAAGTTCAGGAGAATGTGATGGCCCGCCTCGCTCTCGTCCGCCACGGACAAAGCCAGTGGAATCTTGAAAACCGCTTCACCGGCTGGGTCGATGTGGACATCACCGAGAACGGGCTCGCCGAAGCGAAAAAGGCGGGCCAGCTTCTGAAAGCGACCGGCGTTGAATTTTCCGCCTGCTACACGTCGGTGCTCAAGCGCGCGATCCGCACGCTGTGGACGGCGCTCGATGAAATGGACCGTATGTGGCTGCCGGTGACGCGCGCCTGGGAGCTGAACGAGCGCCATTATGGCGGTCTTACCGGCCTCAACAAGGCCGAGACGGCGGAGAAGCATGGCGACGAACAGGTGAAGATCTGGCGGCGTTCCTACGACATTCCGCCGCCGCCAATGGAAAAAGGAAGCAAGTTCGATCTTTCGGACGATCCCCGCTACAAACTTTACGGCTGCGAGGTGCCCGCGACGGAGTCGCTGAAGCTGACCCTCGACCGCGTCCAGCCCTATTTCGAAAAAGAAATCGCGCCGCGCCTGAAGGCCGATGAGTCGCTCATCATTGCGGCGCATGGCAATTCCTTACGCGCGCTCGTCAAAATTCTCTTCAACGTCTCGGACGATGAGATCGTTCACGTCGAGATTCCGACGGGCAATCCGCTGCTGATCGATCTCGACGCAGGGTTGAAGCCGAAGTCGGCAAAATATCTCGACGAAGCCCGCGCGACGAAGATTCCGGCGCTCTGATCAGCCTAGCTGTCCAGCTTCTCCGCCATTTCCTTAACCCGCTTCGCGGCGGCTTCAACCGCGCGCGCCGCGCCGCCCATGGTTTCCTCATCGAGCGCATCGCCGGCGTCTTCGAGATCCTCGGCGCGCTCGCGCGCCTCGAACAACTCGTCGCAAATGGTCAGCGCCGCGAGGAGCATGAGCCGCGTCTCGGAAATGTCGGGCAGGTCGGCCGACATGGCCGAAACGCGCTTGTCGAGAAACGCGGCCAGTTTTTGCAGGCGGTCTTCCTGACCCGTTTCACAGGTGACGCGGTATTCGCGGCCGTGAACCTTGATCTCAACCTGGCTCATGAGGCGTCCTCCCTTTTCCTGTCGTCTTCGGCGAGGATGGCTTTGATGTCGCTGATGGCGGCGGCGACCCCTTGGGCGGCGTTGTCGGTCTGCTTGCGGGCGGCCATGGCCTGACGCCTTGCAGCTGCGACGGCCTCGTCGCTGCCGTTCGCCGTCTCGAGGCGGGCGTCGAGCCGCGATTCGAGCGCTTCAATCGCTTCGGCAAGGCTCTGCACCGCTTTTTCGAGCACTGTCATCGTGGGATTCACCAATTTTTGCACCGCGAGGAGGGGCCAATTTGGCCCCCGGCGCCGATTCTGTCCAGCCATAGGGAGGCGAGCCTTGACCCCCGCACGCGCGCGATGCAAGAAGCCCGGCAATAATCCGGATTTCAAGGACAAATGGGGTTTTCCGCATGACCGGCGCCGGCCCAAAGCGGGCAAATTTTCCACAGATGGCGAACGCCATTCGCGCCCTTTCCATGGATGCGGTTGAAAAAGCAAAATCCGGCCATCCGGGCATGCCCATGGGCATGGCGGATGTGGCGACAGTTCTCTTCGCGGAACATCTGAAATTCGACGCAGCCGCGCCGGACTGGGCCGACCGCGACCGTTTCGTTCTCTCCGCCGGTCATGGCTCCATGCTGGTTTATTCGCTCGGGTATCTCCTTGGTTATGAGGGGATGGATATTGAGCAGATTAAAAATTTCCGGCAGATGGGATTCAAGACCGCCGGCCATCCGGAATACGGCCACGCGCCGGCGGTGGAAACGACGACCGGCCCCTTGGGCCAGGGCCTCGGCAATGCGGTCGGCATGGCGATCGCCGAAGCGCATCTCAACGCCCGGTTCGGCGACGATGTCGTCGATCACCGCACTTATGTGATTGCCGGCGACGGTTGCCTTATGGAAGGGATCAGCCAGGAATCGATTTCGCTCGCCGGTCACCTGAAACTCCGCAAGCTGATCGTTCTCTGGGACGACAACAACATCTCCATTGACGGGCCGGTGTCGCTCTCGGATTCGACGGACCAGCTGACGCGCTTCGCGGCGAGCGGCTGGGCCACGGCGCGGGTCGACGGTCATGACCCTGAGGCGATTTCCGCGGCCATCGAGGCGGCGAAAGCCTCTGACAAGCCGACGCTGATCGCCTGCCGCACGGTCATCGGCTATGGCGCGCCCACGAAAGCCGGCACGTCTGCGACCCATGGCTCGCCGCTAGGGCCAGGCGAGATCGAAGGCGCGCGTCAGGCCCTCGACTGGCCCCATGCGCCGTTTGAAATTCCCGAAGATATCCTTTCCAACTGGCGTAGCGCCGGCTCGCGGGGCCACGATGCGCGCAAGGCGTGGGAAGCCCGCGTTAATGCGAGCGAGCATTGCGAGGCGTTCAAGACCGCCATGGCGGGCGATTACGCTGGCGTGCTGGCGAAGGCCATCGGCAGCTACAAACATTCGCTCATCGAAGCGCCGCAGAAACTCGCGACCCGCAAGGCGTCGGAACTGGCGCTCGACGTGGTGAACGGCGTGATCGATGAAACCATCGGCGGCTCGGCGGACCTCACCGGCTCCAACAACACCAAGACCAAGAACATCGATATTCTGTCTGCGGAGAATTACGCCGGACGCTATGTCTATTACGGCATTCGCGAGCACGGCATGGCCGCGGCGATGAACGGCATGGCGCTTCATGGCGGCGTCGTTCCCTATGGCGGAACCTTCCTCGTTTTCACCGATTACTGCCGCCCGTCGATCCGCCTGTCGGCGCTCATGGGCCTCAGGGTTGTCTATGTCATGACGCATGACTCCATCGGGCTCGGCGAAGACGGCCCGACGCACCAGCCGGTGGAGCATCTGGCGGCGCTGCGCGCGATCCCCAATCTCAACGTCTATCGCCCCTGTGACGGCGTTGAAACGGCAGAGTGCTGGGAGCTGGCGCTCAAAACCATTGCGACGCCGTCGGTGATCGCGCTGACCCGTCAGGGTCTCGAACAGGCGCGCCTCAAAAAGTCCGATGAGAACCTCTGCGCAAAAGGCGCCTATGTGGTCGCCGGCAAGGATGCGGGCGACGTGACCTTGATCGCCTCGGGCTCGGAAGTCTCCCTGGCGCTGCAAGCGCGCGAGATGCTGGCGAAAGACGGGATCAAGGCGCGCGTCGTCTCGGCGCCCTGTTTCGAGCTTTTCGAACAGCAGCCCGAAAGCTACCGCAAGGACGTGCTGGGCAAGGCCCCGCGCGTGGGCGTCGAGGCGGCGATCCGCCAGGGCTGGGATTTGTTCCTGCGGCGCAAGGATGGGTTTGTGGGCATGTCGAGCTTCGGCGCGTCGGCCCCGGCGGAAGAGTTGTTTGAACATTTCGGCATCACGCCCGCGGCGGTCGCGGCGGAAGCGAAACGGTTGATTGGTTAGGAGAAAAGAAAATGGCGCTCAAAATTGCAATTAACGGCTTTGGACGGATCGGACGCCTTGCGCTGCGCTCGATTGTCGAGACCGGACGCAAGGGCGTGGACATCGTCGCGATCAACGATTTGGGTCCCGTCGACACCAACGCGCATCTCCTGCAATACGACACGATCCACGGCAAATTCCCGCATGAAGTGAAGGTCCGCAACGACACCATCGATGTCGGCCTCGGACCGATCAAAGTGCACGCCGAGCGCGATCCGACGAAGCTTCCCTGGGGCGAGCTTGGGGTCGACATAGTTTATGAATGCACCGGCATCTTCACTGCGCGCGAAAAAGCGGCGCTGCACTTGGAAGCAGGCGCGAAACGCGTGCTCGTTTCCGCGCCGGCCTCCGGCGCCGACAAGACCATCGTTTTCGGCGTCAATCATGGCACGCTGACGGGCGCCGACACGGTCGTCTCCAACGCGTCCTGCACCACCAACTGCCTCGCGCCGGTCGCGAAAGTGCTGCATGAAGCGGTGGGCATCGAACGCGGCTATATGACGACGATCCACTCTTATACCGGCGACCAGCCGACGCTCGACACCATGCACAAGGATCTTTACCGCGCCCGCGCTGCGGCCATGAACATGATCCCGACCTCGACCGGCGCTGCGAAAGCGGTGGGCCTTGTTCTTCCCGATCTCAACGGCAAGCTCGACGGATCGTCGATCCGCGTGCCGACCGCCAACGTCTCGGTCGTCGATCTCGTCTTCACGCCGAAGAAAGAAACGACGGTAGAAGAGGTCAATAACGCCATCATCGAAGCGGCGAATGGCAAGCTGCGCGGCATTCTCGGCTGCACCGACAAACCGCTCGTCTCGTCGGACTTCAATCACGATTCCCATTCGTCGACCTTTGCGCTCAACCAGACGCAGATCCTCGAAGGCAAGCTCGTGCGCATCCTCACCTGGTACGACAATGAGTGGGGCTTCTCGACGCGCATGACCGACACCGCGCTTGAAATGGCGCGCCACCTC
Organism: Hyphococcus sp.; assembly: GCF_965267305.1. Lineage (GTDB taxonomy): Bacteria > Pseudomonadota > Alphaproteobacteria > Caulobacterales > Parvularculaceae > Hyphococcus. The sequence goes on along the minus strand of NZ_OZ253945.1, from coordinate 2,313,870 downwards.
TAGGAACGAATGGCGGGCGAGGGGCGTTCGGGTCGGATTAGCAAGAGCGGAGAACGGACATGATCGCCGGTTTTCAGCGCCATCTGGTCTTTGCGGCTTTCCTCGTCCTCGTCGCCTGCAACGAGGAAGTCGTCGTCGAGGAGCCGGAAATCCCCGGCGGCCTGGAAGCCGGAGCCATCGATGAAGGCGCGGCCGAACCCGCGCCGCCGCTTTATATCGGCGTCTGGGCCGCGGATGAGGACGCCTGCGCCGTTCCGCCGGGTGAGCCGGGGCGGATCGTGTTCACCGAAGATCGCTTTTTAGGGTATGAAAACACATGCCTGATTACCTCCTCGGAAGAGGGCACGGAAGGCGGCTGGCGGCTCGCGATGACTTGCGAAGCCGAAGGCATGACGGTCGACGAGATCGCGGACGCCGATGTCGACGGCGACCGTCTTCGCCTGTCGCGTAATGATGGCGAGCCGGTGGAGTTTATCCGCTGCGCAACCGGACAACAGAAATAAGGGATCGAAAGTTAGATGGCGCGGTACAAGACGATTGACGATCTCGATGTCGCCGGCAAACGCGTTCTCGTGCGCGTCGATTTCAACGTGCCCATGAAGGACGGCGCCGTCACGGATGCGACGCGGATCGATCGTGCGCTGCCGACCATCGAGGAGCTCTCCAAAAAAGGCGCGAAGGTTCTGCTGCTTTCCCATTTCGGGCGCCCGAAAGGAAAGCCCGATCCCGAAATGTCGTTGAAACCAGTCGCCAAGGTGCTTGGCGATCATCTCGGCGGGCCGGTGGAGTTTGTCGAGGACTGTATCGGCGATCCGGTGAAAAAGGCCGTGAAGTCCATGCTCGACGGCGATGTGGCGCTTCTTGAGAATACGCGTTTTCACGCCGGCGAGGAAAAGAACGATCCGGAATTTGCGAAAGCGCTGGCCGAACACGCTGACGCCTATGTGAACGACGCCTTCTCCGCCGCGCATCGCGCGCACGCTTCGACTGAAGGCATCGCGCATTTGCTGCCGTCGGCCGCGGGCCGCGCCATGGAGCGCGAGCTCGATTATCTGAAAGCCGCCTTGTCGGCGCCGGTGCGCCCGATGATGACGGTTGTCGGCGGCGCGAAGGTTTCAACCAAGATCGAACTGCTTTTGAACCTCGTCGGCAAGGCGAACATCCTCGCCGTGGGCGGCGGCATGGCGAATACGTTTCTCTTTGCGAAGGGCGTCAGCGTCGGCAAGTCGCTGTGCGAACCGGACCTCGCCGACACCGCGCGCGAAATCATGGAACAGGCGCGAGGGAAAGGCTGCGAAATCATCCTGCCCGTCGATGTCGTCGTCGCCAAAGAATTCAAGGAAGGCGCGGACCGCGAGGTCAAGGCCGCCGACGCTGTGGGCGCCGACGACATGATCCTCGATCTCGGCCCCGACACGGTGAACCTCATTGCTGAAAAAATCGAAAGCGCGAAAACGCTGGTCTGGAACGGGCCCTTGGGCGCCTTTGAAATCAAGCCGTTCGACACGGCGACGGTCGAGGCGGCGCGCTACGCCGCGAAACGCGTGAAAGACGCCGATCTCGTTGCGGTTGCGGGCGGCGGGGACACTGTTGCGGCGCTCGCCGCCGCAGGCGTCGAAAACGATTTCACTTACGTTTCGACCGCCGGCGGCGCGTTTCTTGAATGGCTTGAAGGCAAGACGCTGCCTGGCGTCGCCGCGTTGGAAGCATCGCCGGAAGCTTGAACCGGCCTTTATCGACACTCGGGAGTTATTGATGACGAACGCGAAAATGGCCGAACAGGCCGCGAACAAAGACGGGTTTATCGCCGCCCTCGACCAGTCCGGCGGCTCAACGCCGAAAGCGTTGAAGCTCTATGGCGTTTCTGAAAGCGAATATTCCAACGACGAAGAGATGTTCGATCTCATTCACAAGATGCGCGCGCGGATCATCAAATCGCCGGCCTTCACCGGGGACAAGGTTATGGGCGCGATCCTCTTTGAACAGACCATGGACCGCGATATCGACGGCACGCCCACGGCGCAATATCTCTGGGAAAAGCGCGGCGTCGTTCCGTTCCTGAAAGTCGACAAAGGTCTCGCCGACGCCAAAGACGGCGTAAAGCTGATGAAGCCTATGCCAGACCTCGACGCGCTGCTCGACCGCGCCGTCAAGAAAGGCGTTTTCGGCACCAAGATGCGCTCTGTGATCGACGCGGCTGATCCGAAAGGCATCGCCGCCATCGTGAAGCAGCAATTCGAAGTCGGCAATCAGATCCTGTCGCATGGTCTCGTCCCGATTATCGAGCCGGAAGTCACGATCTCCATCGCCGACAAGGCCGAAGCCGAGGACATACTCCTGGCCGAAATCAAAAAGAATCTAGACAGCGTGCCGGCGGGCAAGCAGATCATGCTGAAGCTGACGCTGCCGACCAAAGCCAATCTCTACAAGCCGCTGATCGACGATCCGCGCGTCATGCGCGTCGTTGCTTTGTCTGGCGGCTATTCCCGCGAGGAAGCCAACGAAAAACTCGCAGAGAATAAAGGCATGATCGCGAGTTTTTCGCGCGCCCTCACCGAAGGCCTCTCGGCGCAGCAAAGCGACAAGGAATTCGACGCGAAACTTGCCGAAGCCATCGACAGCATTTTCGAAGCCTCGCGTACTTAAGTGCGGCGGTTTCTGGTTACGCCTCAAAAACCCCGGCTGTGCGCCGGGGTTTTTTCATGCACGCTTCCAATGTTTCCACAAACACATGACGCTGGGCGTGGCTGCCGCCGATGCGGTGGAGGTCATTCAACGCCGGCGCGACCTTTTCGAGCGCTGCTTCGCGGTCGCCGCGAATGAAGGCGACAAGCCCTTCAGCAACGGGCAGACAGGTTTCGCCCCAGACGCCGGTCGCATCGCATTCTGCTTTTGCCCGAAGCGAATTCAAGAACGCCTCCGCTTCATGGGCTTCTCCGGCGCGCGCCAGTGCATAGAGATAGTGAAGATCATGAAACGGGAAGAGATGATCGCCGGCGCGTTTGCGCGCTTCAGCGACAACCGGCGCCCAGCGATTTCCTGCGTCCGCGCCGCGCAGTTCCAGCCGCCACAACATGGAGATGGCGCCGATCTGCTCTTGCGGAAATTCCGGCCAGGCGCCCCAGAGATAGTTGTCATAGATGGAAAGCGCTTCCGTCTCCTGTCCGAGCGCAAGACGGAAGAGCGCCGCATGCCAGAAATTATGATCGCGGATGAAGACGCCCTTGTGCGCCCAGGTATGGGCGCAATGATCCAGCCAGCGCGCGCCTTCGCGGGCGCGCCCTTGCGTTTCCATGACATGCGCGACAGCGTGATGGGCCCAGGCGTCGTCGATAGCGATCTCTGAAGCGCGCATGCCTTCGTCTTCCGCTTCCGCGAGGCGATGATTTTGTTCCAGCGCGAAAGCGGTCATGCCATGGGCGTAAGGCGCGTTTTCATGAACGATGCGCGCGCGTTCGCCGAACCGCAGCAGCGCCCCCGCATCGCCGAGATTGAAGGCGTGATATTGTCCCCATTTGATGGCGCAAAGATCGGCAGGCCAGCGCACGGTAAGTTCGTCGAGCGCGGCGAGCGCTTTTGCGAAATCCTTTTCATGCCATGCAGAGGCGGCGGCGCAGAACAGTCTTTCGCGTTCGGTTGCGCTCCGTTCATGGGCGCGCATGGTTTCAAGATAGGGCGCTGAGGCGTCCCATCCTTCCGCCGCTTCGAACGCCATGTGAAGCGCTGCGGCATGCGCGTTCAACAAGGGCGCGCCGGGATTTTGATCCGCCGCCGTGAAAAGACAGCGCAGGTCCGGCCCGTAGCTCAGGAACTCACCCACATAGCGGTCATAGGTTGCCGCTGAAGCGGCGTCGGCGCCGGTGATCGGCGAGTCAAAACGGTCAGGACTTGTCATAAACGCTTTCTACAGGGGCGAGCCTCGCCCGGGCAATTCGCGGACGATGACATTAGGCTCCGCCGGTCTCACTTTTGCGACAGCTTGTCCCGTTTTCCGGTCAGCCTGTTTCCATGGGCGCATCGGGGTCAGCCGTCCATTCGGCGAGCGAGCCGTCATAGACAGCGACATCGTCAATGCCTAGCAGCGTCAGCGCCAGCGCGTTGGAGCAGGCGGCGACGCCGCCGCCGCAATAGGTAATGACCGGTTTGCCGCCGCTGACGCCTGCGTTCGCAAAATGACGGCGCAGTTTTTCCGGCGATTTATAGGCGCTTGTCGCCGGATCGATCAGCGCATTGGCCGGCGCGCTGTGGCTGGTCGCGATGCGTCCGGGCCGCGGCATCACCTGCACTTCGCCGGTGAATTCCTCGCGCGACAGGGAGTGCACGATCATCCGGTCCTGCTGTTCAATCGCCGCAAGCACGTCTTTTTTGGCGACGATCCGCTGCGGTTGATAGTGCGGCGTGAAGCTCGCGGCTTTGACTTCCGGCGTGTCGGTTGAAACAGAACGGCCTTCCGCCGTCCATTTCGTCCAGCCGCCATCGAGCACGGCGGCGTTGTCGAAGCCATAGGTTTTGAGGCTCCACCAGACCCGCGCCGCCCAGGCGTGATTGCCCCGGTCGTAAAGAACGACATGGGACCGGTCGCCGACGCCAAGCGCCTCCATGGCCGCCTTGAAGGCGTCGGGCTTGGGCATCATCAGCGGGCGAGGATCCTCCTTGTCGGCGAGCGTTTCGAGAACGTTGCAGAAGACGGCGCCGGGGATATGCCCCTCCGCATAGGCTTCCTTGCCCGGAACGAAGGCGTAAGAGCCGTCGGGCGTCTGCTGCTGCACCGTGGTGCAGTCGAGAATGACGAGCTCCGGCGCATCCAGGTTCGATGCAAGGCAGTCCGTTGAAACCAGCGGCGTCGGCATCTGCGTCATCGGGCGTCTCCTGTTTTCCGCGATCTTCCCGCAATAGCGCCGCCTCGTAAAGAAAAAGCCCCGCCGAAGCGGGGCTTTTCCGGACTTGAGTGGAGGCGGCCTTATTCGCTGCGCATGATCCCGAGAATGTTCAGGATGTGCACGAACAGCGTGACGAAGGAGCCGTAGAGCGCGAAGGCGCCGAAGATCGCAGCGCGCTCGTTCATGGCGCTGCCTTCGCGATAGAACGACTTGATCATCTGCGTCTCGTAAGCGGTGACGCCAGAGAAGACCAGCACGACGAGGCTGGACGTGATGAGGCTCATCATGCCGCTCTTGAAGATCAGCGCATTGACGACAATCGCAATCAGAAGGCCCACTGTCGCCATGAAGAAGAACTGGGCGAAGGCTGAGAGATCGCGTTTTGTCGTGTAGCCGTAAAGGCTGACGGCGCCGAAGACGGAAGCGGTGATGAAGAAGGCTTTATAAATCTCGACGGCTGCGCCTTGCTGCTGGAAAACGAACAGCATGGGCGCGATCATCACGCCCCAGAGCGCGGCGTAAAGCCAGAACATGCTGTGGGCGGCGACTTTCGAGCCGTTCATCATCACGCGCGGGGCGAACCAGCCGATGCCCAGAATGCCGATAAAGCCAACCCATTTCAGCGGCGTCGTGATGATCGCCGCCATAAGCGCCGGATTGCTGGCCATGAGCATGGCGAAGAGGCCTGTCGCCGCAACGCCGAGCGCCATGTAATTGTAAACGCCAAGCATGTACTGGCGCAGGCCCTGGTCGATGGCGACGCCCCCTGCCTGGGGAATGGCGCTGCCAAATTGTCTGCGGGGTTCGTTCATGTGACGTCCGTCCTTTCGGTTCCTGCCAAATCGGGAATAGGCGGCCCGAAAGCCGCCCTCCTAGCAGTCGATAATATCGGGGCCGCTGGGGCGGCAATCAAGGGGAATCGGACGGAAATCGGCGGAAATCGGAGGCGGGAAAGCGCTCCTAACCGCTTAATTTTTAACGATTTACGCTGGCTCACCCGTTAAGGCGCAGGCGCACGGCGAAGAAACCGTCCATGCCGCCTTTTTCGGACAGCATGTAGGGCAGGGTTCTGAGATCGCCGTCCCGGGTCAGCGCCTTTTCGAGACCGCCTGCTTCTCCAAGCGTCACCGGGATGCGCTCCAGCGATGGATGGCGCGCCAGCGCCGCTTTCGCCTGGGTCTCGCCCTCCTCGCGTTGCAGGGAGCAGACGCAATAGACGAGGAGGCCGCCGGGCTTGAGCAGATTCCTTACCGCATGATCGATCATCTTGCCCTGAAGATCTGCCAGGGCGGTGAGGGCCGTTTCGCCTTTCGACCAGGGAATGTCCGGGTGGCGCCGGATCGTGCCGGTCGCGGTGCAGGGCGCATCGAGGAGGATGGCGTCGGCTTTATCCGCCGGCTTGAAGCGCAACGCATCGTCTTCGACGATATTGGCGGTGAGCTTGGTGCGCAAAAGGTTTTCGCTGACGCGTTCCATGCGCGCGCCGGATTTGTCGACGGCGGTCACCTTCGCGCCCGCGCTCGCAAGCTGCAGCGTCTTGCCGCCGGGCGCGGCGCAAAGATCGAAGACGGTCTTGCCGGCGACATCGCCCAAAAGCCGCGCGGGCAGGCTGGCGGCCAGATCCTGCACCCACCATACGCCCTCGTCGAAGCCGGGGAGTGCTGTCACATCGCTGGTTTTGATAAGGCGCAGCGTTGCAGGCGCGAGCAGCGACGCCTCATGGCCGGCGTCATTGAAACGCTGCGCCCAGGCTTCGAGATTCTCGCCATGCTTGAAGGTGAGGTCGAGCGGCGGCGTGCCGCGATGGGCTTCGGCGATGGCTTTCGCGCCGATAGGCCCGTAGCTCCGTTCCCAGGCGCGCCACATCCAAGACGGCGTATCGACCCGCGCTGGAATTTTTTCGAGCGCCTCCTTGCCGGCATCGGAAATTTTGCGGGCGATGGCGTTGACGAGGGATGCATAGCCCGCTGTTTCCCGTCGTTCATTGGCGAGCTCCACTGACGTCGCGACGGCGGCGTGCGGCGGCGTTTCGAGGATCAGGAGCTGCGCAGCGGCGATGCGCAGAATATCCATGACGCGGGCGGACTTTTTCGGCAGGGGCCGATCGAGCCAGTTGCCGATGAGGTGATCGATGGCGCCGCGGCGGCGCAGCGTCTCGGTCGCGAGAAGCCTTGCGAAGCCGCGGTCCGGGCCTTCGAGATGGTCGAAGGGCCGCGTGCGCGCGATGGCGTCGTCGAGCGTCGCGCCCTCGCCGACGCGGTCGAGAATTTCAAGCACCGCGCGGCGCGCCTCGACGCCCGGCATGGTGGAAAGCAGGCGCATGGGCCCGCCGCCCTCTTTACTGTCTTCCTCTTCGCGGTGCCCGGGACGCGGCTTGCGCGGCCTGTCGTCAGGCCGGTCATTGCGCGGTCTCTCACTCCGGCCGGGGCGGTCGCGATTTTTCGGTCCTGAAAACGGTCTTTTTTCCATAAGCGCCCGCGTAAACCACGCCGGGCCGGGAAAGTCACCCGAAATCAGCGGGAAAAGCCGCATCTGGCCGAGCGCGCGCTTTTCCCTTAAGGTTGACGCCAGCCGGGGAGGGCCGGCGCATTAAGTCAGGGGTTGAGAGAGGGGTTCATGACACAGATCACCAAGATAATCGCCGCCGCCACAATGGCGCTTGCCGCAGGCATCACCGGCGCGTCCGCGCAGAACGAAATGGGATCGGGCTCGAGCCTTTCCAATCCGTCGACAGTGGTGAAGAAGTTCAGCGTCCAGTCCGTGGGGCCCGTCCTTAACGAGCTCGGCATGCCCTGGCAGGTGCGCCAGCTCGACAATGGCGCGCAATATATCCACGCCGCCTCGGGCTCCATGCAATTCATTCTGTTTTTCACCGTCTGCAACGGCGCCGAGTGTTCGGGCATGCAGGCCGTCACCTTCTTCTCGGGCGCGAGCGCCAATCCGCAGACGGTTCAGGCGTTCAATGTGCGCTATCCGTTCGGCACGGCTGGCGTCGACCAGAACGGCACCGCCTATGTGAGCCGCTATGACATCGCCGATTACGGCATTCCGCGCGGCAATATCGCGTCGTCCGTCGTCAATTTCCTCGGGCTGGCGGAAATGTTCGTCAACGAGCTTGCAAATGCGCATCAGACGGTGAGCCTTGAAGGCTATGCCGACGATCTCTCTTCTTCTTCGCTCAATCGCCAGTCGCTCAATCATTTCACCGGCGTTGAAGGCGCGCTCTCCATGCAGGCGGACGCGCATCGCGAAGGGTTTGAGCAAGGGGCTGAAATGATTCGCCTGATGCTCAAGGACGCCTCTCTGCCGCGCAACAAGATTGAGAACAAGCTGGACTGAGGCGACAGTCTATCACGTTCGGAAAAGCGCCCCTTAACGGGGCGCTTTTCATTTTCGTTAAGCATGTTTCCTGACCGTTCCTTAACGCTGGCCCAATAGGTGTTAACGCAGGGACTGCAGGGCGGCGCGCATCCACCGCGCGGAGCCGCCCGGCGTATTGCGGGCGGAAAATGTCGGAACCATCGGCGAGAGCATTGTTCGCGGACCGGAAGGGTTCGACGGCCGTGGAGTTCGCCATGGTCGCGCCCATACTGCTGGCGTTGATTTTCTCCATAATGGAGGCGGGCTGGTATTTCTTCGTCACCACTTCAGTGCAACAGGCGAACGCCAACGCTGCGCGCCTCATCCGGACCGGCCAGGCGCAAAACGGCGATATGTCGGCGGACGCCTTTTTCAATGAAATTTGCGAGGTTGTGGACGCTTTCGGCGATTGCAACGAAAAGCTCACCATCGACATTTCGAAATTTTCGAGTTTTGCCGCGCTGGCCGGCGATCTTTCCAGTCCCCAGTGCCGTGACAAGGATGATCCGTCCATCTCCGGAGCGCAGTTCAGCGCCAGCGACTACGGTGTGCAGCGGGACATTATCCGTGTTCGCGTTTGTTATCTTTACAAGCCGATCAATCCGGGGCTTGGTCTTAATCTCAAGCGAACCAAACATGGCGACCGCGAGATCGTCGCCGTTTCCATCTTCCGCAATGAACCGTTCGAGGGATCGTGATGGCGCGGAGAGAAGGCATCGCTAGGGATATTGTAAGGCGCTGGCGGGCCTGCCAGTCGGGCGTTGCTGCGGTTGAGTTCGCGCTCGTGGCGCCTATTCTGGTGTTTCTCTTTTTCGGCGTTGTGGAGAGCGCGGACGCGCTGGCGCGCAATCGTCAGGTGACTCTTGCGGTCAACACGCTCGTCGATCTCGCCTCGCAGGAAACGAATCTCCTGACCTCCGACGCGGACGATCTTTTCGACGGCATGGCGCAAATCATCAACGACGATGGCGCGCCTCTCGTCATCCGCCTCGTCAGCGTCATTAATGATCCCGACGGCGATCCCATCGTTCATTGGAGCCGGGATAATGCGGGCGGCGAGCCTTACGCCAAAGGCGCCGATTTCGGCAATCTTCCAGCGGCGACATTGATCGACCCGGGCTCGTCGATCCTGGTGGCGGAAATTTCCTACGCCTACAGCTCCAAGATCTCGAAAATCATCATCCCCGCGATCAATTTCGAAAGCTCGGCGACGCGTTGGCCGCGCCGCTCCATGCGCGTGCAGCTTTGCACAAGCGCGAACGCCTGCACCTCCTGAACGGATATCAGCGCGGCGTCTGGCGAGCAGGGGCCGTCGTGATGTTCATGGCGATGGAGATCCGTTCGTTGGGCCCTTTGCACGGCTTGACGGCGTGCGACAGCCATGACGGAAAAACAACAAGTCGTCCGGGCGTCGGCGCGAACATGTGTTGCGTCGGGAATGTCTCTCCGTCCTTGCCGACAAAACGGAGATCGGGCGCATACATGCGGTTCAGCGGATAGTTCGGATCCATGAGAACAAGCGACGCATCGGGGTCGCCGCCGTCGTCAACGTAATAAACCGCGGACCAGAGCGCGCCCGGATGCGTGTGGGCCTGGTTCGATGCGCCGGGCGGCGAAATATTCGCCCACATTTCGATGCCGAATTCAAAACGCGGCTGGCCGCCCCGCATTTTCGGATCGTCCGTGCGTGCGGCGCAGAGGCGCAGACATTCCAGCGCAAGGGTTTTGGCGGCGTCGCCGCCCCAGCGCAGCATGTCGGAATCAGAATGCCAGCCAAGAATGTTTGAACGCTGGACGCCTGCGTCGCCTGATCGTTTCGTTTCGATCGCGGCGCGCAAGGCGGCGTTCAGTGTTTCGGCATTCGTCAGCGTCGTCACCATGACGGGCGTCGGGAAGAGGTATTTCACCTCGGGTTCGGCGGCGGAATGATCTGTCATGACGGTGAGTTTAGAGAAATGGTGGAGCTAAGGGGAGTCGAACCCCTGACCTCTTGAATGCCATTCAAGCGCTCTCCCAACTGAGCTATAGCCCCGACGCCATTCCGGGCGCGTTTGGGGCGCGCCCATCGGATTTTGCGCCTCTCCCGAGGCGCGGGCAGCGGAACCTAGCGACGCCGTTCCGCCGATGCAAGACGATTTTGGCGGCTCCAGCCAGTCTAGTCGTCGTCTTCGCCGCCGGTTTTGACGATGGAGGTCATGTCGTCATCATCGTCGTCATCGAGAAGGCCGCTGTCGTCGTCCTCGTCGTCGTCATCGAGATCGACGTCGAGATCGCCGATGCCCGCCAATTCGTCATCGTCCTCTTCGTCGTCATTATCTTCATCGAGAGAGGGACGGCGATTGGATTTGGGCGCGCGCTTTTCTTTCTCGGCGCTCTCCAGCGTCGTTTCCTTCTCGGATTTCTTCGTCGTTTCCGTTGTTTCCTCTTCCTCGTCCTTGCGCGAGCGGCGAGGCTTCAACAGCGCTTCGGGGGTGAATTCATGGTCGCATTTGGGACAATGCGCGGGTTCTTTATTGAGGTCATAAAAGCGCGCGCCGCATTCGGGGCAATCGCGTTTCACGCCGAGTTCTGGTTTCGTCATGGGTGCCGTCTTTTCGGGTATGATCGATGAAAGCGGACCTGTTGCCACGGGCGGGGGCGGCTGTCAAAAGGATTGCGCCCGATTTCGGGGCGGAGGATGCCTGAAGAGATGAGTGCGAAGAAGGCATGGGGGCCGGGCGCCGCTAATGGCCGGGCTGACGCCCGCCGAAGCGGGCCTTTGGCCGGCGCTGTGGCGGCCCCCGGGGACAAGTCCATTTCCCATCGCGCCCTTATTCTGGGGGCGCTTGCGAAGGGTGAGACCCGGATTACGGGGCTTCTCGAGGCTGACGATGTGCTCAGGACCGCCGCGGCCATGCGCATGCTCGGCGCGGAAGTCGAGCGTGACGGGCCTTTGTGGCGCGTTACGGGCGCGCCTTGGGCGGCGCCGGAAAAGGCCCTGTATTTCGGCAATTCCGGCACCGGCGTCCGCCTCGTCATGGGCGCCGCCGCCGGCGCGGGCGTCGCCGCAACCTTTGACGGCGATGTCTCATTGCGCTCGCGGCCCATGGGCCGGGTGCTGGAGCCGCTGCGCATGATGGGCCTGGAGGCTACCGACGAAAACGGGCGTCTGCCGGTCGCCCTCGAAGCCTCCAGTGATCTAAAAGCCATCAAGGTGAAGCTCGCGACCCCTTCGGCCCAAGTGAAATCGGCGATCCTTCTGGCCGCTCTGGGCGCTGAAGGCGTGACCCGGGTGCATGAGCCGGAGCTTTGCCGCGATCATACGGAGCGGATGCTGGCGGCGTTCGGGGCGAAGCTCTCCATGACGCCGGACGGCGAGGGCGGGCGCTTCATCGAGATCGCAGGGGGGCAATCCCTCACCGCTTGCGATGTCACTGTGCCGGGCGATCCATCCTCCGCGGCGTTTCCGGTCGCGGCGGCGCTGATCACGCCAGGCTCCGACGTCACCGTGAAAGGCGTTCTGGTCAATCCGCTGCGGACGGGGATTTACCAGACGCTGAAGGAAATGGGCGCCGACATCGCGTTTGAAAACGAGCGCGAAGAAAACGGCGAACCGGTGGCCGATATTCGCGCACGTCATTCGGTGCTGCATGGCGTCGAGGTTCCGGCCGACCGCGCGCCGTCGATGATCGACGAATATCCGATCCTCGCCATCATCGCCGCGCACGCCCATGGCGAGACTAAGATGTTCGGGCTTGAAGAATTGCGCGTGAAGGAAAGCGACCGCATCGCGTCGGTTGAGGCGGGGCTCGCGGCCATCGGCGGCGATGCGGCGAGCGGACCCGACTGGCTGCGCGTGCGCGGCAAGGGCCAGCCTTTGAAGGGCGGCGCGCTCATCAAGACCCATCACGATCACCGCATCGCCATGAGCTTTCTCGTGGCGGGGCTGGCCGCAGAAAAAACCGTGGAGGTCGACGACGCCTCCATGATCGCCACCAGCTTCCCCAATTTTTTTGCACTGATGACGTCGCTTGGCGCCGATTTGGGTCCGGTTTGAGCAACTGCGCCTTGCCATGGGCGGGGCCTTCCGCATAAGTGACCTCCCGATGACTGACGCATCCGGGACTTCATCCATCGTGATCGCGCTCGACGGCCCCGCCGCCTCTGGCAAGGGCACGCTGGCGCGTCTCATTTCCGACCATTACGGGTTCGCGCATCTCGACACCGGCACGCTCTATCGCGGCGTCGCCTGGGTGGTGATGAATGAAGGCGGCGACCCGGCCGATCCTGAAACGGCCGCCGCGGCGGCTCGGGATTACGCCATCGAGAAAATCGCCGGCGCTGACATCCGCACCAAGGAAGTGGGGGCGGCGGCGAGCGTTGTCGCCGCCAACAAGGCGGTTCGGGCGGCGCTGCTCGATTTTCAGCGGCGCTTCGCCCAGAAGCCGCCGAAAGGGGCCCCGGGGGCGGTTCTCGACGGCCGCGACATCGGCACGGTGGTCTGTCCGGACGCCACGGTGAAGTTCTTCGTCACGGCGAGCCCCAAAATCCGCGCCCGCCGGCGCTGGCTGGAGCTTGAGCCCTCCCGCCCGGGCCTCGAAGAATCCGAGATTTATCAGGACCTTCTGGAACGGGACGCACGGGATGCGGCTCGCGACGACGCGCCCATGGCGGCGGCCGACGATGCGGAGTTGCTAGACACGACTCATTTGTCTATAGACGCGGCCTTCGCGGCGGCGCGCCGCGTGATTGACGGCGTTTTCCGGCGCTGCGGCTGAAGCTTTTCAGCCCCCGCCGACAAGTTATCTGAAAACGTGTTTTTGTGTCCGTCTATCCGGAATTTGCGCCGTCATAACTTTAACTCGGCTCCATTGTCCGGCGGGTTCAACCCGTTGGAAAGACCGCCGGATAAACCGGTTGGCACTTAAAAGCTGATGAACTGGAGAAATGACACTCGTGTCTGAAACCCTTAACCCGTCCCGCGACGATTTCGCGGAAATGCTCGAAGCCTCACTCATCGACCGCCAGGATTTTGAAGATACGGTCGTCAGAGGCAAAATCACCGCCATCGAAAAAGACGTCGCCGTCATCGATGTCGGTTTGAAAACCGAGGGCCGCGTCCCTCTCAAAGAATTCTCCCAACCCGGCAGGCCTGCCGACCTCAGCGTCGGCGATACGGTCGAAGTCTTCGTTGAGCGCGTCGAGAACGCCAATGGCGAAGCGGTGATCAGCCGCGAAAAGGCGCGCCGCGAGGAAGCCTGGGACCGTCTCGAAAAAACCTTCGAAAAAGGCGAACGCGTCGACGGCGAAATTTTCAACCGCGTCAAGGGCGGTTTCACCGTCGATCTCGGCGGCGCTGTCGCATTCCTTCCGGGCAGCCAGGTCGACATCCGCCCTGTGCGCGACGCCGGCCCGCTGATGAACATCCCGCAGCCTTTCCGCATTTTGAAAATGGACAAGCGCCGCGGCAACATCGTTGTTTCGCGCCGCGCCATTCTTGAAGAAGACCGCGCCGAACAGCGTCAGGAAGTCGTCAAGGAACTGAACGAGGGGGATGAGCGCGAAGGCGTTGTGAAGAACATCACCGAATACGGCGCGTTCGTCGAACTCGCGCCGGGCGTTGATGGTCTTCTGCACGTTACCGACATGTCCTGGTCGCGCGTCAATCACCCGTCGGAAGTGCTCGGCGTCAACGACACCGTGCGCGTCAAGATCATCAAGATCAATCCCGAAACGCACCGCATCTCGCTCGGCATCAAGCAGCTTACGCCTGATCCGTGGGAAGGCGTTGCGGCGAAATATCCGGTCGGCGCCAAGTTCAACGGCAAAGTCACGAACATCACCGATTACGGCGCGTTCGTGGAGCTTGAAGACGGCATCGAAGGCCTCGTCCACGTCTCCGAAATGAGCTGGGTGAAGAAGAACGTCCATCCGGGCAAAATCGTGTCGACCTCTCAGGAAGTCGAAGTCATGGTGCTCGAAGTCGACGAACAGAAGCGCCGCATTTCGCTCGGCCTCAAACAGTGCGCCGACAATCCGTGGGAGCGCTTCGCCGAAGAACACCCGATCGGCTCCATGATCGAAGGCGAGATCAAGAACATCACCGAGTTCGGTCTGTTCGTCGGTCTCAACGAAGAGATGGACGGCATGGTCCACCTTTCCGACCTCGACTGGAACCGTTCCGGCGAAGACGCGATCAAGGACTATCAGAAGGGCCAGACCATTCAGGCCAAAGTCCTCGATGTCGATCCGGAAAAGGAACGCATCTCGCTCGGCGTCAAACAGGTCGGCAACGATCCGATGGACGCGATCGGCGATATTTCGCGCGGCGCCGACGTCACCTGCACCGTCACCGCCATCGAAAGCGGCGGCATCGAGGTCCAGATCGGCGGCTCGGACGGCCCGAAAGCCTTCATCCGCAAATCGGACCTGTCGAAAGACCGCTCCGAACAGCGGCCTGAGCGTTTCGCCATCGGCGACAAGATCGACGCGCGCGTCACCTCCATCGACTCCAAGACGCGCCGCATCAACGTCTCGATCAAGGCCCGCGAAGTCGCGGAAGAAAAAGAAGCCGTGGAACAGTATGGTTCGGCGGATTCCGGCGCTTCCCTCGGCGACATTCTTGGCGCCGCCCTCAAGGGCCAGAAAAAAGACGACTAACGCGACTATTCGCGTTCGGCATAAGCGCCCCCGCAGCAATGCGGGGGCGTTTTCTTTTTAGCCGTCAGAATTCCCGGCCGAACAAGCCCCCAGGACTTTCTTCCATTCCGTCTCCGAGAGCGGGAGCGGGCCTGGCGCCGATTTGCGCGCATTTGCGGCGTCTATGCGTTTGTCCGTGTCCGGATGCGTGCGCAGCCAGGCGGGCAGGGATCGCTCGCTCTTGTTTTCTTCGTAATAGTAACCGGTGATTGCGTCGAATGCTCTGGCGAGCGACGACGGGTCATGACCAGCGGTTTTGAGGATTTCCATTGCGGCTTCATCCGCGGCCGTCTCCTGTATGCGCGTATGGCGTAGCTGGTTTAATTGTCCGCTCACCAGAACGGCTTGCTGCGCGGCGCCGGAGCCTCCGGTGATAATCTCCAGGGCGGCGCCTAACCCGGCGTTGCGATAAACCGCCTGCATGCCGTCGCGGGCGCGAACATGGCCAAGCTCATGGGCGATGACGGCGAGAAACGCTTCCTGATCTTCGCCGACGGCGTCGAGCAATCCTGACGTCGCCATCACTTGCCCGCCGGGGAGCGCGATCGCGTTCGGCGCTGTCGCTCTTACGAACTGAAACCGGATCGGAAAGCCGGCGTCAGCCTTTTCCGCAAGATCGTCAATGACCGGCCTAATTTCATTTAATGTCTGTTCCGAGGCGCAAGGCTTGAGAAATGTGTTGATCTGCGCCGCAAGGTTCTCGCCGATCTGCATCTCCAGATCCTTTGGCGTGCGATGCGCCAAAGGGCCTGATGCGGCGGGAACGCCGAAAAACAAAAGCCCGCTGACAGCGCCGGCCCCGATGACCAGCGCGACAATGAGCGCTGTCATCCGGTTGCGTTCGCGCACGCCGGAAAAGATATGCGGCGCGGCGTCGTGCAGCGCCTGGCGCGCCGCCGCCGGCAGCACCAGCACCGCATCCGGCGTTTTTCTGTTGCCGATGCGGATGTCATTGGCGGATTTAGGCCCAGGTTCGAGATCAGGCCAGCGCCAAAGAGCGGTTTCCTGTTCGGTCTCTATATTAAGGCCTTCGCGAAGGATGCGGACACGCGCTGTTTGCGCGTGTCCGCTTTTGCCGTCGAAGTAGCGTGCGTCGAATTCGGGTTCGTGGCTCATCAGAAATTCGAGATGATATCGAGACCGTCCGCAAGCCCTTCGCCCTGTTTCGGCGCCGCTTGCGTCGTCTGCTCAATAGCGGAGAAATCCACTTCTCCATGCAGTTCCATGCGATTGGCGATGCGCTTCCAGACCCGCATTTGCACCGCCATGAAGCCGAAGCCGAGCGTGAACACAAACAGCAGGATATTCGTGATGGTCAGTTCAAGAATGTCGAAAGTGCTCATGCGGTTCGAGAATTTTGCGCCGGCGACGCTGAGGCTTTTGACGATGCGGCGGATCATCACGGCTTCATGCCAGCAAACGAAAAGCCCGATGACAAGGATCAACGGGATCATGGACCCGTAAAGCGCGAGGATGAATTCGATTCCGGGCGCGCCGCCCGTTTCCACAGCGATCTCGCCAAAGGTGCTGAAAAACCAGAACGCCCAGAGTCCATAAGCGACAAGCGATCCGACCCAGGCAAGGGCGAAGCTCGCATAGACGGGTTCTTTTGCAGCTTCGGGCGTGTCTTCGAAGCGGAACTGTTCGCTGCCGAACCATGCCCCGTTCCACAATTTTCTGGAAAGACGGATGCGCGCCGCCGGACCGTACCAGCCAAGCGTTATGCCGGTGAGCAGGAGATAGCCGAGCGTCGCTGCGCCATATCCCGTCGCCGATCCGGTCTGGGCGAAGCGGATGCCCCGCAGCCGCGTGCGTGAAAGATGATACCGGCGCGCCAGAAAGATCGCGACGCCCATGACGAAGAACAGCACCAGATAGAGCGGCAGAAGCAGCGCCGCCAAGAGCTCCGGCCCTAAAAAGAGTTGGCCGGCAAGCAGGATGCCCGCGAAAGGCAGCATCAGGGTGAAAATGGCGATGAAAAAGCCGATAAAGAGCTCCAGCCCTTTGCCGGTATATTCCAGCGGTTCGCCGCCAACGGTCGTGTCCGACCAGAGGCGCCGGCGGAAATGAGTGCGGCCCCAGAAACGGAACAGCGTCAATGTCACGATGTTGAGAAGAGTCGTGTAAAACCCTATCCAAAGCATCGGCAAAATGCGTGATGCGTTATTTATGGCAAGCGCATCGCCCTGCGCCTGCGGCGCCTTGAAATCCATTTCTGTCATGTGCCCCTCTAGATCGCCCCCTTAGTGATGGGAAACGCTAGCGGTTCAATGGCGCCGGGGCAATTACTTTAACTGGAGCAAAGGGTTATTTAGAGTGAACTTGGTGCGCTTTGCAGGAGTGCAAGTGAATGCCGGAACTGCCGGAGGTTGAAACCGTCCGCCGCGGCCTTGAGCCGGTGATGGCGGGCGCGGTATTCGCCAGCGTCGAAACGCGCCGGCCGGATCTGCGATTTGTGTTGCCGCACGACTTCGCGGCGAGGCTCACAGGCCAGCGCCTCGAACGTCTCGACCGCCGGGGCAAATATCTGATCGCGCATCTTTCGTCGGGCGAAAGCCTTATCATGCATCTCGGCATGTCCGGCCGCTTCACGATCGCGGAAACCGTTCCCGGGGAGGCAGGCAAGTTGCGTCCTGGCCAGTTCGCGCTCGCGCAGCAGTGCGATCCAACGCACGACCATGTGGTTTTTACGATGGAAGGCGGACGGCCCGCCCGGATCACCTATAATGATCCGCGGCGCTTCGGGTTCATGGATATCGTCCCGGCGGGAGAGCTGGAAACTTGCCGGCATTTCATCGGGATGGGGCCCGAGCCGCTAGGGAACGCCTTCTCAGCCGCGGCCCTGAAGGAGGCGCTCCGGGGCAAGTCGGCGCCGATCAAGGCCGCGCTCCTCGACCAGAGGGTCGTGGCGGGCCTCGGCAACATCTATGTCTGTGAGGCGCTCTACAGGGCCGGCGTTTCGCCCAGGCGCAAGGCCGCCTCAGTCGCCGGGAAGCGCTCCGACCGGCTTTATGGCGAAATTGTCGCTGTCTTGCGGGAGGCTATCGAGGCCGGCGGATCAAGTCTCAGGGACTTCGCTGCGGCGGATGGCGGGCTTGGCTATTTCCAGCACCGCTTCGATGTTTATGACCGGGAAGGCGAGAATTGTCGTTATTGCGACAAAGAGATTATGCGGATCGTCCAGAGCGGCCGGTCGACCTTTTTCTGCCCCTCCTGCCAGCGTTAATATGTGCGGAAATTAAGGCTCTTTCCGCTGTTGACGCCCCCTTTTCCCGGGTCTATAGACCGCCGCTCGCGCTCGAATGGGGAAGGCCCCGGGCGCATGGAAGATTTACCTCAGGGATTGAGTGACGAAACATGGCTAACACATCGTCAGCGAAAAAGATGGTCCGCAAGATCGCGCGGCGCACGGCAGTGAACAAATCCCGCCGTTCGCGCGTCCGGACTTTCCTGCGCAAAGTTGAAGAAGCGATTGCATCCGGCAATAAAGCTGCTGCGGAAGCCGCGTTTAAAAACGCGCAACCTGAAATGCATCGTGCTGTAACCAAGGGCGTGTTTCATCAGAAGACGGTTGCGCGAAAACTCTCGCGTCTTTCTTCACGCATTAAAGCGCTCGCTGCGTAACAGATAATTTCGAGTTTCAGTTTTGGTTTTTAAAAAGCGCGCGCGCATTTTTTGCGGGCGCGCTTTGTTTTTGCAGACTAAAAAAATTTAGCTCACGCGCACGACATGCGTTACGCATTGATTGCGCGTTCGCTCTCAGTGTAGGCTTTGCGCCGTAACGATTTGTTTTTGCTGAAAGCGTGATTTTCATTGATGTTTCGCAACGAAATCAGCGTAAAAAAAACTACACAAAGCTCGCCTGAAAAGCGAATCAACGCTTGACCTTTATCCTTAATTTTCTCTAGACTGGTTTCGTCGATATGACGCGTGCGGACGAATTTCCGCGCTATCAGTTACAGTTTTGATCGGTGTTTTGGTCGGCCGTTTCGTCTCCCATCGTAACGGCTGCCGCGTAGGCACGCTTTGGCTTAAGAAGTCGGGGATATAAAAATGAAAAGCGGCGGCTCTCTTCCATACCTGTTTTCTGATATTGAAATTATGGTCGTCGCGGGTCTTCTGACGTAACCCGATATTTTCCTGCCGGTTTTGAGTCCGGCATTCTGATCACATCGTTAAATTGAAAATATTTGCGCGGGGGCGGGGACGGCCCGGGGCAAATGGGGGAATTTGACCTTCAAATTTGGGCGGCTTGAAAAATGGACAACGACAAAGAAATGAGCGGGCGGGACAGCCAGTTGGAATTGTTTAAGCGTTACCATGCGGCGCTGCGTCTGCGCGTCGGCGATGCAAAATATGTATCCTGGTTTAAGGATCTCGGTCTTGAGGACTACAGCGAAGAATGCGTGACGCTGTCCACGGATTCCGAGACGAAGCGCGACATGCTCGATCACCGCTTCTTCCCGGTTCTTGAAGACACATGGCGCAAGGAAGTAGGCCCTTTTCGTAAAATGCGCCTCACCGTGCTCAAAAACAGATTGAGCGAACATGCCGCGCGCATCGATGCGCAGGAAGAGCAGCGTGCGGCGGAGACGGCGCCGGTCCCCGCGCTCAAGCCGCGCGCGAAAGAGGCCAAAGACTCAGCGACCTTCGAGGGGCTCGCGACCGCGCTGGACCCGCGCAGAACGTTCGACGCCTTCGCGGTTCATTCCTCCAATCGCATCGCCTGGGCTGCGGCGCAGGAGGCGCTGTCCGAAGGCCGCGCCCGCGAGCTGATTTACTTCTACGGGCCCTCGGGCGTCGGCAAGACGCATCTGTTGCAGGCGATCGCTCATGCCTGGTCGCAGGATCAGAGCCGCGGCGAAGCGGGCTATGTCACCTACAACAATCTTTCCAACGCCTGCGTCAGCGCGGTCTGGTCGAATTCCACCGCCGCCCTGCATAAGGCGCTCTTGTCGTTCGGCTTTCTGGGCTTTGACGACATCCATTTTTTGAACGGCAAAAACCGCACACAGGAGGAACTACTGATCGTGATCGACGCAGCGCTCGACAGCGGCAAACAGGTTGTCATCGCAGGAGAGCTTCCGCCAGCCAAACTGGCTGAAGCCGGCATCAACCAGCGTCTCGCCGACCGGCTCGCCGGCGGCATTTGCGCCCCCATCCATCCGGGGGATGAGAGCCTGCGCCTTGCGGTCCTCAAAAAGCGCTTGGAGCAAAGCCCTGCGGCCTGCCGGATCTCCGACGAGGCGCTTGCCTATATCGCCCGGACATTCACCCAGTCGACCCGGGAAACTATTGGGGCCCTTAACCAGCTTTTGCTGATGTATGGCTCCGAGGAGGTCGTCGTCGATCTCGATGAGGCGAAATCGGTCCTGAAGTCTCGCCTCGACGACCGCCGCCGCGCCGCCACCGTCGATGACGCCATTGCGGCGGGAGCGGAAGCGTTTGGCCTAAAGCTTGAGGACATGACCGGCCGCTCCCAGCCCCAGCGCATTGTCCGCGCCCGCCATGCGGTGGTCTGGTGCGCCCGTGAGGTGTTGAAGGAGTCTTTTCCGCGCATCGGGAAAGCCCTGAAACGCGATCACACGACGGTTATGTCCTCCTATCGCCGGGCGCAGGCCCTGATCGAGCGCGACAAGGCGTTTCAGGACGGCGTGAAGCGGATTCGCGAGGCCCTTGAGGGCTGATTTCGGCCACGGATTTGCGGGCTGAAAAGCCGCGTAAAAACAACATTGTGGAAACACGGCGCCGGCCCGCGAAATGCGCGCCGGCGCTAGCTTTTTAGGGGCCGTTTCGGCTATACTCACAAAGGGTTTTTCGCCTTTCGATTCGCTGTTTTCGCGCCTTTTCCCACCGGCGCTGGAGCGCCGGAACGAAGGGCTTTTTGAACGGCGTTTCCTGGCTGATTTTCCGGCGCATATCCGCCGCATCTGGCAATATATCGCAGGCAGCATTTTCGAGAGAGCATTCCGCATATGAAAGTTACGATTGAACGGTCGGCCCTGTCCAAGGCGCTGGGGCATGTGCAAAGCGTTGTGGAGCGGCGGAACACGATCCCGATCCTGTCGAACGTGCTGTTGCAGGCCCAGGGCGGCGCGCTGACCCTCACCGCGACGGATCTCGATATTGAAATCTCCGAAGAGGCGCCGGCGGATGTGGCGGGCAAGGGCGCGACCACGGTGTCCGCGCTCACGCTCTTTGAGATCGTCAAGCGTTTGCCCGACGGAGCGCAGGTGCGTCTTGAGCTTTCGAGCGATGAGGGGCGGCTTCAGGTTTCGTCGGGGCGTTCGCAATTTGCGCTTGCGGTTCTGCCCGAAGACGATTTCCCGAGCCTCTCAACCGACGATCTCGAAACGCGCTTCTCCATGCCCACCGCTGATCTGCGCCGCCTGCTCGGCAAGGCGCGGTTCGCCATGTCGCAGGAGGAGACGCGCTATTATCTCAATGGCGTTTATCTGCATGCGCATGACGGCGACGCGCCGGCGTTGCGCGCCGCGGCGACGGACGGCCACCGGCTCGCGCGCATCGACGCGCCCCTGCCGGACGGCGCCTCCGCCATGCCGGGGGTCATCGTGCCGCGCAAGGCGATCGCGGAGCTCGGACGACTGCTTGAGGATGCAGAGGAGAATGTCGAGATCGCCGTGTCGCCGGCGAAAATCCGTTTCGGCTTCGGCGCCGGTTATCTGACGTCGAAACTCATTGACGGTTCGTTCCCCGATTACGAGCGCGTCATTCCGAAGAACAACACCAACATCCTGCGCGTCGAAACCAAGGATTTCGCGCAGGCCGTCGACCGCGTCTCGACCGTCTCTGCTGATCGCACGCGCTCGGTGAAGCTCGCGCTTGAAGCGGACCGGCTGCGCCTTACCGTGAACAATCCGGAAGCGGGCTCCGCTCTGGAGGAGCTTTCCGTCGATTATGGCGGCGATCCGTTGGAGATCGGGTTCAACGCCCGGTACCTCCTCGATGTGGCGCAGCAGGTCGACGGCGAAACCGCGACCTTCAAGCTCGCCGATCCGTCCTCGCCCACCGTCATTCTCGACGAAGAGGACGAGCGCGCGCTTTATGTGTTGATGCCGCTAAGGGTCTGATCTTGAGCGAAGCCGCAGTCAGGAATTGGGATAGCGCAGAGGATGCGCCGGCGGTAAAGCGCGCGCGCATCACGCGGCTCACTGTGACCGATTTTCGTTCCTATGCGCGCGCTGACGTTTCTTTCGACGGTCGGCCTGCAACACTCTCCGGCCCCAATGGCGCCGGCAAAACCAATATCCTCGAAGCGATCTCCTTGATCGGACCGGGGCGCGGCGTCCGTGGCGCGCGGCTCGACGAGTTGCCGCGCATTGACGGCGATGGCGGCTGGGCGGTCTCCGCGCGCGTTGACGATGGCGAGGATGAGCGGCGCTTCGGCGTCGGCGCCGCCGCGTCGAACCCTGCGCGGCGCATCTGCCGCATCGACGATCGCGACGCCTCAGGGCCTGGCGCCTTCGCCGATCATTTGCGTTTCATGTGGCTGACGCCGGCGCAGGACCGGCTGTTCATGGAAGGCGCGGGCGAGCGGCGCAAATTTCTCGACCGCATGACGCTGGCGCACGATCCGGCACATGGCCGCCGTTCCAACGCCTATGAACAGGCGATGCGCCAGCGCCAGCGGCTGCTCGAAGATGGCGCGCGCGACGACAACTGGCTGACAGCGGTGGAAGCGCAGATGGCCGAAGCAGGCGTCGCCATCGCTGCTGCGCGCCGGGCCATGGTCTCGCGGCTTGAGGCGGCGGAAGTCACCTCGGAAGACAGTGTTTTCCCGGACGCCGATCTGGCGCTTGAGGGCGAGCTTGAAACGGCGCTCAAATCTGCGGCGCGTGACGATGTCGAACAGGAATTTACGGAAACCCTGCGTGCGCGCCGCCGCCGCGATGCGGAGGCGGGACGGGCGCTTTCCGGCCCGCACCGCAGCGATCTTATGGTGACGCACCGCGCCAAGGGCCGGCCCGCAAGGCTGTGCTCCACCGGCGAACAAAAAGCGCTCCTGATCGGCCTTGTGCTCGCCAATGCGCGGGCGCTCAGCCTTTCAGACCCACAAGCGCCGCTTATATTGTTACTGGATGAGATTGCCGCCCATCTCGACGAAGGACGACGGGCGGCGCTCTTTTCCATTCTCGACGATCTCGGCTTTCAGGCGTTCATGACAGGGACGGACAAGTCCCTGTTCGACGCCTGGGGCCCGCGCGCCCAGCACTTTGACGTGTCCGGCGGCGCCGTTCGCGACCTGCAACTGACGTAAAATAAAGAAAGAAAATAACCATGGCGGAAAACGCCGCAGCCAACCAACCTGAAGATCAAAAGCCCGCATCGGGCGCTGAGGAATATGGCGCCGGCTCTATCAAGGTGCTGAAAGGCCTCGACGCCGTTCGCAAAAGGCCGGGCATGTATATCGGCGACACCGATGACGGTTCGGGCCTGCATCACATGGTCTATGAAGTCGTCGACAACGCCATCGACGAAGCGCTCGCGGGCTATTGCGACACGGTCGAAGTCATCTTGAACGAAAACGGGTCCGTCACCGTGACGGACAATGGCCGCGGCATTCCGACGGACATTCACCCGGAAGAAGGGGTTTCCGCCGCGCAGGTCATCATGACCCAGCTTCACGCGGGCGGGAAGTTCGACCAGAACTCTTACAAGGTTTCCGGCGGTCTTCACGGCGTCGGCGTTTCGGTGGTGAACGCGCTTTCCGAAACGCTTGAATTGCGCATCCGCCGCAACGGCAAAGAACATTTCATGCGTTTCAAGATGGGCGAGCCCGAGGCCGATCTTGAAGTGGTGGGCGACGCCATCAAGACCGGGACGGAAGTGACCTTCCTGCCGTCCGACAAAATCTTCACCGGCATCGAATTCGATTTCGACACGTTGGAACACCGCCTGCGCGAACTTGCATTCCTGAATTCCGGTGTTTCGATCAAGCTCATCGACAAGCGCCATGTCGAAACGCGCACGGAATCGATGATGTATGAAGGCGGGCTCGAGGCGTTCGTGCGCTATCTCGACGACGCCAAGGCGCCGCTTATCGACAAGCCGATTTCTTTTGCGGTCGAACGCGACGGGCTCACTGTCGATGTCGCCATGTGGTGGAACGACAGCTACCACGAAAAAGTGCTGTGTTTCACCAACAACATTCCGCAGCGCGATGGCGGCACGCACCTCGCCGGTTTCCGGGCGGCGCTGACGCGCATTATCAACAACTATTCGCAGACCTCGGGCATTGCCAAAAAGGAAAAGGTGACGCTGACCGGCGACGATGCGCGTGAGGGGTTGACCTGCGTCCTTTCGGTGAAGGTGCCCGATCCGAAATTCTCGTCGCAGACGAAAGACAAGCTCGTCTCCTCCGAAGTGCGGCCTGTCGTCGAAGGCGCCGTGAATGAAAAGCTCGGCGAGTGGTTTGAGGAAAATCCCGGCGAGGGCAAGCGCATTGTCCAGAAAATCGCCGAAGCCGCCGCGGCCCGTGAAGCGGCGAGGAAGGCGCGCGAACTGACGCGGCGCAAATCGGCGCTAGATGTCGCGTCCCTGCCGGGCAAGCTCGCCGACTGTCAGGAGCGCGATCCGGCGCGCTCCGAGCTTTTCATCGTCGAGGGCGATTCCGCCGGCGGTTCGGCCAAACAGGCGCGGAACCGCGAAAATCAGGCGGTTCTGCCCCTGCGCGGCAAAATCTTGAACGTCGAGCGCGCCCGCTTCGACAAGATGCTCTCCAGCCAGGAAATCGGCACGCTCATCACCGCGCTCGGCACCGGCATCGGCCGGGACGATTTCGACGCGGACAAGCTGCGTTACCACAAGATCGTCATCATGACCGACGCCGATGTCGACGGCGCACATATCCGCACCTTGTTGTTGACCTTCTTCTTCCGGCAAATGCCGGAGATCATTCGCCGCGGCCATCTCTTCATCGCCCAGCCGCCGCTCTACAAAGTCTCGCGCGGCAAGTCGGAGCAATATCTCCTCGACGACAAGGCGCTAAACGATCACCTCTTTGCCGAAGGCATCTCGGAAGCCTCGCTGATGCTTGAGACTGGCGAGATGATCGCAGGACCGGATCTTGCGGAACTTGTCGCCAAGGCGCGCAAAGTCCGCGACGCTATCGACGAATTTCCGCAGCGCTTCAACCGCGACATCATTGTGCAGGCCGCGCTTGCGCGCGCCTTGTCCGAGGCGCCCGATGACAGCGCAGAGGCGCAGGCGCTCGCCGACAAGGTGGCGGCGCGCCTCGACATGGTGGCGGATGAATTTGAAACCGGCTGGAAAGGCGCGCCCGACGGCGAGGGCGGCTATCTCTTCGAGCGCGAATTGCGCGGCGTCAAGGAAACACATGCGCTGCCGCGCGATCTGCTCCTCTCCGCCGACGCCAAGAAAGTGCAGGCGGGGATGGAAGGGCTCGCCGACGCCTTCGACAAGCCGGCCACATGGACGCGCAAGGATCAGCGGGCGCGGGTGACGGGTCCGAACAGCCTCCTGCGCGCCGCGCGCACCGCCGGCGAGAAAGGCGTTTCGGTCCAGCGCTACAAGGGTCTCGGCGAAATGAACCCGGAGCAGCTCTGGGAGACGACGCTCGATGAGAATGCGCGCGTGCTCTTACAGGTGAAGGTGAAAGAGGCGGACGACGCCGACGATATCTTCTCGCGGCTCATGGGCGACATCGTCGAACCGCGCCGGGAGTTTATTCAGGAGAACGCGCTGTCGGCGGCGTTGGACGTTTAGGCCGGCGCGCTATTGCGCCTGTTTATTGTCGTTCGCGGCTTCCGGCTCAACGCCGTAGCGTGAAACCTCATAGCCTTTGGCTTTGAGGAGGGCAGGAACCGAAAACTCTCCGCCCACAAGATGCGCTGCACCGACGGCGACGAAGACCTTGCCGCTTTCCGCTTCGAGCGATGCGTCGAGAACCTCCGCCCATTCGGCGTTGCGCGACACAATCAGCCGTTCGTAAACCTCCGGCGCCTGATCCCGCATGTCGTCGTTCATATTCGTGTCGATAAGCTCCGCATCGCCCGTCGCCCATGCAGTGAAAAGATCGTCGAAGGCGGCCGTCTGGTCGTCCCAATCGCGAATGGTGATGAGGAGAAGCTCTTTCTCCACCTCTGGCGAGAGGCCGGTGAAAAACGCAAGCTGCTGTTCGATAGTTTCAAAAAACCGCACATCCTTGCCGCCAGCTTTTGCGTCGGCGAGCAGCACGCTGTCGACGCCCGATCCCGGCTGGAACCCCTGATTGATGATGAACTGCACGCTCAAACTGAGAAACGCATTCCAGGGGCGCATGGTGTCGATGGCGGCGAAAGGCAATTTCAGTTCGCCCACGATCTCTTGCAGTTTTTGCGCGTCTTCTGGGTTGAGCATGCCGGTCAATGTCACGCCCTGCGGGTTGAAGCCTTGCGTCATCACGGTGTTGACGGTTTTGGTCTGCGCATCCGGCGCGTTGGCGTCCACCTCAAACCATACGACATCGGCCGCATCGAAGGCGGCGGCGAGGGTGTCATTGCGCCATTCCAGCGAGGGCGGGAGGATGTGAAACGTCCCGAGCAGGATCATTTCCGAATCCGCGTCCGCGACGCGCCACATGGCGGGCGTTGCGACCTCGATCGTCTCGGTGAGAATGTCCGGCGCGGCGGGCTGGGCCTGCGCGAAGGCGGGCGCAGCAGCGGCAAGGGCTGGCAGGCTGACGGCGAGGGCGGCGATGCGGACAATTTTCATCAATCGGCCTTTCGTGGGGTTGAGGCGCTTCTATCTCGCATCTGGAGGATAGGGCTTCAAGAGGGCGAAAAAAGGGCCCGCGCTGGGGCTTGCGCCTCACGCCTTGCCGGGCCCGCCTCAATCGCGTACATCCCGAAGCCTTGGCGAGCGGGTCCCGTAGCTCAGCTGGATAGAGCGCTGCCCTCCGAAGGATGCAACAACGGAGTTTTTGAAGTCGAAAAACGGAGTGATATTAGTTAGTTAGAAAAAGCGATCTGAGTGTCGACAAGCCGGAGTCAGCACGATCTCAGCACCGCCTTTCAGAGAAGGATTCAACGCCTTACAAACCTATCGAATTGCGTCAGCGATGACGGACCGCATGGGGCTTCAATAAAGCTTGCGCAGGCGATGGTGAGTTGGGCAAAAGACAAATTGGAAACGGACCGATCGTTTCTCTTAGATCCCGTAGCTCAGTTGGATAGAGCGCCAGATTCCGAATCTGGAGGTCGCAGGTTCGAATCCTGCCGGGATCGCCATCGGGCTTTTCACAAACAATTCCAAAACCCGATTTCGGCCTTCCTAGGCTACATAAACAGCCGAACCGGATAGGGCCGCGCATCAAGTTTTGGCATTCGTTTGACGACTTGCGCCAATATGTCGGCGTATTCGAGCGTCACTGGCAATTGCGTGTATGGGCCGTCATTGTTCCAGTTCATTTTTGTCAGCGCCAGCGTTTCTTCACAGAGATTGTAGAAATCGCCTCTACCGGCAAACCGGGTGATTAGCACTGGCGAAGGGATGCCCTTGCCTTCTTTATAGTAAGCCTTGTTGCCGGGAGTCATCGTCGGAATATCCCCCTGCGTCCACAAAAGCGCTTCATTTTCGCCGAGTGGCATAACCTGGCCGCGATGAGACGGATACCCATCGGCCTTGCCTTTCTGGCTGAAAAGCACGCCCTGCCAGCCATGGCTCCGCTGAACCTGCAAGAGTTCGACATCCGGCACATTGCTGAACGCGGCAAGGCAGCCGTCGATTTCATCGCGTCGAAATTCCGTATTCTTATGAACGACGATGCGCGCCGGGACCGAACCGGCGTGTTTGCGCTGATAAATTGCAAGTCCGCGCGCCATGACCTTCAACATCTGATCTTTGCGCATATACGGATTACTGCGGTCGATCCGAATGTCGTCGGCTTCATAAGCTATAAAATCAAGACCAGCGCCGTCGGAGTCAAACACCTGGGCGCAACAGATAGCGAATCTGTTGTCTGCGCCAGCATTGCGCCGAATAGCGTAGTCGATGCCGATGTAGGCTGTGTCCGTCCTTGTGTTGGCGAGCGCCCAGGGAATGCCGCCAGCTTTAGCGTATATGGCAATGGCAAGTCGCCACATGACGCTGCACCGACAGGAGTAATCGAGGGCGCGGTTAGTATCGCCGCCGCGGATGATTTGCAGCGGCAATCCCGCGGACGCAGAATGGGCCTTCAGAAAATCATGTAGGTCGAAATCGTCGTTTTCGTCGCCTTCAAAACCCATCATCCATTTCTCATCCAGGCCCAGAAATATAATGTCGAAACTGTGCTGATGAACGCGCAGGCTCGACAATGCGCCGATCAATGTTTCCGCCAATACGCGGTGTGGGGCCGTCGCAGATTTAAGTTGGTCATCGATGCTATCAGGGAGTTCCAGCGTCATCTCATCGCCGGCCGCTGCCAATGATGCGCCGAATATCTTTGTGAACCCAGGATATTCAGGAAGATAATCGCGTCGTTCTCTTGGTCTGTGCTTACCCTCAAGTTCGCGAAAAAGATGTTTTAGCCTTCCAATCATCGCCTTTTGGCCGATGAAGGCAACCCGGATCGGGTTGGGCACGCTCGATATACGCAACTTGCCGAAAGGTCCGTAATCGAGCAGGCCGCGCAAAGGGTGAATGTCCACCGCTGTTTCGTCGACGCTGCCGAAACGCAACAAGGGTTCTGCGAGGCGCCGGTGTTGCGGTAAATTGTACGGTTTGAGATTTGAGGTCATTTGGTCAGCCCGCTGAATCCGGTGACTGGCAGGATTTCAAATCGCGCTCCAATCCCAGTTCCACCGTCAAAACCGAGGTCAACGCCAGACTGGCCGGCGCCGAATAGAGCTTGTACCCATCCATCTAGAAGGGCGTTTGATTGACTATTGTAGCGCGTGGCGCGACGCTCTCGAACAAACTCCTTAGCGTCGTCTTTAGCCTCGTCCGCTAAATCGTCGTGGAGGTCGACCATCACGAACGGCTTCAGCAGTAACCAAAGAGCGCCGAGGCGATAGTCGAGACGAAGGCCGCAGGCTTCGGCCCATTTCACATTTCCGCCAGACCGTTCTCCGTGAAGGCGACCTGCTGCGCGTGTCAAGGTTTGTAGATCAAATCTTGCATCGCCAATATCTGCGCGAATGTAATGGCGATGACGATCCTGGATGATCGGGAAACCGCAACTTGCTGATATGGCGCTGAAAAGAGCGTCGCGCAGCAAGGACCGTTCGCCGGATTCGAATTTAAGCCGTTCCGGCAAGATGCTGTGCGTGTCGAGCTTCTTGATGCCGTAGTGTTTAAATATACGCTTCAGCTCGCCGTCATCGCCGAAGGCCAGGACGCCCTTTTTAATCCGGGCAGCGACGATTTGTTCAGCGTCGTCGCCCATTGCTTCTTGGATTTCCTTGGCGCCGCCAATATCGCACTCAATGAGTCGGCAGGTGTTCGGATACTCAACAATCGGAATAGCGTTGGTGCGGATAAAGGGGATAGAGGGCGCAGCGTTCGACAGATCGATTTTTCGCGGCGCTAACTTGCGTTTGTCATCTAACGTAATCGACAATTGTTCTGTTTGCGGTAGGTATCGCACAACGTCGGAAAAGAGCTCATCGAAACTCTCGGCTTTGACAAAATCGGCATCAACGCCTTTTTCTTTCGCCGTTGCAATGAGGGCGGCGACCTCTTCAAATATTTGGTCCTCCTCGCGGACAAACCAGAATAGTCCGTTTGGAAAGCTGGCGCTTTCCTCCAACGCACGGTTCAAAACCTCCATGACAGATTTGTCGCGTCCGCTATATCCGCTGACGGCCAACCCCTGATGCCGGCAAGTGTCGAGAAATACTCGCCGCATTTCGACGTCCTGGTTCGCCAGCTCGCTTTTCGTGTTTTTTAGATCCTCCGATTGGAAGTCGCCATGTAGTTTCGCATAAATCGGCCACCGACTTTCTGAAAAAGCTGTTTGAATGCGCTTTGGCTCACCGAGATCGCCGACAGTCAGTATGGAAGACGTTTCAAAAACCGATGTTACGGCGTCCTCAAACACGCGATCAAAATTGGTTGTCCAAACGATCCGGCATAAGTCTTTCTTCATCAAATGGGCGAGCGCCATGTGACCGAAACTTGGTTTGGCGCCGCGCATCATATCGTCGATATAGATTCGCCGGTCTTTGGCGTTGGGGTATGTCTTCTCGAAATAGAAAGAGTATTCTTCGGGACTGTTAAGCGGCGGGTTTTCACTATTTGCGTCAAAAAATCGTTGAAGCTCTGCACGCACGCGGGTGTCTCCGAGATCGGAAACGGCCGATGCAGGAACTTTCCGGTCAGATCGGTAAAGCCGGGATTTGAAGTCCCAAATCATGTCGCCGGCGGTCTTGATGCCGGTTGCGCGGGAAGCGCCAGCGCCGAGCAGCCACATCATTCCCAGCGAGCGCTGTTCGTACTTTCTCAGGAATGTCGGCAGGTCAAGAAAGGAAACCGAGGCGTCGTTATTTTGACTGTCTTGCGGCATGTGATGACCTTGAACACTAACCGCTGATAAGCCTCATGAATATTCGAAATCTTCGGTTAGAGATTAGAAATATTCTTGGATGATCGCTGATTCCGTCGTTTGCTGCAATTACGGTGTGGCCCGCATCAGGCGGGACGATTCCTCCGAATGAAGGTCGACTCACGTCCGGCCTCGAGGTGCCGGCAATTCAAGCGTTGTCCTACTCGTGCGGTTGTTTCTTCCGCTCGTTGCCCCAATCGGCAATAGCCTCGTTCGGAATGGGATTTCCGTCGGCGTCGACAAAATGATCGCCTCGCCAAATCGCGTCGCGCTTTTCTTCACCGTTTTTCAGGTAGACATCCCAGATGTCGCCGGTTCCCATTGTGTCTTGTTTTTTAAAATATTCAGCCATGAAATTCTCCTCAAATATAGCGAACAATATGGGTTGAAGATGGGGAATCTTCGTCGCCGCGCAAACCCGCCCTCTCTGCTTTTTGCCGCCGCATTTGTGGCGCACTCCCCGAAGCGCGAATGGGATGGGTTCGGCCCTCGTCCAAATGGGGCCGAAGCTTCAGGCCATCCTGCAGAGCTTGTCGAAGGATCTAGATTTGGCTTTTGAAAAAGGCGGCCCGCTGCCCCGGCCAGCCGGTTTCGCCGGTCTTTGACTCACAAAAAATCCCCAACGGATTTTCTGATTAAGAATCCATGCTTTCTGCAATGAAAGGCGAAGTCGGATCGCGAATTATGCATATTTTATGCATTATAATTCCGAGGCGATACGCGCGATGAGCGCTCGGAATTCGGTCGACTTCGCCACGCTCTCGGCAATTTGGTCATAGCGTCCGTCGGTCGATTGTTCGGCCGCCATTACAAAGGCGGCTGCGCGAGCCATCAACTCTTTCCTCGGAATTTTGCCGTTTTCAACGCGAGAAAGCGTGGACTGATCGGCGCCGAACTTCTCGGCTAGCGCTGCCTGATTGAGGCCCGCGCGTAATCGCGCCCATTTCAGGCGGCCGCTCATCCCGTTTTTTGTCCAGTCGCTTGCTTGCATAATGAACGCATATATTATGCGTAATGCGATATGGGAAGACTGCTATGTTCGATAAAGCGCATGCGATGGGGGTAAATTTGTCGTTTCGTCACTGCCCTGATGACGAAATTCTGCCTGGCGTTCGTTTTGGCCGCCAAGATGAATTGCTGACGCCGGCATATTGGGCCATGCGCTGCGCTTGCGCCGATGTGGAAAAAATCGATTTTGTGAACCACCACGGCAGCCTCGCTGAGGAGATTGGGTTTTGCCTACTTGGCGGATTTGGCGTGACCCTGGAGGTAGCGACGGCGTTTTACGAGCGATTGCGCAAAAAGAATGTATTTCAGACTGGGGAAAACCGCTCTGAGAGCGATATTTTTGCAATGCTTGCTGAACCGGCGCTCGTCAACGGACGGCCGCATAAATATCGCTTTCCGAATCAGCGCGCGCGACGTATTTCAAAGGCGATGCAATCACTTGGCGAATTGGATTTCGATACCGATCCAATTTCATTTCGAAATCAAATTCAGACGCTAGAAGGCGTCGGCCCGAAAACAGCGAGTTGGATTACGAGAAACTGGTTCGATACTGACGAAGTCGCTATTCTGGACATTCATGTATTGCGAGCTGGTTGGACAATCAGTCTTTTTGAGAAAAACTGCCGGCTCCCGAAAGATTACTTGGCGTTAGAGAAACGCTTTATAGCATTCGCCGGAGAATTGCATGTGCGCGCATCCGTACTCGATGCAGTTATGTGGTCGGACATGCGCATGTTTGGATCGGATTTAGCGCGTGAGATGGCCGCCTAATAAGCTTTCTTCGCGCATATAAGCGTCGAAGGAGGATTGGTCATGGGTGGAAGCGGTTCAAGCAACGGACGGCCCGTTTCCGGGTCAGGCGGCTCAAGCGGAAGCGACAAATGTGATCTTCGGTTTCAGACGGAACTGTTCAGCCCTGTCGCAGCCGTCATTGATGAGCTGGATAAAGGCGATCGCCTGGATGTCGAGCTTTACACTGAAAATCAGACGACAAGCGTCGCCGCGCTAACGAAAGGCAATCGTTCGGTCGCCGGCACAATTACCGGCGCCGGTCAGTTGGGCGATCTTATTCGGTGTTTGCGCGGCGGGCATCAATATGAAGCGGAGATTGTCAAAATTTCCGGATCGTCCGTGACGGTCATTATCGAGCGAATTTAGCGAATGATCGTTGCCGGCGGATTTTACAAAGAGCGATGTGTTTCACCCGAACATAATGTTGAGTTCGGATCGGGCGGGCGCGCTGCAATCGCCATCGCGCTCGCAGGGGTTGACGTTGAATGGCGCTATTATTGTCCGAAAAACTATCAAGAGATCGTTTCGCAGTCGCTCTCGCGATCGAACTTGAAGCACGTTGCTTGCGAAAGCAACGAAACCGTCTCCTTCACATATTTCCATCCACTATCGAATCCTGAGTTTACGCCAGCCAACCCTCGCCAATGCGCGCCAATCGAAATCAAGGGCGAAAACATTCTGAGATTCGGGTTTATGGAAGGAACGGCCGTCGTTCATGGCGACCGCGTGGTATTCGACCCGCAAAGCCCGCATCACCCGGTTTCGTTCAGCGCCAACGGATCAACAGCAAAATCTTTATCCATAATTCTGAACGCGAAAGAAGCCCTTGCGTTAGGACGCTCAAAAACCGAAACCAAGGCGGTGGAGAGAATCTATAAAGAAGAGGGTGCGTCGGTCATTATTGTTAAGGGCGGCGCAAAGGGGTGTCGTATTTATGTTGATGGCGCGTACACGAAGAGCGTGCCGCCCTATCGCACTGAGCGCGTCTACAAGATTGGGTCCGGCGATGTGTTCAGTGCGGCTTTTGCCTTTCATTGGGCGGAGAAAGGCCTGCCTCCTGAAGAGGCCGCAGATGCGGCGTCGAGATGCGTCGCTCGTTACTGCAACAACCGGTTGCCGTCGGTCGTGCTCGATGAAGATACAGCGGCGCTTGAGGCCGTCGTGCTTGATAGAAAAAAGCCAGGAAAGGTTTATGTCGCCGGACCGTTTTTCACGATGGCGGAACTTTGGCTGATTGAAGAGGCCTGCTTGGCGTTGGCCGGTCTTGGAGTGAAGTTTTTTTCGCCATATCATGAGGCCGGGATCATCCGCGAGCATACCAAGGAGGAAATTGATCGTGTCGTGGCGGCCGATCTAAAAGGCCTCGATGAATGCACCGCATTACTGGCGGTCATGGATGGGTGCGATCCGGGAACTGTCTTCGAGGTCGGGTACGCTGTTCGCAAAGGCATCCCTGTGGTCGCGTTATCGCAAAATCCCAAAGAAGGCGATCAAACCATGGTGAAGGGCTCGCAGCGCAGCACCATTACAGATGACTTTGCGAGCGCCATATACCGCGTCGCCTGGGAAAGCGGGCGCAAATGAAATTACTTTTGTTTTCTGGTGGTGTTGAATCAACCTGTCTTGCGCTCATGACGCGTCCGGATATCGCGCTGACGATTGATTACGGGCAGGTTTGCGCGCGCGGCGAAATAAGGGCGGCGTCTCATATTTCTAAGGTTATAGAATTGCGCCATGAGGTGGTTACAGCCCCGCTTTCCCATCTCGGGGCCGGCGATATGGCGGGCGCCGCGCCGCCAGAAGATCAAGATGACAACAACCCCACCGAGTACTGGCCTTTGCGCAACCAGCTTTTGATTACGCTTGCGGCTATGCGATACGCGCAAGATGATTTGCGGGAAATAATTATTGGAACCGTTTTATCAGACCGCATTCACAATGACGGCGCGCCTGCATTTGTTTCTGCGATGAGTGAAACGCTGCGCAGCCAATATCCAAATATGTCGCTCTCTGCGCCGGCGCTGGATATGACGACCCCAGAACTTGTCGCGCAATCGGGCGCTTCACGCGATCTCCTGGGCTGGACATTCTCGTGTCATCGGGCGTCTTTTGCATGCGGCCTTTGCCGGGGCTGCAATAAGACCCGAGAATTATTCGCCAACATGGACGAGCGCCCAGATGAGCGAATTGCAACGGCCTAGAGTTCGCGAAACAGCTCTACAGAAGCAAAATGCGTCTCAATTTTTGAACGCGCTTCTGCCGTAATGGGCAGGTTTTTACTTTCGCCAGGCCATAGGCTGCGGAAGCGCTCAACGGTTTCCTTGGCGGCGTTGACGGCCAAAGATTCGGGAGCGCCCGCCTTGGCGGTAAGATACTTCAATTCATCGAGTGAGAATTTCGCCATGCGCTTTTGTCGCGCATATTTGAGGCCTGCATTTTCGTCGTCTAAATAAGCGATCGTTGAAACAAAGTCGTAAGCAGGCGCGATCGTTGGCGTTACGCGGTTCTTATAGATGAGCGACCAGTTCTTCAGATGCATGTCGGCGTTTCCGATCAGCGTGTTGAAAACGAGACGCTTGATGAACTCGTCAAAGCCTTCAGCGCCGGTTTCGATCCAAAGCACCTGACCGATGGAACGGTAGGTGGCGCGCTGATATTTTTGATCTGGATAGACGCTGAAAACTTGCGCGAAATCTTCAATTTGGATGCGCTCGCCATCCGGTCCCCGGTCGAAGCGTTCAATGGCGAACGCTGGCCCTTTAAGCGTTTCGACGCCTTCCGGCAGGCCTTCTATCGCCGCCGGATCGATTAATTTGTGCGGCGGAACGTCAATGCCGATTTTCTGCGCCAGCGTCATCATCGACATTTCATTTTCAGGCACGCGGTCAAAATTTGACGATGGCAGTTTTACAATCCATGAGCCGCCTGCGCCGTCGATGGGGATAGTCAATCCGCCTTCGGCTTCCAATATCGCCGAAAATTTCATCTGAACGCCTGCGAGCGAAAAACGCATGGCGTTTTCATGTTTCCCGCCGCTAGTTGAGGCGTCCCCATCATCGGCGTCGTCAATGTTCAAGCTAACGCCGTCTTCCGGCGTGACCGTCAGCGCGCCTGGCAAGTCTCGGCCGAGAACGGACAGAAGATGAAATTCACGCATTTTTTTTACGCCTGCACGGACGGCGAGATAGTCCCGCATGTGGCCTTCGGGGAGGAGGTTCGAGAAAAACGGCGTCAAACTTGTTTGCGTCGGTCGCGATTGGGTGATGAGGTCACCGAATTCATCCTTGAATGACAGGCTGAGCGTCGGTCTCGCGTCATTCGCCACATAGGCGTCATTGAAGGCGAATATTGATCGGTCACCCTGAAGCAGCGTCAGGGTTCCAATGGGCTCGCCATAAAGTTTTACGAATAATGTTTGTACGCTACTCATTATCGTCCTCATCGAGTCGATAGGCGGGGCGCGGTTCTGAACTCTCCTCCGTTACATTGTGAGCGATTTCGTTACGTATGCGCCTCAACTCATTGGCGTGAATGTCCAGCGTGTTCACAAGCGCGGGCGTTGCCTGAATTGATTTGAGCGCGTCTCCTATTTTTGAAATACGCTGTGCGTCGCCGCCGCGCAGTCTGAAGTTTGACAGCTCGCGGGTCGTCTTTGCGAGTTTTGTCAAATGATCGTTGTCGGGGAATCGCTCCCGAAGAACGGTGACGATTGTGCTGAGACGGCGGATCGCGTTCTGCGCGGTTTTCTGGTCATAAGAAAGGGGCTGGCGCTTGATAATCGCATTTACCGCCGGAACGTGCTGGCGCGGCACCAGCATCAGGTCGAGATCGAGCGATCTGGCGAATTCAATCAATGTGGAAAGGCGCGGATCAATCTCGCCGTTCTCAATCTTCGAAACGCGCGGCTGCGTGGCGCCGGTCAGGGCGGCGTAGGCGCGCTGGGACAGCCCGCGGCGTTCGCGCTCTTTCTGAAGCGCCTCTCCAATATCTTTTAGCGCATAGGTCATTTGATGCCGTTTTGAGCATATTGTCAGTGAATGATGCCTCTAAATATATCAAAATCACACGCTGTCAATAGCATCGATACTCTATAAGATATCATTAGCAACAATTATACCTTATAAGGCATATATATCGCGATTCGCGAGAGAAACAGTCGCCGTAAGGCGCATTACAAAGAAAAGTGGGACACGCCATATAAAACCATTGAGTGTCGGTGACTTTGGCGACGGTCGCTAGGGCCGATTCAAGATCGAGGCCGCTAATCCGTTTGACGGAGATGTTGCACGACCGCCGCCGCCGCTGCCCGTAATAATCTTCTTCCTCCCTCGCAATTGTCGACTTCAAACCGCTTCAAAACATGTAAATCAAAGGCGAGCGCTGACAGGGTTGACTTCCTGGGCAAGGCAAATTGCTATTCCATCGCATCAGCGCCGGGAGAGCCAAATGGCGAAAAACGAAAAGACTTCGAAAGAAATCGCGAAAATCGCGGCGAAAGGCCTGAAAGATCCGGCCTCTCTGACCAAGACGGAAATCAAGAAACTTTCCGGCTCGGCGCTGACCCAGGCGCCGGACAAGAAAAAACCGAAAGCTAAGGCGAAGAAGAAAACGCCCGCGAAGAAGAAAAAGAATTAGGCGGCAGCGCTGGCCCAGCCAAACTGCCGGATATGAAGCGCAAAGAACGATGCCGCGAAACATTCTCCATATCGGCGCCGCGTCGCGATTGGCGCTTTACGATCTCGAGGAAATCGACCGGCGGCTTTCCGGCCAGGGAGAGCTCAACGCCCAGTGGATGCTCATCGTTAAGCAGGCGCTGATCGTCGCCGCAAATTTAGCCGACCTAGAGCCATCCGTCCGCCATCTATACAAAAACCGGCCGGCGCTTGCAGCAGAATTCAAAAACCACGAAAAGGCCTATGGGTTTGCGAAATATGTGCGCAACATTCTGGTTGGTCATGTCAATGACGACCTGCTTGCAAAGGCCTTCGAATGGAAACCCGAGCTCTTGCAGTTGCTCGCTGACAATGACGACAGGACGGGGTTTTTGATCAACATCTTTGTCCTTGAAACGGCATTGAATACCTATGTTGACCAAAATGAAAATCATCTTGTTTTCAACGGCGACACCGATCTGGCGTACCCGCCCGACTGGAACCGGTTTCTTGGATTTCTAGAAGGCGTTGTGCGCGGCGGCATTGCGTTTTCAAAACTGATCGTCGCGGCCGCGCAGGAAGACATGCCCGCGCCGCCAGAAGGCGATGAACATTTGCTCGGCTATATTAACGCCGGACGGACCACATTCGCACGCATAAAAAAATGACGGCTTTGCGCATGTTAATTGCGACGTTTATTCATGATCGACGTCAATGATCGCATTTTCGTGGCTGGCGCCCGAGCCTGTCCGGGCTGCGGGCCGGCGACCGGCGTCAGCCCGGCGGGCCGCGAGCTGCTTGCGGAACATAGCCAAGACTGGGCGATCATTCACGCCTGCAAATCGCCCTGTCACCAGCGCGCCGTAGGCTACAAGGGCAATCTCGACAGCGCGCACCCGAATTATCTCGTTCTCCAATCCGGAAACGATCTTTACCTCAATATGATCGATCCGCCGGTTCCGCTGTTCAAGCCCGCGCTGTTTACTGAAGCCATGCGGTTCGCAAAGGAACATTGGGACGCGGGAAGAGCCGTGCTCTTTCATTGCCATCAGGGTCAGTCTCGGGCGCCGAGCCTGGCGCTGTTGTTCCTTTCAAAAGTGCGGCGCGTCATCAGCGATGAATCTTTTGACGCGGCAAGGCGGGAATTCGAAAGGCTCTACGAATTTTATGCGCCCGGAAAAGGGATTGCGACTTATCTTACGGAAAACTGGAATGATATCGGCGCTGGCGGCGGCGATTAACAAGCCCTATTCTATTTCCGCCTTTCTGTCGGTGAGCGAAGCTATCGTATTGTTCAGACGGCGCAAGAGATCGTCGTAAGTGAGGATGTCCATCATATTGGCGTATTTGCGCTTGATGACTTCCAGATCGAACATTTGATCCGGCGTTAAGGCCTCGCTGTGCTTTGTGGAGCGGTCCCGTCCCAGAATGATGATCGCCTTCGGATTAGTGATGCGAAGCTGAAATCCGTGCGGCAATTTGTTTCCGTGCCGTTTGGTCAACTGGCGCTCGCCCTCGACGCCCCATTTCGATAAGTGAAACAGGTATTTCTCCGCCTGCATGATGCTGCCGGATAATTCACGGGTCGGCAAATTATTGTCGCGATAGCGTGTTTTCGCCAAGACGGAATTGTCGAATGGTTTCTTTATTTCAATGACATCGATATTGCCGCCGGCGTCAACGAGGCAAAGGTCGATAAACCGCTTTTTTGTTTTGTCAGGCGATGAATAAAAATCCGAAATCCGGACGTTTTCCAGCACAGCGACATATTTTGGGAGGAGCAACAGGATCACTTTCGTAATCATCTCCTGCCAGTCCCGTTCGGAATAGGACTCCGCCTTCTCTAGCCAGGCTGTAATTGTGTCGCGGAGATAGACATATTTGTCGATTTCCGCCTGTAAGAGCGATTCCTGCCGGAGCGGTTTCTTGCTGACCGACGATTTTCGCTTGCTGAGATAGGTCTCGTATTTCTTACGCGCGTCGCTCACTCCGTCGAAGAATTCGCCGACAATCGCTTCGACACGCGCGGCCGCATAGCGATTGAGTTCGCCAGTATTGGGAAATCGGTCGAGCAATTCCCGGAAGGCGTCCAGCGGGATCGCGCCGTCACGGTCGCCGCCGACGACAATATCGCCGCCGTCCTGCTTCACCTTCGCAATCCGCTTGAAAAT
The DNA here is from genome assembly GCF_965267305.1 of Hyphococcus sp. Taxonomy (GTDB): domain Bacteria; phylum Pseudomonadota; class Alphaproteobacteria; order Caulobacterales; family Parvularculaceae; genus Hyphococcus. The sequence goes on along the minus strand of NZ_OZ253945.1, from coordinate 2,274,785 downwards.
GCCGATATTGCGCTCGGCAACGAAAAGTTTGCGTTCGAGGGGTATGCCTTTGTCAGCGATCAGAACGTCAGCTTCCATATCCAGAATGCGCCCTGCGATACGGAAGTAACCATCCTTTCGTTTGGCGAAGCGAAACCGAAATACGCCGCGTTTCAATTCGCCGAATTCGTCTTCCTTCGGCCTGGAAATGAGATCGCTGTCCCTGAAGCTGAAGGCGCGGCTTATCCTCACCTGATGATGTGTCTTCAGCTCCCGCAAAACCCACCAAGCGTCGTTTTCGGGGGTATAGTCGAGGGCGACATCGTTTTGTTTTATGTCGAATTTAATCATCGCCTTTTCCAATCATCCGCCACCTAAGAACCAAATAGCACGACGTGGCATCGGGCTCTGCTTTGGTCGGCGGCGAAATCAAAATGTTGTCATCAATATTCTTCTTTTGGTCTCCGATTGCGAGGCTACTTAACGTTGTTTTCGATCCTGCACCTCTGTAATACCTATGATGACTTCGTTGAGGTAGGCTTCGATAATACTCAACTCTTCGTCAAGGATCGGGAGGTCTGGTGGAATGTTATTCACAACGCGGGGCGTGGTATCTGAGTTTGCGTTGCGAGATGTTTTTTTGATCTCGAAGAACTCTTCCGAGAATGTACTTCTTTCGCGCGCCGCATTGAGCTTTAATCTCCTGAATTCTTGTCGGTCATTACTAACACCAATTGCCTTCGCTCGATATTTGAATGGCGTCACTCAAAATGACGCCGCCACCAGTTAGGTAACCATGAGACCGGCTTCGATGGTAGTCGTGTCTCACAACCCCTGCTGCCACCGGTAGAATATGGAAGCCTGCTGGGAAGTGTTATTCGATACTCGACGCGTAGCAGCCCGGGGAGGCGGAAACAGTGACCGTGTGACGAGCTTCGGAGTGATCGGGCGTCTTGTCGCGATGATCGGCCGGCCGTCGTTCGGCGCGCGCCGGGATGCAGTCTCAGCGATCGCCATTGAACTCGCAAACGTTGCGCTTGGCGTCTCGTCGCCGGTGCTCTTAAAGCTCGCGGTGGACGGGCTGACGGCGGGATCGGCGCCGATCGGCCTGATTGTATTTTTCGTCTCGGGCTTCGTCGTTGCCTCGACCGGAGCAAACGTGACGACCGCGTTAAAATATGCGTTCACAATACGGATCATCGACAAGCTGGCGCGCCGTATCGTGCTCGATGCTGCGCGGGCGCAGCTTCCAGCCCTTGCCCGAACGCGCGAAGGCGATAGCGCCCACCTTCAGGGCGTGCTGGAGCGGCTGCCTTTCAGTCTCCAGATCGTCATCGACGGCCTTCTGTGGCGCGCGGCGCCGCTCATCGCGCAAACGCTGATCAGTCTCGCCATCGTCGCTGCGCTCGTCCCGCTGCGCTATGTCGTGATGATGATTGTGGTGCTCGGCGCCTATCTCGTCGCCACAAGGCGCGGCGCGGCGAAGTTTCAGGACGCGGCGCGCGCCGCTAATGAAGCGGTCGCCGCGCAAGCGCAGACCCTCGGCGATATTGTCAGAAACGCACGCCGCGTCGTCTTTAACGGCAACCTCGCCGCGGAGCTCGATATCATCGGCGCGGCGCTGGCCGGTCGGCGGCGCGCAAACGAATCCGTGTCGCGGCTGATCGCGGCGACGGCGACGCTGCAATCGACCGTTCTCGCGGCGGGCTTAAGCGTGCTTCTTTGTCTTGCTACGACTGACGTCGTAGCAGGACGCCTCACAGTCGGCGATTTTGTCCTTCTCCAAGCTTATGCGTTTCGCCTGGCGCTGCCGCTCGGCGGCTTCGGTTACATCATTCGCCAGGCCGGCGTGTCCATCGCCAATATCAACGAAGCGCTGGGCCTTGGCGGCGAGGCGCTTGGCGAGCCGCCGTGTCCCCCGCCGGCGCCGGCCGGTCCCGCCGCGATTGCGCTGGACGCTGTCGGCTTCCGCTATGGCGAGGAATGGGTGCTGCGCGGCGCGTCGGCGCAGATCTCGCCGGGCGCCTTCGTCGTGATGCTCGGGCCGAACGGGTCGGGGAAATCGACCCTCGCGCAGATTATCGCGGGCATCATCGAACCGGAAGAGGGCGGTGTTTCGATCGATGGCCGGCCCCTGCGCGATATCGAACTCGACGCGCGCTGCCGGCTCGTCCTCTACACGCCGCAGACCGTCGGTCTTTTCAACCGCACCTTGCGCGAAAACGCGCTCTATCCGCCGACCAATGCGAGCGAGGCGGAACTCGCCGCGATCCTCGCCGAATGGGGCTTTTATGAATCCGGCCGTCCCATCGATCTCGACCTCGCGGTCGGCGAGCAGGGCGCGCGCCTCTCCGGCGGGCAGGCCCAGAAGCTGGAGCTGGCGCGGCTCGCGGGCGTTTCGGCGCCGGTCGTCATTCTTGATGAAACAACCTCGGCGCTGGATCGGACAAGCGAGGCGCGCGCGATCCGCACGCTGAGAGAACGTTATCGAGGCCGCTCGACGCTTGTTCTCATTACGCACAGAATTGCATTGGCGCGAGAGGCGGATCTGGTGTTGTTTCTGGAAAATGGCGGGCTTGAAGCGGGGCGGCATGAGACGCTGCTGCGAGGGCGCAATACGGCTACTTAGCCAATAACTTCGCGATCGCTTTTTTCGGTTCAAACCCAATTGCGTTCGCTAGGTCGAGAAACTCGATCACATCGACGCGCCGTTCGCCGCTTTCCACTCTGGCGACGAATGACTGATACTGACCGAGGGCCTTGGCAAGTTCGGTTTGATTCATGCCTGCGGCTTTTCGCTCCTTAATCAGCATAGCGATGAGCGCCTTATGGCGTTTCGATCCTATCGTCTTTGCTGACATAACTGCGTAGCCGCGTAGTTCCGAAATTTACGACATTGATGTTGTCAAGAAATCAACTGTCCAGCAGGTCGCCGGCTGCGCACTTCAGTCTCGTGCAGATGAGCTGTAACGTATCGATTGTGATGTTCTGTTCGCCAAGTTCGATCCGATTAACTGAGGCCTGATCGATACCAATGATTTGAGCGAACTCTTTCTGAGTTAACTCGCCACGGCGGACGTGAATATTGTGCGCCAGGTTTTTTCGAAGCGTTTCATTATGCATGCGGTGGGGAAGCCTTACGGATTGCGGCGACGGTAAGACTTGGCCGCCAACACTGCAACAAACACCAGTGCCTCGTCGGCGCGCATACTATTTCTGGCGTCGCCCTCGCGGAAGCGCCTTTGGTTTCGGCGTTATCGGAGTCTCCGCGAAAAAGTCACGCGCTTTTACATCCAACGCATCAGCGAGCTTATCGAGTAGATCCACCGTTGGGTTTCTTAGGCCACGTTCCAGCCCGCTGACATAGGCACGGTCAATATCTGCTTCCAACGCCAACTCTTCTTGCGAAATCCGATTCGATAATCTGATCGCTCGAAGATTTCGTGCAATGAGTTGACGTGAGCCCATGGGGCCACGTCAGATCTTTGTGGCGTATTAATCCACGGTCTATAGTCCACATTAGTAATGCCGCTCAGCTCAGGGCGCCGAGAAAATGAGACCTAACCCAGTACTGACGCTACGGCTTTTGCGCGCGAGGTCGTTTGGTTTTGCTCAGACGTTTCCGACGCCGGCCGCGAGGAAGTTGGGCTGGCTTTGGGCTGATAGATTTCTCGTCGAATAGACGAACAGTCTTCACAGAAAGTGCTGCGGCAAGCTTGTCCAACACCTCGATAGTCGGATTGCAGCGAGAACGCTCAATTTTGCTGACATAGGCGCGATCTATTTCAGCTTCCAGCGCTAATCCCTCTTGGGAAAGCTTTCTCAAGAGTCTGATTTCTCGAACATTTCGCGCGATGAGCTGGCGTGAACCCATTCGCTGAAATGAAGATTTTGTGGATTATTAATCCACGGTCTATAGTCCACATTTGATAAATGCTTGAGAGCACATTCGTGGGCTGGAGGGAGTCATCGTCACGATCAATAAAGCCCGAGGCAATATAAGAAAGACTTCCTACTCAGCCGGGATCGAAGAGGCGCTCGGGGCAAACCTCCAGCAATTGCGGCTGTCTCGCGGGCTGAACCAGACCGAGCTTGGCCGCCGTCTCGGGGTCAGCCTTCAGCAGGTCCAGAAATACGAAAGCGGCAGGGACCGCATGGCGGCGTCCACAGCCTTTCGCGCCGCGGAAACCCTCGACGTCGAGGTCGGGGCGCTTTTCGACGGGCTGAAGATGGGCCCTTCACGCTCGTCGATAAACGGCCGGAAAAGCCCGGTTCTTCTCATCCCGCTGAGCGGCGCCCCGCGCACCGCGGCGGCGCGGAAAACCGAGCTTATCGATCTCATCCGGAATTATCAGGCGATCGAGAACGCCGCATTGCGCGCCTCGGTGCGCCAGATCGTCAGGCGCCTGGCGGCGGCCGGGAAGGGGACAAGTGCGGGAGGGGTCGATGGCCGCTGACGATGGCCTTCCTGCCGCCTCGGCTGCGGCCTCGGACGCGTTCGACCTTGAGGACGCCTATCGCGCCTATCACGGGCCGCTGGTCTCGTTTCTGAGCAGCAAGCTCCCGGAGAAGTCAATTGCAGCGGACATTGCCCATACGGTATTCGCGGCCCTTGCGGCGCGGCCCTCGCTCGATGCTGTCGCCAATATGCGCCAGTATCTCTTCCGCGCTGCGCGCAACCAGCTTGCGGATTACTACCGCAAGGAACACGCGCAGGAAGAACGCGTCGAGCGGTTGAAGAGCGATCCCGCCGCCACGATTGGCGAGGAATCGCCGAACCCCGAAGACGAAGCGATCCGGCGCGACAAGTTGAACCGCCTGCGCGCCATTATCGCCGCAATGCCAGAGAAACGGCGGCAGGTATTTATGCTGGCGCGGTTTCAGGAATTGACCGAAACTGAGATCGCCGAGCGGCTCGCCATGAAACCCGACGCCGTGAGCAAGCACGTCTCGCGCGCGATGCGCGACTGCAAGAGGGAAATGCTGAAGATCTTCGATGATGCGCCGGCGAACCAACATGCGGAAGACCTGAATGGGCGCGGCCCCCAAAAACGCTGATAGCGCCGTCTTCGACGAGGCGACGCAATGGTTCTGGCGGCTGAAGGGCGGCGCCGCGACACCCGAAGACCGCCGTGCTTTCGAGGCATGGCGCAAGGCCGATCCGCGCCATGCCACAGCCTATGAAGAGGCGCGCGAAGTTTGGGACGTTGTCGGCGAGCTCGATGACTTGCGGGAGCTGGCGACCGCGCCAGACTTTGCGCCGCCGGCGAAAGGGCGATTTTCAGCCGGCGGACATGTCGGCGTGGGGTTTTCACGGCGCTCCTTCGCCTATGCGGCCCTCGCGGCGGGCCTCGCGCTGGCGTTTATTATCCCCGCGATCGTTTATACGCAGCCCGCCTGGCTCCTTCCCAATATCCATGCGACGCGTACCGCCAAAACCGCGGAGATCGTTCTTCCCGACGGCAGCGCCGCCGAACTCGCGCCCAAATCGAGGCTCAAAGTTGCTTATTCCGACAGCGAACGGCGGGTTTATCTTCAAAGCGGCGAGGCGTTTTTCGATGTTCGCAAAGGCGACGCGCGGGCGTTTTTTGTGTCGTCCGGAGATGCGGAAGTCCGCGTGACCGGCACGAGGTTCAATGTCCGCCAGGGGGCAACTGGCGTCACCGTCTCCGTCGCGGAAGGCCATGTCGAAGTGCGGCGACATGCGCCGGGCGACAAAACTGGCGCAAGCCTCGCCGAGGCGCGTCTTTCCGCGGGTGAGGAAATCGCGGCGCTGGAGAGCGGCGAAGGCCTCACCGATGTCGTCGAAGCGCCGCCTTCCGCTATCGCCTCATGGCGCGCCGGACGTCTCACCTACAGGGGCGCGCCTTTGCGCGAGTTCATCGCCGACGCGAACCGCTATTCGGAAGTCTCGATTGTCGCCGACGCGAGCCTCCTCGATCTGCCGCTCGTCGCTTCGCTGCGCACCGACCAGATCGACGCCACGATCGACGGACTTCCTGACATCCTCCCGCTTGAGATCGACCGGTCGCGAAAAGACCGCATTGTCCTGAGACCTGCCGCTGGCGCGTCCAACTGATTTTCTGACTTTCGGCCGCCGGTCGTTTTTGAAATCGGCCATTCGGCAAATGCCGCCAAGCGCGCGCCGCGCCGCCGCCGCCTGCTGCGGCAAAAAAACTTCCCAAGCCCCTGTCAGGTTTTCGCCCGCCGCGACGACAGCATGACCGGAAACGACATGTCGCGCCGGGACAACGCGCCCGTGCGCGGCGTGATGGTCGTCAGGAGGGGAATAAAACAAATGAACAAGAAAATGAGAAGTGCAATGATCGCATCCGCGTCGGTCTTAGCGGTGGTCTGCGCCGCTGAAGCCGCCGCTTACGACGCGCAAGCCGCGGTCCGCGTCGAGAACGTCAAACTCCAGTGGAATATTCCGGCGCAGCCGCTGACGGATGCGCTTATCGCATGGTCCGAGCAGTCGAATTATGTGGTGCTGATTCAGGACGATCTTGCCGCCGGCGTTCAAAGCCAGGCGCTCATGGGGGCGTACACCAGTTTCGAGGCCCTGGAACGGCTGCTGTCGCCAAGCACGCTCACCTATAAAATCCGCAACGAAACGACCCTCGTCGTCACGCCGCGGCCCCAGCCGGCCTCCATGACCGTTCCCGCGGAAACGAGCAATGCGGCCAGCATGCGGTCCACCCAATCGGCGGAGACCGTCGAGGATCGCGACGACCCTCGGCAAAGCCGCCCGCGACTTGGCGACGAAGAGGCCGCAAACGAGCAGGATCAGGTCGTCGTGACAGGCACCCGGATCAAAGGCGCGCGGCCAACATCGCCAGTGGTGACAATTACACAAGAGGACATGCGGCTTCAGGGACAAAACAATCTCGGCGAGGTCATCCGCGCGCTGCCGCAGAACTTCGCGGGCGGGCAGAATCCGGGAGTGGCCTTCGGGGCGGCGGTGGGCTCCATGCAAGGCAATAGCAACGCCACCGGGTCGTCCGCGCTCAATCTGCGAGGACTTGGATCTGATGCGACCCTGACGCTCTTGAACGGATCGCGGCTGGCCTATGACGGCTTTGGGCAGGCGGTCGATGTGTCCGTCATTCCAGTCACGGCGATCGAGCGGGTGGAAATCCTGCTCGACGGCGCCTCGGCGATCTATGGCTCGGACGCAGTGGGCGGCGTCGCCAACATAGTGCTGAAACGCGATTATGACGGCGCGGAACTCCGAGCGCGTGTCGGCGCGGCGACGGATGGCGGCTATGAGCAACAGCAATACACAGCGGTCGCCGGGACAAATTGGAGTTCGGGCGGATTCCTCATCACCGGCGATTATTCGCACAATGAATCCGTCAGGGCCAAGCATCGCGAATATCTCGAACATATACTCAATCAGAATCTCACGATCTATCCGGAGCAAACGCAAAAGAGCGCATTGTTCAGCGCACATCAGGAAGCCGGAGCAAATGCAGTTCTCCGCGTCGACGCGTTTTACGCTGATCGGTCGTCGGACAGTACGTTTCAGACTAGCCCGTCGTCCCTTATCCAGCAGGAAAGAGACTCGACAATCTGGGGCGTCACGCCCTCGTTTGAAGTCAAACTTCCAGGTGACTGGTCGGCGCGTCTTCACGGCGCATTCGGGCGGAACGAAGCGCTGTTGGGCCAGCCGAGTTTCAGCGTCTCCACCGGCGAGCAGATTTCCAATTCTGTTAGTGAAAGTTTCAATGGCGCCCTGGCCGCGGGTCTGGAGGCGGAAGGCCCGGTCTTCAACCTGCCAGGGGGCGAAAGCCGGGTTTCCGTCGGCGGCGGATGGCGGGAGAGCAGTTTTGACCGAAGAGTCGTCAACATCCTGACAGGCAGCGTTTCCAGTGAGTTGGACGCCGAAGAAAGCAGTTATCATGTCTATGGCGAGGCGAACCTGCCGTTCGTTTCGGAAGATCAGAATATCCCGCTGGTAAAGCGGTTTACGCTGAATGCGGCGCTGCGTTACGAAGACTATGATAGCTTTGGTTCTGCAACGACGCCGAAAATCGGCGCCCTTTGGGAGCTGGCGCCCGGCTTCAATCTCAAGGCAAGCTGGGGGCGCAGCTTCAAAGTTCCGACCTTGTTCCAGCGGCATTTGGCGACGTCTCTGACATTGCGCACGGCCGCGCAGCATGGCGCTGTCGGCGCACCGCCGGACGCGCAAGTGATTTTCTTCTCCAGCGGGGGCAGTCCGGATCTTACTCCCGAAACCGCCGAGATCATCACGGCCGGCTTTGTCGCAGCGCCGGAGTTTCTCCCTAATTTCACACTGGAGTTCGGCTGGTTCGATATTGACTACGCCAATCGGGTGGAGCGGCCGATCAGCGTATTCACGCAAGCCTTGAGCGATCCCATATTTGCTGAATTCGTCATTTTGAACCCGACCGTCAATGAGCAAAACGCTACCTTTGCGGCGGCGGGGCTGCCCGCCGGAACGTTCACGTTTAATCAGGCTGGCGCGCCTTATGATCCCGCCAAAGCGATTGCGATTATCGATAATCGTTTCACCAACGTCTCAAGCCAGAGCGTCCAGGGCGTCGATCTCACGGCGCGCTACAGGACAGAGCTGCGCGGCGGCGATCTGTCCCTCAGCGTCAACGGCAATTGGATCACTGAGGGTACGCGCAAACTGACCGAGCTTGCACCGGTCGAACCGACCGCTGGCGTTAATTTCTGGCCGGCGGACTTCAAGGGCCGGCTCGGCGCTGGCTGGTCGCGGGACGGGTTCACCTTGAATGCCAGCCTGAATCACACCGCCGGAATCATCGATAGAGGCGTAACGCCGAATGTTAAACGCGATTCCATGACGACAGTCGATCTCGTCGTTGATTATCAAGCGAAACTGGGCGTCGTCGGCGATGTTGGGTTCAATCTGGCGGTGACGAACCTCTTTAATGAAGCGCCGCCTTTCCTTGCGCCGCCGATATCTTCCATCGCGTCGCTCCTCGTAAACTACGATTCGACGAATTACTCCGCTCTCGGACGGCTTGTGAGTGCGACGGTGACGAAGCGGTTCTGATCCTGTGGTCGCTTCACTCTTCGCCGCCATGGCGCTTGCATGCTCCCCCGCTGAACCCGGGAGCATGCAGACTCTAAACTCGACCGCTATGGCGGCGCTCATCGACATCACGGGCGTGAGCCTTTCGCCGGACGGAAAACAGTTTGCGTTTCAAGTCCAGCAGGGTGACGCGGAAACAAACCGTAATCGGTCCTCTTGGTGCGTAATGGGCGCGCGACCGGGATCGCAAGCGCGATTCATCGGCGACGGCGGCGACATCGACTATTTCATGTCCCGCGACAATGGCAGGCGCAACGGTGTTTGGGCGACATTGCAGCCTCGCTGGTCGCCGGACGGAGACTGGCTCGCCTTTCGCGCGTCTCGCAATGAGGAAACCAACATTGATGTTTGCGAGCTGGCCGGGGGCGAGTGCGTCACCGGTTTGGCCAAGGGCCGCGTGCTCGACTTCGTGTGGTCGCCGTCGGGATCGGAGATCATCTATGAACGCGACTATTTCGATGAGGATCTCGCGGCGCTCCGCGCGACGGAAGGAAGGTCCGGCTACCGCTTCGATGATCGCTTCTACGCCGCTTATGCGCTAGCGCCGCTAAGCACCGGCGCCCCTGCACGCACTGAAATCCTGACAATCAAATTTCCCAACGGCCCCACCCGGCCGGCGACCGAAGCCGAGGTGCAATATTATCGGTCAGCCCGCGTTCCTGCACGACCTACGGCCATAGGGCCATCTCACAACATGACGGTGTCCTCCGCCGGCCGCGTGACCCCGCCGGAAATCACGAGCTCAAATGGCGCGCGCGACTTCGCGAAGCTGGGAAGGAATGGCGTCGTGTGGCTCTCGCCCGATTCGCCAGGCCTTCGCGGCTCGCTCGCGCCACATCGTCTTTTTGTATCGATCGATGGCGGCGTCCAATCCTCCCGGCCGTGCCCGGCCGCGCTGTGCGCCGGCGAGATCGTTGAATTCGCCCCGACGCCGGAGGGAGATGGCGTCTTCTTCGTTCGCCGAACCGGCTGGGGGCGATCGCGTCATGAACTCGCCGTATGGGATTTGCGAAGCGATTCTGTCCGTTCGATTCTCGTCACAGACGACGCGATCCGCGGCTGCCAGCCGCGCATGCGCGAGGCGATCTGCCTGCATGAAGGCCCGTCGTCGCCAACGTCAATCGTGTCGGTGTCTTATGCTTCGGGCGAAATCCGCACCTTGTACGAGCCGAATGCCGGGTTTCGCAGAATGCTCGCGCCGGCGCGCAAACTCGAATGGCGTACGTCCGCCGGCGATGAAGCCTTCGGCTACTTGGTAACGCCGCGTAGTGTGCGCGAAGGACAGCGGCTGGCGCTTATTGTCGTCCAGTATCGCGCAACCGGATTCCTGCGCGGCGGGGTGGGCGACGAATATCCCGTTCATCTATTTGCGGATCGAGGCTTCGCCGTTCTGGCGATCGAGACGCCGCACGATATGCAGGCGCGATCTGAGGCGACGAACAATGATGATCTGGAGCGGTATCTCCTCGCCAATCTGAGCTATCGCCGCCGGAACCTCTCGGCGATCGAATCTGGCGTCGAGCAAGTCATCGACGTCGGCATCGCCGACGAGAAGCGGATTGGAATGACGGGACTGAGCAACGGCGCGCTGAACACGGCCTTTGCTCTGATTCATTGCAACTGCATCGCCGCCGCTTCGGTCAGTGGCCTGTCAGACGATCCATTTTTCTATTTGTTTCTCCACGATAGCCGAAGGCAGGTGTGGCGCGAGGCCGGCCTCGGTCCCTGGGGCGGCGAGTATTCACAATGGCCGGATCTCTCGCTCGCGCTGAACGCCGAACGGGTCACCGCTCCGATCCTCGCCCAAGTAGCGGATCGCGAGCTGCTTTTCGCACTTCAAGCGCGTACGGCGTTCGCCGACGCAGGCCATCCGATAGACCTCTATGTCTTCCCGGATGAATATCACATAAAATGGCAACCCGCCCACCGCCGCGCGGTCTACGAGCGAAACCTTGACTGGTTTTCGTTCTGGCTTCAGGGGCGCGAAGATTCCGATCCCGCCAAGCAGAAACAATATTCTAGGTGGCGCGCCATGAAAGCGCAGCGCGAACATCGCTAGCGCTATATCGCAACGTGCATCTCATTTGGCCTCTTCGACGCCCGCGCACTCGTCCACGTACGTAGCCACGCCTCGACGGTGATCGCGCCGACGATCTCCATCATGTGGTTCTTCACCGTCATGAGCGACTGCGGGCGAAGCATCGCCGCCATTTTGTTACTATCGAGAACGCCCTGTTCGGCGAGCAGGCCGCCGGCAAGATAGTCGGTCAGAAACCGTCTTTCCTGCATGAGCATTTGAATGAGATAGTTTCCGGTACCACCCTTGCTGCGCCGGCGATAAACTTCATCGGGCAGCCGTTGCCGGAATGCTTCGCGGGCAAGACGGCGATCATCGCCATCCGGTGAAAGGATGTAGCTCGGTATGCGCAACGCTGTTTCGATCACGGGTTGCGACACCAGCGGATAAACATAGTCCGCATAGGGAAAGCAGTCGTAATAGTTGCAGCGGTCTTCGAGTGTCTGAACGTGCCGCCGTTTTCCGATTGGCAGATGGTCGGGCGCGACCGGTTCGGCTCGAAGGCGTTGGCGCCCTTCCTCGGTTAGATAGTCGGGCGCCCACGGGGTCATTTCCGGATTTCGCTGCTCGCGCCGGAGAGTGGCGACCTCCTGCAGGATCACCCAGGGCGCGCAATTACGGCGCGCCGCTGTCCGCCATAATTCCCGGAGCCAGCCGACGCCAAAGCCTTTTGCTTCAAGTAAATCAGTCGTCGCGTGGCTGTCGCGGCTTCGATAGAGGACGATGTCGCCGCCTCGCCCGCCAAAATAAGCGCCGACGCCATTCTGGGCAGCGAAGTCGGCCTCTATCTCCTCGGATTCCGCGTCTGCGATCCACAAGCATGGCCGAATGGCGAGCGGATGTTGAATCTCCCGCAGTCGTGCGCGCGATGGGTCACGAACAATTTCCGTCAGCGAAACGTCATAGCGATCAGCGACGGCCCGTGCATAGCTGCGCTCCTCGCCGTCGGGTTCCGTGGTCGCATAAGTAATCGCGCGGATATCCGCACCGGCTTTTGCGAGCGACGACAGGATGATGGACGAGTCGAGGCCGCCGGACAGCCGAACGCAGATGCGTCCATGAGCGGTCGCCAACGCCGCTGTGGCGGCATCCACCGTCGTACGAAGCGCCTCGCCAGCGGCCGCATGATTTGCGATCGGTTCTCGGCGGGCGCACGACGCCAGCGACCATACTGAACGCGCAATCTCTTCATCTTGCCCTACCGTGACGATTTCGCCAGGCGCGATTTCGCGCACGCCCAGCACGCCCGTCGAACTATCTCGAAAACGGTTATTGCAGACGCGCCGCAGAATATATCCCCAGTCTGGTTCGAGATTGTCGAGCGAGAGGCGCGCGCCGTCTTTCGGATTGGAGAAGAAGGTGTATGCGGCGCTGCGCTTGCCATAGTAGCAGGTGACCGATCCTGAAGGCGTGCGTGCGACATGGACGAGGTTACGATGGCAATCGCGAACGAAACCGACATAGCTTCCCCAATAGTCGTCGAACAACCGCTCGGCAGTCCGTCCGGTGATGCGGCGGGCATCGAGCGCCGTCACTGCCCGAGGAACGCCTGCCCCGTCGTCGCGTTCGAACAGCGCGCCGGCGACATAGCCCCCTCTGTCAGATATGAGGACGCCAGCATGGGCGAGCGAAGCGTCGCGCTTCTGAATAATCACAAGCCCGGGCGCCTCGAAAGCGATGCGCCAATCGGGATGCAGGTCGAGCGCTTCGCTTCGAAGCGCCGACGCGTCCCTGCCGGCGGCGCTGTCGCTGGCGTTATGCACAATAGTGATGAATTGCAGCATCTCTCCGGCTCACACGATCATGATGGGCGCGTATTGGCGGGTGTGTTCGATCGAATCGTTCAGCACGAGATCGCCCATTTGAAGCCAGCAATGCGCCAGAAAAAATGGCGCGCTCACGCCGAACACCCAGTCGACATCCTTGCCGTCGCGTCCGAGATACATCGAGAGCGCAAGCGAATCGCAAAGGCAGCGGTCTTTGTCCGAAGCCAGCGGGCGCCACGCCGCGAATGCAAGACTTCGCTCTATGACCCGCGCCGGACTTGTTAAGCAGGCGATCTTCGACCGATGGGCCAATCTCGATCCAACAATTTCGGCAAGTTGTCGGCGCTTAAGTCTCCTCGCTGCGCGAAGAAGGCTCAGCGCTGCGCGCGGATCCGCCAAACGTGTCGGTTTTAAGGGCGACAGCTCAAGCGAACGCGTTGCTTGGATATGGGAGGTGAGCGGGAGCGGCGCAGACTTTACATGCGCGGTTGGCCAGCCGACCTGCCGAAGCGCCGTGGCGGCGCGGTCGATTTCCGCCGGCGTGAAGCGCCCCCGCTCGTTTTCCTGAACGAGGAACGGCGCTAATATTTCTCGCGCTACTGCAAGATATCTGTTGCGCGCAACATTCAGAAATACGATCTGGCCGCCCACATCGGCCGCGAAAAGTCCCGCGTCGTTCATCGCCGGCTCCCATAAGCAGAGCGGGCGCTGGCCCAATCGGACCAGCGCCCTTCAGCTCAGTTCTCGCCGTCTTGGGTCTCGGGCGGCTCGGCCAGAAAGCCCTTGGTGAGTTCCGTGACCGATCCGAGTTCGACGATGTCGTCTTCGCGATCGATAATGCCGTCGTCACGGCTGTCATTCTGTTTCATGACTTGCTCCTTTCAGTTTCGCCATGAGAACCATGGCGAGACGAGTCTAGGTTCGGAGCGCGACTATCCCTAAGCAATTGTGAGATAATCATCAGAATATTCTGCTGGCGATTCAGGGGCTTTGATCTTGGCCGGAAGATTTTCTGAAAATATTCTCCGTACAGGGTATTTTATGCACGCGTCCTGACTGGTGTAGCGGCTGCAGCAGCGGGACGAGAATCGTGCTACTGCATCTTCGCTAGCAATTCGGACGTAAGGCGGATGCGGCGGCGATGATAGGCGCCGATGAGCCGATCCAGTTCTGTAAAGTCGAGCGCTTCATGGGCCCGCAAAATCCTTCGCAATTCGGCGTTTCCATTAACTATCACTTCGCTTTCATGAACGCGAACCGGCCTCAACCGGAGGGCGATGTCGTCCAGCGCGGCGCAAAGCTGAGTATTGGCGCAAAACCGCATGATGTATCGAAACGCCGCTTCGGTGCGCTGTTCAATCGCTCCGTCAGAATGCGCGCTATCGACTGGAGCGTATTTTGGCGGCGGCCGCGCGTTGGCCGCCCTGGCGATGGCGAGCCCGAGCAACGCGGCGCTGGAATCATAAAGTTCGCGGAGATCCTGCTCGGAAAGGATCGGCGCAAAAAAGCCTTCGTTGGAGTGCGATACGAGAAGACCTGCGCCGACCAGCCGATTAAGCGCATTGCGCACAGGCGTCGGACTGACGCCGTCGGCAGCGGCAATCTCGTTTACGTCGATCCGCGCGCCGGGCGAAAATGCGCCGGCGAGCACACGTTCCATCAATGTGCGGTATATGCTTTCCGTTATCGAGAGTCGGCCCGCCATCGGTTTCGTTGTGGTTCGTTCGCGCGCGATCACGCGCCGCAACGTTGATCGAAAACGGCGTTGCTCGCTTGCACATTTGCGCGCACACGGGAACGGCTACGCGTGCGCGGGTTCTGTGTATGCTTCAATGTTAGAGTTAACCAGAAATATGTAATTGCGCTTCCAGATTCTACCTGAGATTGTTACTCTCTGAGATTAATAGACTCCGTCAAAATACTTATCGTCAATTTTAGAGTTAGCCCGATTACGCTTGTCCATTGGTTCGATGGCTGTTCCGAGCGAGTCGGGAAGGAGAGAGCGATCGATGACCGGTCTGAACGCCGTCCAGGCGTTTGTCGACAAAGCTCGGACCCTGGGCAGCCCTGCAGAGCTGCGCGAACTTTTAGCCGACATCACGACCGAAATGGGTTTTGACTATTTCGCGCTCATGCATCATGTCGACCTCAGCGGTTATTCCGAAGCCTTGACGCATATGGAGGAAGGCGAACTCGTCGCGCTCGGCACCTACCCTGAGAGCTGGATTGAGCGCTATATCGCCGACAATATCGTCGCGAACGACCCGGTGCTGTTGGCGAGCCAGCGCACTAATGTCGGGTTCTGCTGGTCGGACATACCAACGCTTATTCCGGTGACCGAGGCGCATCGCGAAATCCGCGAGCGGACCGTCAAGGCGGGAATCGACGATGGATATACGGTTCCCGCTCATGTGCCGGGCGAGGCGAACGGAAGCTGCAACTTTGCAATGGCCGCAGGACGCGCCTTGCCGCATGACAATCTCAAAATGGCGCAGCTCATCGGCGGATTCGCCTTCCAGGCGGCGCGAGCGATGGTGTTCAACGCCTTTCCGGAAGCAAAGCGTCCAATAAAGGGGCCATTGACGCAGCGGCAGCTTGAATGCGTGCTATTCGCCGCGCGGGGCAAGTCCAATTGGGAAATTGGCAAAATATTGGGGATTTCGGAAGGCACGGTCAAACGGCATATCGAAGACGCGCGCGCTCATTACGAGGTTGGCAGCCGTATGCAGGTCGTCATGCGCGCGCTCTTCGAAGGCCAGATCGGACTTGTCGACGCGCTTCGATAGTCCGGTCAATGTGCCGATCGGCACAATGACTTGAAGGCGAGATCGGGGAACCCTCCACGCAGCAAGACGTGGAGGGTTCATGCTTCGCCTCATCGACCGACGCAATCTCGAAGAATTTCCGGACCTCGTGCGATCGATGCATCGCGACCGCAAGCGTCTCTTCGTCGATATCTTCGGTTGGGACCTCCCGCATAAAAATGGCGAGGAGCGCGACGCCTTCGACGACGATGACGCTTCCTATCTCGTCCTTTCGGACAATGCGGACCGGCATGTCGCCTCAATTCGATTACTGCGCACCGACCGGCCGCATCTCCTCGACACGGTGTTCCCCGAACTCTGCGAAACCGCCATTCCGAGAGGGCCCGCCATTCGAGAGATCACGCGACTCTGCCTGCCGCTGCGCAAGAGGGACCGCATCGCGGCGCGCAATATCCTGGCGCGCGGCATCATTGACTATGCGAAGCAGGCCGACGTCGCGAGCTACACCGCCGTCTGCCATATGGCCTTCCTCTCGGAGCTTCTCTCCGCGGGTTGGCGCTGCACGCCGCTCGGCCTGCCGCAATCGGCCGGGGGCGCGCCGGCAGGCGCCGTCGAGATCCACATGGACGACGACACGGCCGGCCTGCTCGCGGCGAACTGGCGGTGTCCGCCTGCGGCGCCGCGTCTTTCTCAACATCGACCGGAACTTGCCGCCTGACCAATCGGAGACATGTCCATGCAATCTATCGCGACCAACCAAGAATTCGATTCGACGGAATTCGATGTCGATGCGCTCACAAACCGGCTCCTCGCAGACGGCTACGCCATTGCGCCGGCGCTCCTCGATCCGACGTCGCTGGATCGGCTTTGCGCTGAACTCGATCCGCATTTCGAAGCTGCTGCTTTTGGCCGGGGCATGTTCTACGGCGCCGAAACGAAACGCTTTGGCGCCGTGCTGCGGCGTTCGCGCGAGGCGCAAGACATCGTTATGCACCCGGCGGTCATGCGCGTCGTCGAAAGCGCCGTCGGGGCATGGTGTCAGTGCCTTCAGCTCAATCTGACTCAGGCGATCGAGATTCATCCGGGCGCGCCGGTGCAAGCGCCTCATCGCGACCAGGACATGTGGGCGGGCCCCAAGGGCGCGATGCAATACATGGTCAACGTCATGTGGGCGCTTGACGATTTTACGGCCGAAAACGGTGCGACGCGGCTTTGGCAGGGGAGCCATCTCGCTAACCCGGAAGAAATGCTCCCTGATGATGACGCCGTTTCTGCTGTGATGCCGCGCGGCTCGGCGCTGTTCTTTCTCGGCTCGACCCTGCATTCGGGCGGCGCCAACCGCAGCGCGAAACCGCGGCGCGGGCTCATCATGTCCTATTGTCTCGGCTGGCTGAAGCCCTGGGAGAACCAGTGGCTCGCCTATCCGCCGCAAATAGCACGGTCGTTTCCGCCAGATGTGGCGGCGCTTGTCGGCTACCGCCAGCATCTCCCAAGCCTCGGCAATTACGAAGGCCAGTGTCCGAGCATACTGCTCACTGGCGATCAAGCGCCCGACCATCTTCCGTTCACCGATGCGCTGAAAGACGAGCATTACGACTTGATGCGCCAGTATTACGATGGCCTGACCGCCCGCGAACAAGAAGCTGCACGCTGAGTCTGCGATGGGTGCGGCGTATCGCTGGCGGCGACATGAACTCATCGACTTCACGGGCGCGAAGCCGTCGCCGGGCTTCATGCTTTGCAGTCGCTTGACCGCCGGCGGCGTCACTGTCAGCCGCGGCCGTCTCGCGGCGAATGACGGCGTCGAAATCGGCGCCGCTCAGTTAGTCGTCGCCGTCGTCGAGAGCGATGCTTTCGAGATGGAATGGCGCCCCGTGGGAGGCGATAATTCCCGTCGCCTATGGCTACTGCCGAATTCGGCGCAGATCGTTCCGGCCGGTGCGCCTTGCCATTCGCGATGGCGCGCCAGGCCCACGCTGCTCACCATCGCGTTCGAGCCTGCGCTCATCGAGAAGCAGCTTCGCGAAATCGGCGTTCGCGAAAAGGGCGCCATTCGCGCGCGGTTTGGCGTGCGTGATCCGGAAATCGACTCAATCGTTGCAAAGCTGCGCCTCGAACTCCAGTTTGGCGGATGGTCGGGGCGCCCTTATCTTGAATCGCTGGGCGTCGTTCTCGCGGTTCATCTTCTCCGCAACTACGCCAGCGCGAGAAGCAGCCGCACAACAGACGGCGGTCTTGGAAGCCGGCGTCTGCGCCGGGTCGTTGATTTCATCGACGCCCATCTCGGCGAAGAATTGACCCAAGCCGACCTCGCGCGTGTCGCGGAGTTGAGCCCTCATCATTTCGCGAGCGCATTCCGGACATCGACCGGCGTCGCTCCGCACCGCTATCTTACCGAGCGTCGCATCGCCCGCGCCTGCGAACTCCTCGCCAGATCAGAAGCCACCGTTACGACTGTCGCCCATGCGCTCGGTTTTGCGAGCCACGGTCATTTCTCCGAGACTTTTCGGCGCTTCGTCGGTGTGACGCCGTCCGAGTACAAAACAGCGAGCCGGTAGCCCGAGGAAAGAGTGGAGCCGGGCACGGATTATAAAGGAGCAGTCGAATGGCCGGAGAACCCATGATTGCAGCACGAAACTGCGCAATTATTCTCATCGAAGAGCCGCTAGCGAGAAGCGGGGGCGTAAACAGCGAGGCGCCGCAATGGTCTTTAGCCGCGGATCTTGCCGACGCCATCGAGGCGCCACTTCTCGAATTGCGTGGAGGGGCCGATTTTTTGATCGATAGCGCTCTTATCGGGAAGTTTGGCGAGATGAGGCGTCGTTCGCTCATTCTTCTCGGCGCCCTCCTTGAAGGCGCCGTTACGCAAATTGCGCTGTCCATGCTGCTCGAAGGGTACGACGTCTATGTTTGCGCCGATCAGGTGAGAGCGGCTGACGCAACGCGCGAGGGAATATTTCTTGAACGCATCCGCTTTTGCGCTGGCCATGTGGTTACTTTTCCTCAGATCCTTCTCGAAATTCTCTCTCATGAAGAAAGCGATAAAAAACGTCAGCCACTGTTGACGTTGTTGAATGCAGTATGTGCCTTGAATTGAAAACTGGGCGCCCATTTCTCTCGGCTTTGCCATATCGTCGGAAGAAAGATGTGATCATTATGGGGCCCGGCGTATATAGCTACCAATGAGCTCGATAACGCCTTCAGCCTATTTCATACTGCAATATTTGCATGTACGCGCCTTTTCGCTACGCGCCGCTTCAGACTTTGGCGGCATGGCAGCAATTCTTTGCAATTGGAAATAAGTTCAAAGAAAACTCGTGACTGGGACTTCCCAGATGTGCAAGTCGGAACGGCTCTACCGGTTTGTTGCACATCGTCGCCTGCGACGGGGTCGAAAATGAGCGAAGCAGCTCGTTTTGAGAAAGGGCGCCCCTTTGTGAATGCGTATCGAACTTTATGTCAGGCACCACAGGCTGAATTTCGGGCGATATTACAAGAAGTTAGTCTGTCTGAATGATGGACAATATACTGATAAATCAACCGATTGCGTAGGGTTCATTGTGCCGCGTCTGATTTTGCCCCGTCATTCGTCCAGGGCTTCATGCATAACTTGAGTAGCGGGTAAGGGTTCGGAGGCGTCAGGAAGTTCAGGCGAGTTAACCCACGCTAGAAGAGCGGGGGCTTTGTGCTCAGCTATTTTCGCAAGATGCTCGCGGACTTAGAGCGCTGAGAAATATCCCTTCAAACTAAGGATATTGCGTCGGACATCGCTCCACCGGAATTCCGGGTTCAGTTCGTCATCAATGCATTCATGGCCATGCTGCTCTGATGGCTCGACCGAGGTGTCAATCATTCGCTTCGCCGGGCTGAAGCCTCATGTTTCGCCGCTTGGCGGAGAAAGGACTCGACATAGGCCTTTGAGTTGACGAGCCGCTGATTGCGGGCTCAGCACTCGACTGGTCTACCTATTTGGCTTTGGCGCGCTTGCGTCTTACAGTCCGGGACATCGCAAGTTCCAGCGCTTCGTCTCGAACCTCTTCAAGAATTTTCAAGAATGACTCGGTGAGGCGGGACGGTGGTTTGTGTTTGGGTAGAAAAAGCATGTATTCAAACTGAACTTCTGGCTCAAAGCGGCGTGCTTCGAGATGACGCTCGATGAAATCCATGGCCGTGATCGGATTGATGATTGAAACGCCGACGCCCTTGAGAACAAGGCCGCAGATAGTCGCCGCATATTGCGTTTCGACGATGATGTTTCTCGAAACGCGGGCTTTTTCAAATACACGGTCGATTCGCGCACGCGAAAGATCTTCGAGCGCCAATGAAATAAACGGCTCGCTTTCGAAATCTTTCGGCTTGACGACGTCGAGCGCGCCCATGCGATGGCCCGGCGGAAAAACACACACGCCTGGTACGCTTGTGAACAGGCGCGCGTCCACGCCCGGATATTCGCCGGGACGGGCGAGTCCCAAATCGAACTGCTGCGCCGCGACCCATTGCCGAACTGTAGAAGAGCTTCGTGTTTGCAGTTGCACTGTTACGGACGGGTGCTGCGCGTGAAACTTCTGAATAACGGACGGCAAGAAGCCCATTGCTAGCGCTGGCAGGCTTGCGATCCGCAATTGACCCGATCGAAAGTTTCGAATGTCATCGGCGGCCCGCTTTAGCGTGTCGAGCCCTGCGAAATTACGGTCGACTTCCTGGAAGAAGGATTCCGCTTCCGGCGTCGGCGCCAGCGCGCTTCCCTTTTCACGCACGAACAGACTGAAGCCGACGACGTGTTCAAGGTCGGCGATCAGCCGGCTTACCGCAGGCTGGGAGACGTGCAGGAATTCAGCCGCATTCGTCACCGAACCAGTCATCATTACAGCGCGAAAAGCGTCCAGTTGGCGGAGATTCATTAAGTTGTCCCGAGGGTCATTACATTCCCGAATACCCTAGCCACATTTTTCTATTTTACAACATGACTCAGCTGGCGCTGAATGCGGCAAGAGACTTTGAAAGGAGTTTATGAAGACGAACAAGAGTAAGCGATCCCGGCCTGTGCCGGGACCGGGGAGACTGCGCCTGACACACCGGTCTGATTCACGCGCATCGCTTGCCGAAAGTCGAAATTCTTTAAACGGATATATTAACAGATGTACGAAATTCGACAGGCGGCTGACGATAGAACTATAAAGACAGGGGGAATGCGGTGAAGGCGGATAATAACCCGTACACTGACATAATTGATGATAAAAAATCGCAAAAGAGCGCGAAAAAGGAAGCCTTGAGGCAGGCGACGGTCGCGACGCATGGCGGCCCGAGACCTTCGGAACAGGCCGGCATCCTCAATCCGCCGGTTTATCGCGCCTCGACCGTCTTCTATCCTACTGTCGAGGCCTATAAGCGCCGACATGACGGATATTACGACGATGTGATCTACGGGCTTTATGGCACCAAAACCACATTTGCACTAGCGGACGCAATTTCGAAACTGGAGAATGCAAGCGATACGTTGATCACCTCGTCCGGCACAGCGGCGAATGCGCTGGCGGCGGCGGCTTTTTTGAGCGCCGGAGATCATCTGCTCGCCGCCGATTGCGTTTACGGCACGACGCGAAAGTTTTTCGAGACAATTCTGAAGCGGTTCGGCGTCGAGATCTCATACTTCAATCCAAGAATCGGTGATGAGATACGATCTAAATTTCGCAGCAATACACGCGCCGTGTTTCTTGAATCGCCTGGTTCGCAATTGTTCGAGATGATTGACATCCCTGTCGTGGTCGAGGCGGCGAGAGCGGCGGGAGCGATCACACTGATCGACAACACATGGGCGACGCCGCTGTACTATCGTCCTCTCGATCATGGCGTCGATGTATCGATTCAGTCGGGCACGAAGTATTTTTCAGGCCATTCGGACATCATGCTTGGGTCGATCAGCGTGCGAAGCCGATCTCATTTTGAGAAGATCAAGGATATGGCCGGGCGCTGGGGCAATAGCGCCAGCCCGGATGACTGTTATCTCGCGCATCGCGGTTTGCGTACGCTGGACGTGCGCATGGAGCGCCATCAGCAAAACGCGTTTTGCCTGATCGAGTGGCTAGCGCAGCAGCCGGAAGTGGCGCGGATACGCTATCCGGCGCTTAAGGACGATCCGGGTTATGATATCTGGCGGCGCGATTACGATGGCGCGTCGGGATTATTCGGCGTCGAGCTTGCTAGAATGAGCGATCAAGCGGCGTCGGCGTTTTTCGACCATTTGTCGCTCTTCGGCCTGGGCTCCAGCTGGGGCGGGTATGAGAGCCTGCTGGTGCCGGCCTGGCCGAAACCTGTCCGGGTAGCGAGCGTAATTGACGAAGACTGTGAACTTATCCGCGTGCATGCAGGCCTTGAGGACCCGGCGGACCTGATCGCTGATCTTGAGGCGGCGTTTGCCCGCATGCGTGCCGTCACATCGTAATAATCCGCTTTGTGGTGACCTGAAGAGAAATAAAACGAACAGACAATGGAGCATCAACTTGGCGGATAATACTGAGCTTGCGCGAACAACCGGACGCATTGGAACGGGCGTCATCGCCTTGAACGGGATCATCGGCTCAGGGATTTTCGCCTTGCCTGCCGTCGCGATGCAACAAGCCGGGTATTTCAGTCCGTGGGTTTTTCTGATCGCCGCGTTGCTGATCACAACAATCGCTTTGTCGTTTGCAAGAGCGGCGAGTTTTTTTAAGGAAACCGGGGGGCCGATTGTCTACACGACCCATTCCTTCGGCCGGTTTGTCGGATTCCAGACAGGGTGGCTGCTTTATATCAGCCGCGTCGCGGGGCTTGCGGCGAGCTCGAACCTGCTCGTGAGCTATGCAAGCTGGTTCCTGCCGGCGCTTGATACGCCCCTGATCCGGCCAATGGCAGTTGCAATGCTGATTTCTTTCTACACCTGGATCAACTATATCGGCGTGCGCAACAGTCTGACGCTGCTTTATGTCCTGACGATCTTGAAGCTTGCGCCGCTGTTTCTTCTCGTGCTGTTCGGCCTGCCGTCAACGGAACTGGACGCCATCATAGGCGCGAGCGTTCCCGAAATGAGAGCGCTTGGAGAAGCGATCCTCATCCTCATGTACGCGTTTATCGGTTTTGAAGTGGCGGTCATTAACGCCGGCGAGTCAAAGAATCCGAAGGCCGACATTCCCATTGCATTAGTAACGACCGTTGCGCTGGTCTCCGTCTTCTATATCGCAATCCAGGTCGTCTCGATTTCAGTCGATCCGGCTATTGCGGAAACGAAAACGCCGCTCGCTCAGGTTGCTGAACGACTCATCGGTCCCATCGGGGCGTCCATTTTGGCGTTGGGGGCCGTTTTTTCGATCGCGGGCTCCAGCGCCACGTCGATGCTCGTGGGACCGCGATTGACCTTCGCCCTGAGCAAGCAGGAAACGATACCTAAATGGTTCGCAGCGGTTCATCCGAAGTTCGGGACACCGGGCAATTCCATCCTGTTTTGCGGCGGCCTCGGGATTTTGCTCGGCGTTAGCGGCGGATTTGTCTGGCTGGCGACGGTTAGCACGCTGGTACGTTTCATTACCTATGCGTTGACGATCGCGTCCTTGCCGCGGATAGAAAAAACAATGGACAAAGACCCGCGACAATTCGCGATTCCTGGCGGTTTGATCGTGCCCGTTTTCGCCTTCCTGCTTTCGATCTGGT
Source organism: Hyphococcus sp. (assembly GCF_965267305.1). Lineage (GTDB taxonomy): Bacteria > Pseudomonadota > Alphaproteobacteria > Caulobacterales > Parvularculaceae > Hyphococcus. The sequence goes on along the minus strand of NZ_OZ253945.1, from coordinate 2,251,430 downwards.
TGGTAGGACATGCTTCATTAAAGGCGTGGGCCGCAGCGATCTTTTTGTCGCTGATCGGAAGCGCATTTTATTTCATCAGACGCCAGCGCTTTATCACAAGGACGGCGCAACTAAAGCAACGGTAGCAAATTCAGCTTCATGATCGAAAACCATTTCAGCTACTTCGGGTGGCTTAAGCGACAAAAGCTCTAATCAGAAATACTTCGAAATGAGAGATTCCTAAAAATCGAATTCCTTATACCCGCTAGACGTTGCGATCAATATAACGCGTTCGTCGGCATGGATATCACCCCTGTCGAGTAATCGTCTCAGTCCGCTGAGGCTGGCGGCTGAAGAAAGTTCCATATAAAATCCGTTCTGCGCCAATATCCGCTGGTCGCTCACTGCCGCGTCATCGTTCACGACGACAACGCCGCCTTGCGACTGCTTTAAGGCGTCAATCGCCTGATACGTTACCGTTGACCCCGCAATGGAGATTTGGCGCGTGTGTCCTTCAAAATTCCCTCGATAGTCGCTTCCCCGGAGGACCGAATCTATTCTTGAAAATGGTTCGACGGCGTAAAGCCGAGGCACTCGCTGAATAAGGCCGTTTTCCTTTAAAAATCGAAATCCTTCGAAGACGCCCCAAATGAGGTCCGCACGAGATGTAGGAACGATAATGGCGTCGACGCCTTGTGCGCCCGTTTCCTCGAAAAGTTCGAATGCAATTGTCCTTAGTCCGTCCACGCCGAAATGATTGCTGCCGACAGGCGAGTTAATGTAATTGGTGACCGGAAACCAGCCGTCTTCAGTTGCGCGTTTTTCGACATATTCCCACCGGTCAAGAGAGTTCTTTGCCTCGACTAATCGGGCGCCGGTCGCCGCAATGGCACGCCGCCAGATCGGATTCATATCATGCGTCGTAACAATCACGCATTGAAGACCGGCCCGCGCAGCATAGGCCGCAATCGACGCGCCTGCGTTCCCGGAAGACGCTCCGATCACCGTCTCGGCTCCGATATCCGATGCGCGGGTGACGGCGAGTGCGCTCATCCGGTCTTTGTGCGAACCTGTGGGGTTTTGTCCTTCACATTTTACGAAAATAGCGCCGGTTCCTATGCCGTCGGCGAGCGCTGGCGCGGCGATTAAAGGCGTGCCGCCTTCGCCGAGTGTCGTAAAATTGGTATAAGGCAAACACGAAGCGTATCGCGTCATGCCTTTATGCCCAGAATTCACTTGCCATGCGTCGGCGCTATATAATTGGCGAACGCTTGCCGGGTAACCTTCTGCTAGGCACAACGGGCAACCGGTGAAGTAGTCGGCTAGTTCATGCTTCGTTTTGCAACGGAGGCATTCAATTCCAATAAGGTTGGAATTCAATTTATGACGGGCTTTTGCTGATTTGTGCGACTTAGCGCCGACATTCGTCGAGTTTGTCAAATCTAAATCCCCGATTTCCTCACATGATTCATACAAGGCAAATTCATACGATACTCATCACAGACAATAATCTTGACCTTATTCTTATCGATAATCCATTGTGCAAGTTTTTTGACTAGCGTTTCTATTGCAAGCGGAACATCGCGTCATATTCTTCTCGCTGCAGCGCCATTAGTTAAAATCCTGGTGCCGATGTTGTCTTTTGTAAGCTTGTAGATTGTCATAAGGGCAACGTTACTTTGTGGCACCATCGATGAAAATAATGCATGCAAAAGTGGTGGAGGAAAGTATCCCGTTTGCTGCTAACTGTTTATCGCTGACCCGCTGAAGTCATAACATAAAAGAATAAGTATCGGAAATAATTCGATTTGACCGCATAGGGTCGCGTGGGGTCATTATGGACCCGATGGCACTGTTGTGGCGTCATCCCACGGGATTATTCGTGGCGATCTGATTTATGTCCGGGAGGGCCGAAGGCGTCATGCGTGGCGCCTGGGATGTGATTGAGGAGGGGCTAAGAAATGAAATTAGGAAATGAAAGGTTGCGCGGAATATTCGGGAATACGGCGCTTTGCACGACGATGTTGCTTGGTTTGCAGGCGACCTTCAGCGTCGGTTACGCGCAGGAAAACGGCGATGCGGCAGGGGGCGACGGGGACACGATCGTTGTCACCGGCACGAGGCGAGCCGACCGCACGGTCGGAAACTCAATGATTCCGATTGACGTGATAGGCGGCGATGCTCTGGAAAAAAGCGGCACTGCGGACCTGACGGATATTCTGCGGACCCAAGTCGTATCGCTCAATGTCCAGCGTTACGTTACAAATGACGGAAACGTGTTTCAGCGCCCTTTCACCTTGCGTGGTCTTGCGCCCGATCAAACGCTCCTGCTGATCAATGGAAAGCGTCGTCATCGCTCGGCGCTAATCGCTACCAGCCGTCTGCCGCAGACATTGGGAGCGCAGGGACCCGATCTGGCGACGATTCCTTCGAACGCCATCAGCCAACTTGAGGTCCTGCGGGACGGCGCATCGGCGCAATATGGGTCGGACGCCATTGCGGGTGTTCTCAACGTTAATCTAGCTGAGGATAGCGACGGTTTCCGCCTGAGCACGCAATATGGGCAGTATTATGAAGGAGACGGTGAAGAAATCAGCGTTCAGGGCAACATCGGATTGCCGTTGGGCGATTCCGGCTTTTTCCATGTGGCGCTGGAATATGTGAATTCCGAAGAAACCTCGCGCGGCGCACAGCGGCCGGATGTGGCCGCGCTCGTCAGCGCGGGAACGATCGATATTGAGGATGTGCCGGAAAACGGTCTCGGACAGCGTTGGGGCAATCCCGACGGCAGCGCATTCCGGTCGTTTTTCAACGCCGGGATCGATCTCAACAATAATTTGGAAGCTTATCTGTTCGGCAACTATAGCCGAACAAACGGAGTAACAAGCTTCTTTTACCGCAATCCAGTGTCGCGGACGGAAATTTTCTCTAGCGTTCCATTGACGACCATGCCTGGGGGCGAGCGCTTCAGTTTCACCTCTGTCTTTCCGGGCGGGTTTTCGCCACAGTTTGAAGCGACGACCACGGACTGGAGCGCGGCAGGCGGCGTACGCGGCGATCTCGCCGAGAACTTGAGTTTCGACGCAAGTCTCTATCACGGCGAAAACAAGACTGATTATCATCTAGGTCAAACTGTAAACCCGTCGCTCGGACCGGCGTCTCCGACCGAGTTCGACCCAGGCACGCTGACCCAGCGTGAGACGACGGCGAACTTGGATTTCGTCTATCTTATGGATGTCGCCGCATTCGTTTCACCGCTCAACGTGGCTGTTGGCGCTGAATACCATCGTGAGGACTACCTGATAACGCTCGGCGACCAGGCATCCTGGGAGGTAGGGCCGTTTGCTTCTTCATTTGCCGATCCGGACGGTGGAATGACAGTTCCGCTCGCCGTGGGATCGAGCGGCTTCCAGGGGTTTAATCCGACTGAGGTCGGCGATTTCGGACGTTGGAACTACGCGCTTTATCTCGATCTCGAAGCAGATCTGACCGAACGGATCTCTGGCGGTGTAGCTATTCGCTTCGAAGATTTCGACGATTTTGGCACGACCTTTAATTATAAGGTCTCGGGCAGGGCGGAACTTTTCGACGGCGTTGCGATCCGTGGTTCTGTGAACACAGGCTTTCGGGCGCCGACGCCGGGGCAGGCGAATCTTTCCCAAACCTCGACCAATATTGATCTGTCAACTGGGGCGACGCTTATCAGCGGACAAATTCCGCCGACAAATCCGGTCGCGATGTTTTTTGGCGCCGAGCCGCTGAGTGTCGAAGAGTCATTCAATTTCGCTGGCGGACTGGTGCTCAATATCCCCGGCGGCGTTCGGATCACTGCCGATTATTTTAACATTAAACTCAATGACCGGATCAGTGTGTCGGGCGATATTCCGATTGGTCCAGCCGAGCAAGCGGCGCTGATCGCCTCAGGAATCACAACTGGAGGGTCGCTCAGCTCAGTTCGATTTTTCACCAATGCGTTCGACACCCGAACCCAAGGCGTCGATGTTGTCGCAACTTATCAAACGCCGTTCGTGGGAGATTCATCGCTAAATCTTTTAGGGACCTTCAACTATACCGATACGAAGGTGACAGCGGTTCGCAATATTACGGCCATCAACCGCGAGCGGACGCTTGAGCTGGAGGATTTCACGCCGCACTACCGCGCCCTTGCGGAGGCCACGTTGCGCACTGGCCCGTTTTCAGCACTCATTCGCGGCAATTATTACGGTAAGTGGACAGACTATGGCGGTTCGCCGGCCGACGATCAAACATTTGGCGCAGAATGGCTTGTGGATTTCGAGCTCGGCTACGACGTGAATGATAATGTTCGCTTGGCGGTAGGCGCGGAGAACATATTTGATAATTACCCGGACCTCGACACGCGCGCGGGGAATATCAGCAGCGGCCTCATTTATCCGCGCTTCGCGCCGCAGGGCTTTAACGGCGGCTTCTGGTACGTGCGCGCCACAGCCGAATTCTAGGCGGATTGACCGTTGGAGAAACCGCCGCCCTGAGCTGTTATTGGGCGGCGGTTTTGATTTTCAAATCGATGGTGGGTACAGGGCGTGAGTGTGAGCTCGATTGACAAGAGATTGCAGGATCTTGGTATTGAATTGCCCCTGCCGGCGACGCCTGTCGCGAGTTACGCGCCTTTTATCGTCGTCGGGGACTTTGTCTATGTATCAGGGCAATTGCCGCTTTCCCGGGGAAAGATGACGGCAAGGGGGCGGGTTGGCGAGGAGGTGGGCATCGAGGAGGGCGTGCGCGCCGCCGCTCTTTGCGCTGTAAATCTCATGGCTCAGCTCAAGGTGGCTTGCGGCGGTAATTTAGCCCGTGTTCGAAGCATTGTCAGGCTCGGGGGCTTCATCGCCAGTGGCAAAGAGTTTTTCGACCAACCCGTTGTGATGAATGGTGCTTCGGATCTTTTCCTCAGTGTATTTGGAGAGGTTGGCAAACATTCGAGAACCGCCGTTGGCGTAAGTGTGCTGCCGTTAAACGCCCCTGTCGAAGTGGACGCAATTGTCCGTTTAGACAGGAACGGAGAGCGTTGAGAACAAGGAAAATCGAAATGAAAAAGGCTTTGGCAATATCGATCATGCTCATGTTCGCCGGTATGCCGGCAAAAGCACACGTCATGATAAAGTCGTCGAATATAGAACACGGCGGCATATATGACGCGGCGCCTAAAAATCCAGTTCCGGAAAATTTAGAATTCGCATTTAACGGCGACGTCGGTCTCGTGGATATTCGGTTGGAAACGTCGACGGGCGAATCTATCGAACTTGAATATGTGAAACCGAAGGAATTTCAGACAGTGTTTGTCATTCCCCTTCCGTCTCTTGGGTCTGGCTCGTACGTATTTTATTGGCGCGCTATCGCAAAGGACGGTCATGCCTTGAGCGGCAAGATTGAGTTCTCGGTTAGATAGCGTCCTTATGCTTGACGCGATTTCTCTATTCAGTTTTATTATTCAGTTCGGATATAACGCCGCCACGTTAATGTTCATCGGCATGCTGGCCATTTGTGCGACGGGCGTTAGGCGAACGCTTGGAATATCGGCGTCTGGCGTATTGTCGATTATGGTTCTGTGCTTTTATGCTACGCGGCTGCTACTTGCGAATGCGAAACTGGGCGGAACGATGGTTGCAGCCGTCAATTCCGACACCTTTCCGTGGATCTGGCGGACCTATAATGTGCAGGCTTACGCCGTAATCGTCGGTTGTCTTTCGGCTCTTATAGGCGCGCTGAATCAGCAACGGCTGGCAATGCTGGCGGCGGCTTTAATCCTCAGTGCGGGGTTTGGGCTCGCTGGTCACACGCAAGGGCTTGAATCGCCTGGCGTCATGCCGTGGCTCGTAGGCTTTCATGTTCTTGTAGCTGGGTTCTGGTTTGCAGCACCGGTTGCGCTTTGGCCTGCCACCGCTATCGACGACAAAGAGCTCGTGGGGCGACTTGAGGCATTTAGTCGTATCGCCCAATTCGCCATCCCCGCTCTCTTCGCCGCAGGCCTTGTTCTCGCGTGGCGACTGGTGGGGGGGTGGGAGGGGTTGACTGGTTCTGCATACGGGCGACTGCTTCTCGGAAAGTTGGCTGCAGCCTCCATCGCGCTCGCGTTGGGTGCCTTTAACAAATTTTCTGTAACTAAACGGATAAAATTTGAACAGGAAGCTGGACGCAGAGCTTTGCGATTCACGCTTAGCGCCGAATTTGCGCTTTTCTTGTTTGCTGTGGGTTCGATAGCATACGCGACAACAATTGCCGGTCCAAAAGCATGATATGTTAATCATGCCGAAGGTGCTAAACGGAATACACGCCATGCGTGACTATCGCGCAGAATTGACACTTACCTGCCAGCGCCATAGGTCGCCAACATTTTAATCGGCATTTTGATAGGTCTGCGTTTGGCAATTCTCCCACTTTGAATATTTAAGCCACTTGATACTTGGTCGAGTCGGGCGCCTTCCCTAAATTCGATGATATTGCGGGGAAAGTTTGAGTGAGCATAGCATTCCCAGCGTATAATAGAGCAAAGACCCAGTGTGAGGGGGGCTTAAATGCCGGATACGATATCGGAAGCGCCAGTCGTCCGGTTCGAGGACGTTCGTCGCGAGGACGTGGCTTTGGTCGGCGGCAAGAACGCCTCGCTGGGGGAAATGGTCCGCAGCCTCGGCGACCGCGGCGTGCGCGTGCCGCCGGGATTTGCAACCGTCGCCGGCGCTTATTGGCGCTTTCTCGAAGCCAATAGCCTCAACGAGGTCATCAAAAACCGCCTTGCGGAGTTCAAATCAGGCAAAGCGTCGCTGGCGGAAACGGGCAAAGCGATCCGATCGGCGTTTCTCAAGGGGGACTGGCCGGGCGACCTCGCGAGCGCCGTCGTCGAGGCGTATCACAAACTTTGCGAGCGCATCGGAGAGAAGGACGCCGACGTCGCCGTGCGCTCCAGCGCCACGGCAGAGGACTTGCCGGATGCGAGCTTCGCCGGCCAGCAGGAGACGTTTCTCAATATCCGCGGCGAGGACGAGCTTTTAGCGGCGTGCAGGAAGTGTTTTGCGTCTCTCTTCACGGACCGGGCGATCAGCTATCGCGAGGCGAAAGGCTTCGATCACCTGAAGGTCGCCTTGTCGATCGGCGTGCAGCAGATGGTGCGTTCGGACCTTGCCGGTTCGGGCGTCATGTTCACCATCGACACGGAAACGGGTTTTGATCGCATTGTCCTTATCAACGCCGCCTGGGGACTTGGCGAAACCGTCGTGCAGGGCCAAGTCGATCCCGATGAATACCAGGCCTATAAGCCGTTGCTTGCGAATGGTGGGTTGAAGCCCGTTCTGCGCAAAAAGCGCGGCGATAAAATCATCAAGATGGTCTATGCGCGCGGGGGCGAACGTGCGACGCGGACCGTGCCGACATCGCTCGCCGAGCGCGAAGCTTTTGTGCTCGGCGATGAGGAGATATTACAGCTCGCCCGCTGGGCCTGCGAGATCGAACGCCATTACGGCGTTCCGATGGACATCGAATGGGCGAAAGACGGCCATTCGGGCGAGATTTTCGTCGTTCAGGCGCGGCCAGAAACGGTGCAGTCCCATGCACAGACGGGCGTCTTCAAAAGCTACGGCATCAAGTCGAAAGGCCGAACGCTGGCGACCGGCCTCAGCATTGGCGGCGCCATCGTCAGCGGCAGGGTCTGCCTGATCCGCGATCCGGGCGAGATCGGCCGGTTCGAGGACGGCTCCGTTCTGGTGACGGAAAACACCGATCCCGACTGGGTGCCAATTATGAAACGCGCGGCGGCGGTCGTCACCGATCACGGCGGGCGCACGTCCCATGCAGCGATCGTCAGCCGGGAGCTTGGCCTGCCGGCGGTTGTCGGAACGGGCAACGCCACGCGTGTTCTCCATGACGAACAGGAAGTCACCGTTTCCTGCGCGGAAGGAGAGGAAGGGTTTATCTATGAAGGCGTCGCCGACTTTGACGTCGAGGAGTTAAGCGTTTCCGAAATCCCTGCGACCATGACCCAAATTATGCTCAATCTCGCCAATCCGGCCGCGGCCTTTCGCTGGTGGCGGCTGCCTTCCGACGGCGTCGGTTTGGCGCGCATGGAATTCGTGGTGTCGAACCATGTAAAAATCCATCCGATGGCGCTCGCCCATTTCGATGCGTTGAAGGATAAGGATGTGAAGCGACAGATCGACGAGCTGACGCGAGGCTATGAGAAGAAGGCCGATTATTTCGTCGATCAGCTGGCGCTGGGGTTGGCGCGCATCGCCGCCGCATTGCATCCGAAACCGGTGATTGTCCGGATGAGCGATTTCAAGACCAACGAATATGCAGGTCTTATCGGCGGTGCAGGCTTCGAGCCAAAGGAAGCTAATCCCATGATTGGTTTCCGCGGCGCGTCGCGTTATTATTCGCCCCGCTATCGCGACGGTTTCGCCCTTGAGTGTCGGGCGATCCACAGATTGCGCGACGAAATGGGCTTTGAAAACGTCGTGGCGATGATCCCCTTTTGCCGGTCGGTAAGAGAGGCGGACCGGGTGCTGGAGGTGATGGCGCAGAACGGCCTGAAGCGTGGAGAAAATGGACTTCAGGTCTATGTCATGTGCGAAATTCCCTCGAATGTCATTCTTGCGCAGGCGTTCGCGGAGCGCTTCGACGGGTTTTCCATCGGCTCGAACGACCTGACGCAGTTAACGCTTGGCGTTGATCGGGATTCGGAAGATCTCGCCGATCTATTTGATGAGCAGGATGCGGCAGTCAAATGGATGATCAGGAACGTTATTGCGGAGGCGCACAAAGCGGGCGCGAAAGTCGGTCTGTGCGGTCAGGCGCCCAGCGATCATCCGGAATTTGCGCGCTTCCTGGTCGAGTGCGGCATCGACTCCATATCCGTCACGCCCGACAGTTTTATCTCCGTCAAGCATCATGTCGCAGACGCGGAGCGAAAGCGCGGGGGACAACTCCCAAACGAAGATAAGAAGAAGTAGCAAGCGGAGGAATTCGTTCCCCATGCGCATAGCGGTTTTTGAAACGGAAGAGCGTGAAGCGCCTGTATTTGAACGCTTCAAAGCTGATCATGATTTGCGCCTGATCAGGGAACCGTTGCAGGTCGGTAATACGAACGAATTTTCTGATGTCGAGATTGTCTCGACATTTATCTATTCAAGGCTCGATCGCGGCGTGTTGGAGCGCCTGCCAGCGTTGAAAATGATCGCAACGCGCTCAACGGGGTTCGATCATATCGATACGGCGTATTGTGCGGAACGGGGCATTCTCGTCTGTAACGTCCCGACCTATGGCGAAAACACCGTCGCCGAACATGTTTTTGCGCTATTGCTGGCTTTAAGCCACCGGCTGATCGAGGCCGTGGAGCGCGTGCGCATGGGCCCTTTTTCGCCGGAGGGTCTGCGCGGATTCGATCTGGAAGGAAAGACGCTCGGCGTGGTCGGAACGGGCAATATCGGACGTCATGTCATCCGCATTGCGAGCGGGTTCGGCATGAAGGTTCTCGCCTTCGACATTGCGCCGGATGACGCCTTCGCTGCGGCGCACGGTTTTGCCTATGTCGATCTTGACGAACTTCTTTCGAGGTCGGACGTGATCACCTTGCATGTGCCGGCCACTCCGGAAACGCGCCATCTTCTGTCCGCTGACGCATTCGCGCAGATGAAGGATGGCGTGGTGGTTATTAATACGGCGCGCGGCGACGTCATCGAAACCCGAGTGCTGATCCAGGCGCTGACGAGCGGAAAGGTCGCCGCGGCGGGCCTCGACGTTCTGCCAGACGAGCCGCTCATCCGCGAGGAAGCGGAGCTGATTTGTTCAACGTATTGTGACCGTCATGATCTGCGCAATCTCGTGGCGGATCATATCCTCATGCGCATGCGCAACGTGATCATCACCCCGCATTCGGCGTTCAATACGCATGAGGCTGTCGCGCGCATTGTCGAAACGACAGTTGAGAATATAGAGGCGTTTATTGAAGGAGACCCGAAGAATATTGTCGCTGGAGCCGTGTGACCGGCGTAAGTGTTTGAAAGTGAGGCAGCGAGATGCTCGATAGGAAGGTGAAGGTCGCTATTGCCGGGTATGGCGTCATTGGCAAACGGGTCGCAGCTGCGACTGCGCTGCAGGATGATATGGAGCTGGCCGGCGTTGCTGATGTCGCCAGCGACTGGCGGCTTCGCGCGGCGCAGCAGAAAGGCGTTCGCGTGTTCTCAGCTATTGACGCGCAGGCCGATGCGATGCGGCAAGCGGGCATTGAGATCGCGGGAAATTTGAACGATCTATTGGATGATGCGGACATCGTTGTCGATTGTACGCCCAAGCGAGTGGCTGCGAAAAACGTTCCCCTCTACAAGGAGCGAAAGCTAAAATTCATTGTTCAAGGCGGCGAAGCGCATGAAGTCGCGGGTCATTCCTTTGTTGCGGAAGCAACTTATGAAAGCGCATTCGGTAAAGACGCCACGCGGGTCGTTTCGTGCAATACGACGTCAATCGTTCGGATTTTGAGCGCCCTCAAGCGCGCAGGGCTTCTCAAGCGGGCGCGTGGATCGCTGTTGCGCCGGGCCACTGACCCCTGGGAAAGTCATGAGGGCGGCATCATGAATACGCTCGTTCCTGAAAAACACATTCCAAGTCATCAGGGCCCCGATGCGCAGAGCGTCGATCCGGAACTCGATGTCGTGACAATGGCGGTCAAAGTTCCGGAGACGCTCGCGCATCTTCATTTCTGGAATGTGGAATTGTCGCGTGCCGCGGAAAGGGAAGAAATACTGGCCGCTTTCCGCTCGTCGTCACGCATTTCCTTGATAAAAATGGGGGATGGATTGTCGGCGTTGAACTCCGTCAAGGAACTCATGGCTGACCTCGGGCGGCCTCACGACAATCTATACGAAGTCGCCCTTTGGGAGGATCTTGTAACCGTTCAGGGAACTGAGGTCTTTTACGCCTATATGGTCGATAACCAGGCCATCGTCATCCCGGAGACAATCGACGCTATCAGGGCGCTGACAGGAAGCGAACGCGACGGCGCCGCGTCCATCGCCAAAACGAATGTTTCGCTCGGTATCGGGGACGGATTCTACCGATGATCAAGGCGTGTTATATGAAGGGTCTAAAATCATATTCTGGCAGAGCGTATCATCCATGGAATGCTAAACTCAGGGCTCAGGTTTGATCATGGCCGCAAGAATTCTAAGAGTTCAGGTTGTCTCGTTCGTCACGTTCTTGGCTATTGCCGGCGGCTTCCCGCTGGCGTCTGCAAAGGGTCAGAAGGCGGAATTAGACCCACATGCCGATAGACCGATGAATTTGACGATACATTGTTATGTGCCAATGGGAGAAGGCTTGATCACGGCCGTTAACAGCCTTGAGTCCAAGGTAGGCATGTCGCACAAGCCGGATCATTCAATCGGATTTGATGAGATGAATATGTCGTTCGCCGTTGCAAAGCGCATCGATCTTTCCGCTTTCGCTGTCGGCGAGCGGGTTCATTTCCTGCTGAAGTTGGAAAGAGGCAAGGAGGGTTATATTGCGGCGCTGTGTTCCTTCGATAGCGATAAAGACGCTTACAAGTCTTGCATGAAGGAATTTCATAATGAGGCAATGCGGATTGCGGCGGCGACGATCGAAGAATGCACGATGGACGACATGGAGTCGCCGTAAACTCCTAATAGTTAAAAATTGGCGTCACTATCAAATAATTCTCGCTTTCTATGGTAGTGTGGCAGCTTCGTGGCTGTGATAATCATTTGTGGGTTGAGCTGGCGATTGCGCAATACTACGCGCCTCAGCCCTCTAATTGAATGGCGGCATAGTTGAAAAGCACCACCACCAATACCGCTTCACGCCACTGAGCAAATTCTTATGTATATCTAGTTCTTGAAAGCGCGTTAACAAGTAGCTCAAAAAGAGAACGTAATATGCCCGAACACCAAGCACATGGTCGGGAAAGTATTTTGGCTTTCCAGAAGTCTGAGTGATTGCATTGCGGTGAGCGTATATAGGCATGATCCTGAGGCGTTTGGAGGTTAACTGCCCTTAAAACCTCACATAGAGCGTTGGCGAGTGCTTGACTGCGCGCTTCTTGGTTTGAACACGGAAGGTAGCTAATTATGGCACGAGCGATCACTTTTCTCGGTGGAACTGGGACCGTCACTGGATCGAAGTACCTTGTCCAAGTCAACGACGAGCGCATTCTTGTGGATTGCGGCCTCTTTCAGGGATTCAAGCAATTGCGATTAAAGAACTGGGCTCCGCTTCCGGTTGCCCCAGCGACTATCAACGCAGTCATACTGACCCACGCACATCTTGATCACTCCGGCTACATTCCGCTCTTAGTCCGAAATGGTTTTAAGGGACGGATTTATACGACATCTGCGACACGAGATTTCTGCTCGATATTGCTGCCAGACAGCGGTCACTTACAGGAACGAGACGCAGAATTTGCAAATAAGCACGGCTTCTCGAAGCATCGTCCTGCACGCCCGCTATATACGCAACGAGACGCCGAGACGAGTCTTGAGAATTTCAATTCCGTGCAGTTTGAGGAAGATGTCGATGTTTCGCCGGAGGTGACTGCGCGATTTCGTCCCGCCGGCCACATTCTCGGCGCTGCGACCGTACAACTGACAATAGGCGGAAACGATGTTGTCTTTTCAGGTGACCTAGGGCCTCCAAACTCCGCGACGATGCTGGATCCGGCGCCTATTCGCCATACGGACTATTTGGTAGTCGAGTCGACCTACGGTGATAGAATCCACGAAAAAGAAGACCCTGAAAATAAGTTGGCGGATATAGTCAATCGAACCGCCGCCCGTGGCGGGACGGTACTTATCCCGGCTTTCGCTGTTGGGCGCGCGCAAACAATATTGTTTCATCTTGATCGCTTGAAGCGATCAAATCGAATTCCCGATCTGCCGATATATCTCGACAGTCCAATGGCAATCGACGCAAGCGAGATCTTTTGCGAGCACCTTAATGACCATCGGTTGACGGCAGAACAGTGCCGGACCTCATGCGGCGTTGCCGAATATGTCCGCGAGGCGGAAAAATCGAAGACGCTCGATGCGAACAAAATGCCAAAAATCATTATCTCGGCGAGCGGCATGGCGACCGGCGGCAGAATCTTACATCACCTCAAATACTATGCGCCGGAGGAACGCAATGCGCTGGTGTTTACAGGCTTTCAGGCCGGGGGAACCCGGGGTGCGGCGATTGTCGGCGGCGCCGAGGCGGTCAAAATTCATGGAGCCTACGTGAAGATTCGCGCGGAAGTACATAATCTTCATATGTTGTCCGCTCATGCGGACGCGGACCAGATTCTAGGTTGGTTAAAAAATTTCCAGTCTCCGCCGCGCCGGACATTCGTCACCCACGGTGAGCCTGCTGCGTCGGACGCCTTGCGTCAGCGCATCGTCGAAGAGCTCGGCTGGGACTGCACTGTGCCGGCAATCAACGACGAATATGATATCGCGTAGCGGTCGGCCGGTTCAATGGAAGAAAATCAAGGGCGGGACGAATGACAATTGAAGCATCCAATGTTCTGCGCGCCAAGCGCCTAGGGATCGACACGCACCAGGAAGCCGTCATCTATATGCGCCGCGACTGTCATGTTTGCCGCGCCGAAGGATTTTCGGCCCAGGCCAGAATTCGAGTGGCGAGCGGCGCTTCGTTTGTGATCGCAACGGTCAATTTGATCACCGGAGAACTTCTGGCCTCCGGGGAGGCTGGACTGTCCGAAGCGGCGTGGCGACGTCTGGAGTGCGAGGAGGGCGCATTGTTGCGCGTTTCGCATGCGCGCCCACTCGACTCTTTGAGCGACGTTCGCGCCAAAGTCTACGGGCGGGAATTTGAAAACTCGGCCATTAGCAGAATTATGCGTGACATTGTCGAAGGCCGCTATTCCGACATTCACTTGTCGTCTTTCATTACCGCCTGCGCGGCGCGCGGCTTGAACGAGCGAGAAGTCATACACCTGACACGCGCTATGGTCGCAGCGGGCGAACGTCTCGATTGGGGCGTCCCCTTAATCGTCGATAAACACTGCGTTGGCGGCCTTCCCGGCAATCGGACGACGCCGATCGTCGTTGCGATCGCCGCCGCTTGCGGCCTCACCATGCCGAAAACATCGTCTCGCGCGATCACCTCGCCGGCCGGTACGGCGGACACGATGGAAACGCTTGCACCTGTCGACCTCGATCTGAACGCGATGCGTCAGGTGGTGGAGAAGGAAGGCGGTTGCATCGTCTGGGGAGGGGCGGTCGATTTAAGCCCGGCGGACGATACGCTTATTCGCGTTGAGCGCGCGCTCGACATTGACAGCGAGGGCCAGCTCGTCGCCTCTGTTCTGTCGAAAAAAGCAGCGGCGGGCGCGACGCATTTAGTTATCGATATGCCCGTCGGCCCGACGGCAAAGGTGAGAACGGATGGTGACGCGGTTTCTCTCAAGACCAATCTTTTGAAGACGGCTGAAGCCCTTGCGATCAAAACGCGCGTAATCCAAACCGACGGTCGTCAACCTGTGGGGCGCGGGATTGGGCCGTCGCTTGAGGCGCAGGATGTCCTGAAGGTGCTCCGCCAGGATGCGGAAGCGCCTGAAGATTTGCGGCGACGGGCGGTCGCGCTTGCAGGCGCCTTGCTGGAGCTTAGCGGCGTTGCAGCTGAAGGCGAAGGTGAACGGGCTGCAGCTGCGGCAATTGCCGACGGCCGCGCCTGGGTGAAGTTCCAGGCGATTTGCGACGCTCAGGGCGGCATGCGCGAGCCGCCGCAGTCAGCCTATCAACATCCGATTCTCGCCGATCATGGAGGATTGATCGAGGCGATCGACAACCGGCGCCTGGCGAAGGCCGCGAAACTCGCAGGCGCGCCGGATGCGAAAGCGGCGGGACTTGAACTCCACGGTTTTCTTGGCCAGCGCGTCGAAACGTCAGAGCCTCTTTTTACTCTGCATGCGGAAACACGGGGCGAAATCGAGTACGCAATAGAATATTTGGATAGTCACCCGCCAATTTTCGAAATTGAGGCTTAACGATGCGCCCTCTTCTTTTTTCATTGTTCAGTCACGAGGAGATTGCGGCGGCGCTCACTGAAACGCTTAGCGGCGATTTGGGAAAAATCAATATACGTCGTTTTCCCGACGGTGAGAGTTACGTTCGTTATGAGACAAGTGTCGAGGCGCGCGACATCGTCCTGGTTTGCACGCTTGACCGCCCGGACGAGAAATTTCTGCCATTGATATTCGCCGCCGCGGCGGCGCGCGAAAACGGCGCGAAGACAGTAGGGCTTGTGGCTCCCTATCTTGCCTATATGCGGCAGGACCAGCGCTTTCAGACGGGAGAGGGCGTGACTGCTAAACATTTTGCTGCTGCGCTTAGCCCCTGGATTGACTGGCTCGTCACAATCGATCCGCATCTTCATCGTATTACTGCATTATCAGACGTTTATTCTATTCCCGCCGTGGCTGCGCATGCTGCGCCGACGGTTTCAGCCTGGATCAAGCAGCATGTCGTAAACCCGGTGCTGGTTGGTCCAGACAGCGAGAGCGAACAGTGGGTCTCGGATACGGCAAACGGCGCCGGCGCGCCTTATCTTATACTTGAGAAGACGCGGCGCGGAGATCGCGATGTCGCGGTGAGCGTACCGCAGGTGGAGCAATGGCGCGCGCACACGCCGGTCCTTGTCGACGATATCATTTCAACCGCGCGCACGATGATCGAAACCGTCGGACACCTGAAAAAAGCAAGCATGTCAGCTCCGGTTTGCATTGGCGTTCACGCTGTCTTTGCGGGCACAGCGTATCATGACCTTTTGGCCGCTGGCGCAGGACGGATCGTCACGACAAACACTATACCGCATGAAAGCAACGTGCTTGATGTGAGCTCATTGCTTGCCGAATGCGTGCGATTCCAATTGAGGGCGTAACCAGGCGCTGGTCACCGGCTCGGCAATCTTTCACGGCGACGGAAAGCTTCTTGAAGACAAATTCGCCGTTGCTATGTCGTTTTGATTTACGGCACGATATTTTTGATCAATTCAATGCATCTTGCCGTGTCGCGAAGAAATGGGTGGTGATCAACGTCGTGCAGCATATCGATCCGCCAACCCGGTCGATGTTTTTGGATAAGATCGAGCGAAAACAGCGGCGCCGTCGTGTCACGGTCTCCATGAATGCATAACACATCTATTCGTTCTGGAATTCGAAGAATATCGCTTAACGCATCATATCGATAGACGACTTCCCATAGGGAAGATGTTGATGAAATCCACGTATGCTTCACCAGATCCGCGACAACTTCTTTTGGCATATCACGGATCAGATACGGTAAAAATTTACCCAGCACGCGCCGCGTAATGAGGCATGCAATGATCGTCAGCCCCATATTCGTGACTACCAGGCCTCTTAGACGGTCATTCCGGTTCTTTCTAAAGTAGCGATATGCATCTTCCTCAGAGCCAAAATAGGGCAAGCTCATCAAAACCATGTTCTTTATTTGCTCGGGGAATCGCGCTGCGTAAGCGACCGCCAATAAAGCGCCCAATGAATGGCCGATAATGGTGAATGGACCCAAGGTCGCCAGCGTCTCATGCAGGGCCGCGACGTGACGGTCTACGCTGTAGCGGGTCCAGGGTTTCGGCGAATCGCCAAAGCCTAGCAAGTCGACGAGAACGATTTTGTAATCGCGGGTGAGAGGAGCAATCCTCGGCGCCCAATAACGCGTCGTGCCGCCGAGGCCGGCGAGAAAAACAAGCGTTTCAATGCCGTCACCATAGCATTCCGTATAAAGAGGAGGTTCGATCTGTCGAACTTCGCGTCTCCTCCTTTCGCTTGGTAATTGTGACATTTTATGTATTGCGAAATCTAATGCAATTGCCGAGGTATGCGTTGACGCGCCGGTGCGCCGTCAGGCTTGCGAATGAATCTCTTTGCGTTCGAATTCAAGGACCCTCGGATCTCCCCGTCCCGCAAGTGCGTCGCGTTCGTCACTGTTCAGAAAATCCGAAATAGGTCGCCGCAAAAGCGCAGCGGCGGCATCGATTATATGGGCCCAAGTGCAGCGATTGGCGAACAGCATGCCGAAGACATCGAATGTGCCGCCCCGAGAGATATAACCCAGCGACCTTAACCGGTCCGGCCCGCCGTCGATGCGCCGGAGAAGTCCTGTCATCGGTTCGGGCCGCGTGTGAGTGACAAGCACACGGGCCAGTCCCGAAGGGAACAGGCCTTTGAGCGCGTCATCGTCTAGGACGAAATCCGACTCCAGCCGATCACGCGCGATGCGTAAGCGGCCAGGCTCAAGGATGGCCGTGACGCATGCCGGTGCGCCGCGCGCGGCAAGCCGTGCGCTTGCGGTCATCGCTTCGCCTGTTTGATAGGCGCCGATTGCGGCGAGCTGTATCTTTGCGTGCCCCGGCTCACCGGCGAGATGGATCGCTCCTGTTCGTGCGCAAAGCGTCGCCTCTTCAAGGGTAAGGCGGTTCGGCGTCTGGCCTTTGGGCGTTATGAGGCAGGCGATTTCCCCGTGGCCGCTGTAGACTTCGCGCAGCGCCGCAACGGCGCTCGCG
Source organism: Hyphococcus sp. (assembly GCF_965267305.1). Taxonomy (GTDB): domain Bacteria; phylum Pseudomonadota; class Alphaproteobacteria; order Caulobacterales; family Parvularculaceae; genus Hyphococcus. The sequence goes on along the minus strand of NZ_OZ253945.1, from coordinate 2,233,895 downwards.
GCGTCTATCGGAAACATCACCCGCGCCGCATCGGACATTTCTCCTAGTAATGCTTCGGGTAGTGTGGGGTCCTGATGCGATTGCTCGTTTTTTGCATTTTCCCATGTGTGCGACGTGGCGACCAGCGGCACGCTGATCCAACCAGGTTTCTGGCCCAACTCTTTTTGCCGCCGTGCGAAGATTATTTCCTGCCGGAGCGCCCCGAGCATTTTCATGGCGAAGGCTTCGTAGCTGACCGCAAGGTTGAGCCCGCCTTTGTTGCCAAGCGCTGCGGCGATAACCGCTTCTTCGTTAAGGGCGGTGATAATCGCGCCGTCTACGGCTTCAGGCGCGCCTGATTCCGGCGCGTTGACGCGGTGGCGGAGCGTTTCGAGGGCGAGCGGCATATGGTTGCTGCGCAATTCGTCGGGATTGCCGACGCGAACGCGCAGCGCCGGATTGATCTTCACGATTTCTACGAATTCCTGGTCGATCGCGTCCATGGCGCACCGCGCCGTCGCCACGCGAGCGTCAGTGTCTTGCAATGGAGGTAAATTCGGCGATTGGATTTGACGCGTCGCGAGCGAATTGCGGCTTTCCCGCGGGCGCGATTGACTGACATGATTTGAAAGCGTTTGAATGGACTTTTCAAGCTCGTCCGACGCAACGAACAATGTACTCACTGCGTCGTTAAATTCGTCGCGCGCTTTACTGTCTTTGGCCGGATTACCGTCCAGGGGCAAATTATGTGCGCGGTTCGTACCAGCTCCCGGAAATCCGAACCCTTTGACGCATGGCGCAACAACGTAAGGTATGCGTGCGGGATATGTCGGCTGATTGCCCGCGATCGCTTCGAGGCGAGCGTCGGCCTCTAGCAGTCCCCATGCGTAGGAAAGCGGATCGTGACCATCGACAATGATGGGATCGAAGCCTGAGAGCTCAAGATGACGGACCAGCCATTCGAGGCCTCCTTCCTGTCTTATTTGGGTGCGTTGTTCGATACGCCTTCCATTCAGCACCATGACCGGCGTCGCAAATCCGCAGTCCTCCGCGCGCCACCAGCGCGGCGCCCAGTCGGATCCGCGTTGTTCCTCGAACGCGCCGTCGCTCAGAAAGGCGACGAGGCGCTCGCCGGGCAGAGGCATGTGCACATATTGCAAGCTTGCGAACCCGAGATAACCGCCCTCCGACAGGCCGCCCGCCGTATACGGATTAACATGGCTGCCAAGCGGAATGGCTGGACGTCCGTCCGGCGTAATGGCGTAACTGTAAAAATCATTGACAAGCGCGCTTTGCCCCGCCTCGCTGCGGTCGTAGCGGCCCTGCTGAGCGGGAGACACGTCGCCAGTGAGGGCGTTGACCGCCTCGATCGCCGCGGCGCTATGGCCTTGTCCGAGCGTCCAGGCGCGGGTGCAGCCGCTGAGCGCGTTGGCTGCGAGATATCCGCAAAAGGCGATTACCATGTTAAGCGATCCCCCTGTGTGGCCTTGTGGATCGGCTTTGAAATCGTCCGGTTGCAAGGGTGCGCCGCTCATATCCACGTGCCGGGCGTAAGTCATATGCGCGACGAGCCGCATGGCGGCGTTGGCCAGTTTGTCGGTCGCGGCGAAGAGTTCACGCGCTTCCGCTTCGCTCACCGCGAGTTCGTCATTGGCGGCCTGGCGCAAAAGCGCATCAAGTCGTTCCAGGGTAACGTCTGTGCGCGCGATTACGCCAAACCCCGCCCGCCAGTCCGCATCAGTCATAATCAGAATTCCTAAAAGCGCATGCGGCCTCGATCCGCAGCGGAAGGCCGATCAATTGCCATCATACGCATGGGCCCGCGATATCCCTTGAAAGCGATATCATCTTGTTTGGCGGCCCTGTTGAATGCCGTCACGCGCAGGGGCTATGTCGTCGCTGCGACGCCAGCCTTCGTCTTAAGTGATAACAGAATTGTGAGCTGAGCGCGTGAAAATGGAATTCATCGTTTCAGTTTGTCGAACAAGTCGACGAGATCAGAAATAATTTCCTTTTGGGCCTTGGCGCTCCGCGCTGTTATCGCCACTTCAACGCTGTTTTTCGCGTGAACTTTAAGGATTTCACTTTCGGCGCGGGCGAGCGCGGCTTTGATCGCCTGCATTTGATTAAGCGTGTCGATCAAATATCGATCATCGTCGAGCATGCGCACGATCCCGCGCACCTGGCCCTCGATGCGTTTTAGACGCCTGATTGTAGCTGCGTGCTCATTCATTGACATATACCTGTCCAGGGTATAGCTAAAGACAGCGTGCTGATTGGTCAAGCGCATGGATTTTGGTTTGTGACTTTAGGGTCGGTGAAGACGGCGGTCATCGCTTTCTTTGCGCTTTTCCTGGGCGCAAGCCATGTCGCGTGCGCGTGTTTTTCACACGTCGTCCCTCAGGATCATCAATCGCATCTGTCGCACATGGGCGGCGCCTATGATGCGCATAACGCAATGTACGACCATCACGGATCCGGCGGCGTTCGGTCCGCGAATGAGTTCGGCTCCGGTGGTTGTGAACACTGCGCTTCGTCGCCTGTTTTCCACGGCCTCGGCAATGTTGAATTTACAGCCTCGCTCGGGGCCAAGCCGACTGCCAAGGCCGTTGCATCACTCGGCGCGATAATCGTCGAGCCGCCGCGTTTTGAACACAGACTGGCGCTCCCGTCTTTATGGCGCGGCCCGCCGGACCGAACGCCGGTCTCGCTGAAAATACGTCTCCTGAATTGATGCAGAACGCAGCCCCGCGCCGGCGATAGGCGCGAGAGGGTTCTTGCTGTGGTGCGCGTATAAGCGCTTGCGGCCGCAACCCGGGCGACGCGCGAACAGAATCTCTCCGATTCGCTCTCTGTGTCGCCGCAACTGAGCATCCATTGTAATGACCCTAAATTCGGAAACAGTAAGCATGTTTAGCAGACGAAAACTCATTCAAACCGCTGGTCTCGGCGGACTGGCGCTTGGCGGAGCGGGGCTGCTGCCCGCCTGGGCCAAACCCGCCAGCGCCGGCAATCTCGGGCTTCCCGTGCTGACGGGAACGCGCTTCGATCTTACGATTGGCAAATTTCCCGTGCGCATCGATGGCCGCGCAGGCGAAGCCTTGGGCGTCAATGGCACGATTCCGGCGCCGCTCGTTCGGTTTCGCGAAGGAGACGACATCACGATCAATGTGACCAACACATTGCACGAGGACACCTCGATCCACTGGCACGGGCTACTGGTGCCGTTTTACATGGACGGGGTGCCGGGCGTTGCGTTCCCCGGGATAAAGCCAGGAGAAACCTTCACCTATCGTTTCACATTGCCCCACAACGGGACCTATTGGTATCACTCCCATTCGGGCCTGCAGGAGCAGCTCGGCCATTATGGGCCGCTGATCATCGATCCAAAGGGCGCCGACCCCGTCGCTTACGACCGCGAATATGTTATTGTGCTGTCCGACTGGAGCTTCACGCACCCGCACCGGATTTTCGCCAAGCTGAAGAAGAACAGCGAGGCGATGAACTTCCAGAAGAACACGCTTCCGGACTTCATCGACGACGCTTCGGAAATAGGGTTCGGAAAAGCGTTGAACCAGCGCGCCATGTGGGGCGCCATGCGCATGTCGCCCGCCGACATCGCCGACGTTACCGGCGAGACCTACACTTACCTCATCAACGGCCATTCGACGGCGGACAATTGGAATGCCGTTTTCAATCCAGGGGAGCGCGTGCGATTGCGCATCATCAACGCATCAGCCATGACGTTTTTCAACTTCCGCATTCCAGGCCTGCCGATGACGGTGGTTCAGGCCGACGGACTTCATGTTCAACCGGTTGAGACGGATGAGTTTCAGATCGGCGTTGCGGAGACTTACGACGTTATTGTGGAGCCGAAAGAGTCACGCGCCTTTGCGATGGTCGCCGAGTCAATTGACCGGTCCGGCATGGCGGTCGCGACATTGGGCCCGCGGCCGGCATGCGCGCGGAAGCGCCGGCGCTGAGAGAGCGCCCGACACTGACTATGAAGGACATGGGCATGGCGGGCCATGGCGAGATGGGCGGCATGGCGATGAGCGGCGCCGACAAAATGGAGACCGATGGGGGACAGGATCACAGCGCTATGGATCACGCGTCTATGGATCACGGATCCCATGCCGATGACATGATACAGCCCACAATGGCGGCAATGCCGGCATCGTCGACCGGCGAGCACGCCGGCCACGACATGGCGTCAATCATTGAGCACAACCATCCCACCGGCCCCGGCGTCGCCAATGTCGCTATGGCTCCGGTAAGCCGGCTCGATGAACCGGGCGTCGGCCTTGAAAATGTTCCGCACAGAACGCTGCGCTATTCGCAATTGCGCAGTCTCGATCCTAATCCGGACACGCGGGCTCCCGAACGCGAGCTCGAAATCCATCTCACTTCAAACATGCATCGCTATATGTGGTCGTTCGACGGCGTAAAGTTTTCGGAAGTCACCGAACCGATCAAATTTTACGAAGGCGAACGCCTGCGCCTCACCATGGTCAACGACACCATGATGCCGCACCCCATTCATTTGCACGGGATGTTTTTTGACGTCGTAAACGGCGCCGGCGATCACAAACCCCGCAAACATACGATCATCGTCAAGCCGGGCGAGAAACTCTCAGTCGATATCTCCGCCGAACATGTCGGCGATTGGGCGTTTCACTGCCACCTTCTTTATCACATGCACGCCGGCATGATGCAGGTTGTCTCCCTCTTGCCGCGCGACGGCGCGCCGCCGTCGCCGCCCATGGATCACAAGTCCATGGACCATCAGTCGATGGATCATTCCAACATGGACCACGGAAAAGATATGAACAAAGACGGCCATGACGGCATGGATCACGGCGCCAAGAGCCTCGGGGGGTCGCATTGATGTTGAAATTCATTTCCCCCATCATTGCGGCAGCCGCACTCTCATCGCTCAGCGCCTACGCCGCAGACCCGGGAAACCCCGGCAGCGAACTCTGGTCGCAGGCCGATCAATATTACGGCGCCGCCGAAATGGACGCAGCGCGGCGCGCGGTGCTGCACGAAGGCGGCGCGCAAACGAACTGGTTCGTGCAGGCCGACCGTTTGGAATACCGCTCCAACAGCGGCGATCCGCTGCTCTTGTGGGATGCGCAGGGCTGGTACGGCACGGATGCGCATAAGTTCTGGGTCAAGACCGAAGGCGAATACGACTTTAACGCGGACGCTTTCGAAGAAGCGGAACTGCAAGGGCTCTACTCAAAACCCATCACCAGCTTTTTCGACCTGCAGGCCGGCGTCCGTCACGATTTCGCGCCGGGCGACGGGCGAACCTTCGGCGTCATCGGCCTGCAGGGGCTCGCGCCTTATCTCTTCGAACTCGACACAGCCCTGTTTGTGAGCGGCCAGGGCGATGTCTCGGCGCGCATCGAAGCGGAATACGAACTCTTACTCACCCAGCGCCTTATTCTGCAGCCGCGTACGGAACTCAACTTTGCCGTACAGAGCGTTCCTGAATACGGCGTCGGCTCCGGTCTTTCTACAGCCGAACTCGGCGCGCGCCTGCGCTACGAAATCAAACGCGAATTTGCGCCCTATATCGGTATCGATTGGACGCGATCCGTCGGCGAAACCGCCGACTTCGTACGCGCCGACGGCGGCGATCCATCCAGTGTTTCTTTCGTCGCCGGTTTGAGACTTTGGTTCTGACGATTTAAGGCGTTTGGATATGGTTGCATCGCGCCTGCGGAAAAGGAAGGCCTTCTTGTCCCGCAGGTGCGATCTGCTCCGATATTATTGGAGGTGAAATGAAACAACAGTCCTGCATTAGCGCCGTGTTTTTCGCCTTGGTAGCATCGTTTTGGTCGGCCGGACCCGCGTTTTCGCAAACGACGCTTGATCCGCACGCGGATCGGCAACTGGATAGTGCTATTCACTGCGATATCCCGAGAGGCGAGGGCGTGATCACGGCGCTCGATATCGAACAGTCAAAGGTCGATATTTCGCACAGGCCAGCTCATTCCATCGGCTTTGACGAAATGGTCATGACATTCGATGTGATTGCGTCCGTTGATCTAAACACTTTTGCCGTTGGCGAACGCGTTCATTTTTTGCTGAAGCTTCAACGTGGAGAAAGCGACAAAATTGCGTGGATGTGCTCGTTGGAAAGAGATGAAAGCGTGCACAAAGCATGCATGGCGAAATTGCACGTCACAGCTATGAAACTCGCCGCAGCCGATATTGAACAATGCCCCATGGACGATATGGAATCTACAGATGCCAAATTCGCGACGACTCGAATGACGAAAGGAGCGTCGGATACCGAATGCACGCCGATCATCCATAGCTGATCGCGTGCGCAAAAAAAGTGTTATTCGGTTCCGTGTTGGTTTTTGCCCCATTGGGAAGCGAGCGTCCCGATCAAAAATGTAAAGTAGGCCCCAATCTGTAGAAGGATTGCGTGATTCCTGGAATTGAGAGCAATCAAACTTTTTCTTCTATACGGCAGTAAGATGTGCAGTGCGCCACATGCAATAAAACACAGGAGCATTCGTCATGACGTATTATTTCTCTAAAACCCTTCGGGACGACGATTTTGAAGCGGCGGAAGAGAGAGTGAGAGCGGCGCTCAAAGACGCGGGTTTCGGCGTCCTCACCGAAATCGACGTCAAATCGACCCTCAAGGATAAAATCGGCGTTGAATTCCGACCTTACAAAATTTTGGGCGCATGTAATCCTGAACTCGCTCATAAAGCGCTGCAGGCGGAAGACAGGATCGGAACGATGCTGCCCTGCAATGTTATTCTTCAAGAGGTAAATGGCGGCATTGAGGCGGCGGCTGTCAATCCTGTCGCCTCCATGCAGGCGATCGATAATCCCGCGCTCATCGATATCGCTAAGGCTGTCAGCGCTCGTTTGCGTAGAGTCATTGATGCGCTTTGAAAAACGAGCATATCAAAGCGAACTAAACCCAGACATATGAAGTCTGGTTTGAAAGAACCGTAAGGAATTGCGTCAACGCGTCGAGTGAAAATATTCAAAAACCATCCATCCGCCAATGGCGATAAATCCGGCGCCGGCGATGAGTTTCAGCGGCAGAATGCTCAAAGAACGCTCGGCGGCGGCTCCAAGGATAACAGCAAGACCTGAGGAGGCGACAAGAGCGAGGCTAGCCGCGAAAAAAATAAGCCAGCGAGGACGATCGCCGTCGGTTGCGTAGATCAGCGTAGCGAGTTGCGTTTTGTCGCCCAGTTCAGCCAGGAAGATCGTCACAAATACTGTAAAAAATGCGGTCATTCAGAGAACCTTTCGTGGCGCGCTCGTGTGAACGCTGTTTACGTAACAGCGGCCTCACAATCTAGAAAGCGGCGCGGTGGGATCATAAGGGTGGTTCAAGATTCGCTAGACCCGCTTCTTGTAGAGAAAAATCAAGGAGCCGGATCAACACTCCAACCGGCGCCGAGCGCCTGGTATACGCGAATGAAATCCACGGTCACCGCCGTCTGACCCGCGGCGAGCGCAGCCTCCGCCGCAAGCAAGCGCTCCTCTGCGTCGAGCACCGTCAGAAAATCGTCGGCGCCCACATCATAGCGCTGTCGGGCGAGTGCAGCCGCTTCGTGGGCCTTTGCGGCCGCCTCAGCGAGCGCGTCATAGCGTACGCGCTCGCGACCGTATGCAGCGAGCGCTGTCTGGGTTTCCTCAAGCGCGACGAGCGCTGATTGTTCGTAGGCGGCAAGCGCGGCTTCGGCGTTTGCGCCCGCGGCTTCGATTTGCGCCCTAACGCGGGGAATATCGAATCCCGACCATGTGATTGTGGGCCCGACGCCATAGCCCAGGGAGCCGGTTCCGCCGACGCTTGCGATGTCCTGCGCCGCAAGACTGACGCCGCCGGTGAGCATGACACGTGGGAAAAATTCGGCCTTGGCGACGCCAATGCGGGCGGTTGCGGCAGCGAGCGTGCGCTCAGCCGCCCGGATGTCAGCGCGCCGTTTGAGCAGCATTTCGATGTCGCCAATCGGCAGCGCGTCGGGCGGCGTCGGCAAATCCTGGGGCCCCGCCGCCAACGCCAACATCACAGTGTCAACGTTTTGCCCAGTGAGGGTCGCCAGCCGGTTGGCGGCGGCGACTTGCGCCGCCTCAATCGGCGGGATCGACGCTTCGGTTGTCTTGGCCTGAGCTTCCGCACGGGCGACGTCGAGACGTGAACCGAGGCCTTCGTCGAGACGTCTCTGTGTGAGCCGCTCAGAATTGCGCTGAACGTTTAAGTTTTGTTTGGCGACGTCGAGGTGAAGCGCAGCGCCGCGGTATTCCACATAGGCGCGGGCTGTTTCCGCGGCGACAAGCGCTTGCGCATAACGGCGTAGAAATTCAGCAGTCTGAGCATCGGCGAGGACGGCTTCCGTCGCGCGCCGCACGCGGCCGAAAAAATCGAGCTCCCAGGCGGCGTTCACGCCGATGTCGAAGAACTCGGCGTCGTCGAAGTCAAGCTCGTCAAGACCGAAGGCGGCGCCGGTGAGGCGACGGCGCTGATAGGCGGCGCGCGCCTCTCCGGTCGGCCGCAGATTGACGCGTTCAAGGTTCAAGAAAGACCGCGCTGCTTCGACATTCGCGGCCGCGCGCCGCAGCTCCCGGTTTTCCTCAAAGGCGGTTTCGATCAGCCCATTGAGGGTCTCGTCCTCGAGCGCTCTCCACCATTGGTGCGCGGGCTCGCGGTTGACGCTGTTGGCCGCGTTGTCGACCTCGAAATCGGTAGCTATGACGCCGCCTGTATCCGGCGCGACATAGTCGGGCCCGACCGTTGCGCAGGCCGCGAGGATGAGAGCGCCAGCCGATGAAAAAGCGAATCTCAAGAACGGCATATCATAAGGCTCCAACGCGCAACGGTTCGCGCTCTCTTGCGGCGGACGCGAACCTCTCAAGCCTATGTTTACGGGTCTGAGGCCTTTGTCCCTCTCGCCATTTGCTGCGGTCTCACGGCTAAACGCAACCTCACGGTCGATCGGGTGGATCGCTTATTCACGGTTTTCGGCCTTGGCTTCATTTCTGAGAATAAAAGCCGTCTTGTATTTGAGAGGAGCGGCGGCTTTTCAGCCGCGCTCAACCCTGGATTGTCCCGGCCAGGAAGACGCGGCCGTTGCCGATCAGTTCATAGGGCGTCAAATAGTCTGCGTTCAAATCGTCTTCTTCCGGGCGATGGAAGAATGCGATGATAGTTTCATCATGGACGGGAAGCGTCGCGCATCGTTTCTGTTGGCGTGCCTGTGAGAAATACGATCCCTAGGTCATTGTTTTTCTGATTTGTTTTGACCGCTCATGAACAGGAAGAGCATAGCGGCCGAACAGCTGATCAGTAAAAACCCATTGAGCGCCTCGATGCCTGCAATAAGGCGTAGATGCCCCGTTGGTACAATGTCGCCGAGGCCGAGTGAGGTGTATGTGACGAGTGAGAAGTAGAACACATCCATTGCAGAACCGGATGCGCCGCCGCTCAGCTCGCCAATGTTCAAAGCCCGGCCTATGCCATACGCTGCGGCATAGAGCACAACGGCCGCGATATGGGCAATCCCTGACACGCAAAGCGCCAGAACGAGTTTTCGTCCGCGATGAAAGTTCGCTGCGCCAAGGCGCCGAATGGCGCCGGACACAATAATGTAATGCAAGGCGCCGGATAGAACGAATGTCAAAGCGGCTATCACAATAGCGAAGATCACAACGATCTCCGCGTGCGCTTGTTTTCAGGAATGGGAGTGCGCATGATCTGGCGCCTCCTTGTCGCGAATTTTTCCAAGATAGATGGCTTCGAAGGCAAAGATCGCCGCCATGGAGCCTATCGCGATCACCACGATCATCGGATCAGCGCTGGCCTTGATGAAGAGAAATGCGCCGAGCGCCAGGAGATCGAACAGTATTGCAGAGATGAGGACCCAAGCACGAGCGCCGACATCTTCGCGCAAATTACGCAGCACGCCATAATGGATAATGACATCCATCACGAGATAATAGATGGCGCCCAGGGAAGCGATTCGGCCCAGATCGAAAAACGCCGCCAAAAACGCCGCCAACAAGACTGTATAGACAAGCGTGTGTTTCTGGATGCCGCCCGGCATGCCGAAATGCTTGTGCGGTATAAGGTTCATATCGGTCAGCATTGCCAACATTCGCGAGACTGCGAACACGCTGGCCAACAATCCGGAAGCTGTCGCGATGATTGCAATGACGACGGTGAACGCGACGCCGAGATCGCCGAAGGCCGGGCGGGACGCTTCCGCCAGCGAAAAATCCTTGGCGGCGATGATTTCCTCTAGGGTGAGGGACGACCCGACAGCTAAGGCGACGGCCATATAGACAATAAGACAAACGCCGAGCGACCACATAATCGCTCGCCCGACGTTCTTATTCGGGTTCTGCACCTCGTCACCGCTATTGGTGATGGTCGTAAATCCCTTGAAGGCTAGAATCGCCAGTGCAACGCCTGCCAGGAACCCAGCCGGCGTCGTCTCATTGCTGAGCGCGCTGCTTGCCGCTTCAAAGGAGAGACCCGAGGCCCAGAGCGCTGCGCCAGCAAAGATCAGGATGCCGCCGACTTTCAAAACGGCGGCGACTTTCGACACGCCGCCAATAATCTTGTTGCCGGAAATATTGATAACAAATGCAACGGCAATCAGCCCCACGGCGAGGATAGGGACGAGCACGCTGTTCTTTTCGACATCGAACAGTTGCAGCGTGTAAGCGCCGAAGGTGCGTGCAACCAAGCTCTCATTGATGATCATCGACATCGTCATCAACAGTGCGCTGGCCGCCGCAATCGTGGTTGGCCCATACGCCTTTTGTAGGATCATAGCGATTCCGCCCGCTGAAGGGTATTTGTTCGACATCTTGATATAGGTGTAGGCGCTAAATCCGCTGATGACGGCTGCAATAAGGAAAGCCAGCGGAAAGGCGGGTCCTGAAAATTGCGCGACCTGACCGGTGAGCGCAAAGATGCCGGCGCCAATCATGACGCCGGTGCCCATGGCGATCGCGCCCGCCAGCGTGAGACTGTTCTTTTTGTAGTCGTTGTTCATGATTCCCCTTCGATTCGATCGGATCTTGAGCCGCTGTAGATCGATATCACGCCTGTCGGCGTCGCAATCCTTTCCGACGCGCAAACATCTGTGAAACCGGCGTTCTCAAGAAGAACAGGAATAATTCCTTCGGCGTTCGGCTGGGTATCGTCAACCCCGTCAAGCGCTTGAACCGTAAGGCGAAACAAAAGGCGCATCAGCCATGACTTCTGACGACCGTAATCGGCGATGTAAAACATCGCGCCGGCGGGCAGCAATTCGTATGCATCTTTAATAATCCGGCGCTTTTCTTCGAGGGGAACCTGATGGAGAACCAGGCTGGTGATGATTTTGGTTGGCGTCTCTTCGAAATAGGTATTTTCCGCGGAGAAATAGCCAACTTCAAATCGGATCGCCGATTTCAATTTCGCCGTCTTGTTACGCGCCCGACGCACTGCGTCCTCATCGGGATCGACGCCGACATAGCGAATTCCCGGCGCGGCCTGATGAAGCGCTAAGGCGAGGGTGCCCGTCCCCGACCCGACATCGAGAATGCGGTCATTGGTTTGCGCCGAAATTTCCTGGATGAACGCATTGCGCCAGACGCGCTCACGCGTCAGCGCGGCGATCACAAGATCGTAGAGCGGCGTCAGGATCTTGTAAGAAAGAGGCGGCTTGTACGCGGGCTTGTCCTGGCGTGGTTTATCATTATTCATTTTGCGCCCCGTTTTGTGGGAGACGGCGCAAGAACCATACGCACGCCGATGACGGCGAGCACGGCGCCGGCGAGCGCATTGAGGGTAATCGCTTCGCCGAAAAAGATCGCGCCGAAGGAAATTCCCAAAAATGGCACGAGAAAGCTGAAGGCGTTGGCGCGCGACAAGTCCATCGTGGTGAGCGCTGTTTGCCAGAGCCAGAAGGCGAGCGCCGTGCCAAAGAGACTGAGCCCGAGGAGACTGAAAATGAAATCGGGGGTCCATGAGATATCGCCGGGGCTCTCCGTCGCGGCGGCAAAGAGGGCGAGGGGCGCTGCGCCAATGAAAAGCTGCCAACCCATTGCAGATGTAGGATCAATCGCGCCGGCGATCCGCTTGATCGCAACATTGCCGATGCTGACGCCGGTGGCGGCGAGAAAGATATAGGCGATTCCCTTAAGGGTCGCGCCCGCGGAGGCCCCCGCAATCTGCGGCGCGGCGGCGATGACGACTCCGAGAAAGCCGACGAAGAGACCGAGGCGCGCTTTTGGGCCGAGCTTTTCCCGCAGGATGAAAAAGGCGAGAACCGCGGCGAGCAGCGGCTGGGTGTTGGTAATGATCGTCGCAAAGCCCGGCGCGACGAATTCAGCGGCGTGAAACATGCCAAGATAGCCGAGCGTCGTCGTGCCGAACCCGGCGACGGCGAGCCAGAGCCAGAGTCGCTTTTCGCGTGGGAAGGGCAGGCGCAGTATTAGCGAGACGCCAAGAAGCGCCCCGCCCGCCAGGACCGCGCGGATGGCCGCAAATGTCAGGTGCGGCGCATCATCAAGGCCGAGCGTGATCAGGGGGTAGCACGACGCCCAGAGCACCATGACCGCGACGACGCGCATTGTTTCAGGGCTCATCAACAGCAGCGCCGCCGCTTTATATTGGCGATGTCGCAGACCCTAGGATGTGTGCAGATGACGAATTCTCCAGCCGTCCGGCGTGCGGACCAATATCGCAGTGCCCATGCGTTCGCGTTCCACGTCTTCGCCGCGTACGGTCGCCGCGATCGAGACCTTGAAGGTCGCATAGGCGATCATCGGCGTTGCTGAAATCCGAAAGTCATCATAGCCGTAGGATTTGATGGTGAGGTCTTCGGATTCAAACTCGGGAACGAGATGATTGTCGCGATAGTCCGCCCAACCCCAGTTGGGATGCGAGCCTTCGATAATCGTGAAATCGTCGGTCTGCAGAACGTACGCGGCCATCCCCTCGACGCTGCTCTCGGCCGCAGCCGCCGCGTAGGCCGTGAGCGCCGCCTCAACCGCGGCGGCGTGTTCGCCCTCTTTCATGAAATGCGGCATGCCGTCTTTCATATGGTGGCCGTGCATGTCCATAGAGTCTTCAGATTTCTGTTTTCCTTGATTTCCCTGATGCTGTTGATCGCCATCGCTGTGCTGGTGTTGTGCGATCGCAGGGGAGGCGGCAAGCGCGACCGCCGCAAGAGTGGGGAAAAGGCTTTTCGTGATAGAGTTTTTCATGTTCAAAGGTCTCCTTGTTGATGGGTTTTCGGATCGATGGCATCGGCGCCTTGTTCGTCGAGGCAGGTTGTCTCGATTTGAAGCGTTGAGAAATAAAATCCATGGTCATCGCGCAAGATTTTATGCGCTTTTTTGAGCACAGGCTGTGCAGCGTCATTGTCATGGACGCGCAGATGAGCGGAAAAGACGTTTCGGTTCGAGGTGAGCACCCAAGCATGAACATGATGGACGTCCTCAACGTCCCAGATGGCGCGCAGGCTTTCAACGACGGCGCCGATGTCGACGCCTCGCGGCGAGGCCTCCATCAGGATTGTGAAGGACTCGCGAATAATGCTGATCGAAGCGAGCATCAGGACGACGCCGAAGGCTGTCCCTAAAATCGGATCGATCGCCATTAAACCTGTGAACTGAATAACGAGCGCAGTGATGACAATCAGTACACTGCCGACAAAAGTCTGGATGACGTGCCAGAAGGCGCCTTTCATATTGAGATTGTCTTTCTGGCCGCGAAACAAGACAGCCAGCGAAATAACCTCTGTCGTAATGCCGCCGGCGGCTGCGATCAGCATCGGGGTCGTCGGAAGGTCAATCGGCGCGCGAAGCCGCATGAGTCCCATGACGATGACGAGGAGCGCCATTGCGAGCAGGAAGAAGCCGTTGAGCATGGCGCCGATGATTTCCGCGCGGGCGTAGCCGAAGGTGTGTTCAAGGTTCGCCGGGCGTCGGGCGACGCGTGCGGCGACCCAGGCGAGGATGACGCCGCCGACGGCTGAGAAAGTATGAAACGCATCCGAGATAACCGCGATCGAGCCGGTCGCCAGCCCGATAGCGAGTTCGATCAGAAAGTAGACGCCGGTTAGCCAACCGGAGATCTTGAGCGCGTGATCGTTCTCCGCACTGTGCGCGGAACCATGGCCTATTCCATGCTGCACGTTCTTTCGACCCCCTTGGGATTGCACAATTGGTTTCGTCGCGGACAAGACCGAAGCTCAATACGAGCCACATCCGTTAATCCCTCAGCCCCGCCGTCGGCCGCAGGCGCGCCGTCGTTTTCCGGTTGTTTATTCAAGCCGGGGCTAGGCGTGCACTCTAGTTTTCCGCCAAGGCTTCGAATGGACCAATCACTCATGTGGATCATCAAAATCCTATATGCGCCGTTTATGCTGCTTGGCGTCTGCGGAGCCGCAGTTTGGCTCATATCCAACGGCGCGCCGCACTGGACGCTGGCGCCGCTGTTTGCATTCGCCTTATGGCTTTCTTTCACTCTGGAGCGCTTGGCGCCTTATACCGACGACTGGAACGAGCCCCATGATGACAAGGCGCGCGACATCGCCCATTTCGTGGTCAACGAGGCGGCCAATGTCGCCTCGGTTTTATCGCTGCCGGCTATCGCCGCGCTGATTCCCTGGACCGGTATATGGCCGCATGATTGGCCGCTCTGGGGGCAAACCTTACTAGCAATCGGCGTCGCTGACTTCGGCATCACGATTGCGCATTATTACAGTCACAAGTGGCGGATACTTTGGCGTTTTCACGCTGTTCATCATAGCGTTAAGCGGATGTACGGCTTTAACGGGCTGATGAAGCACCCATTGCATCAAGCAATCGAGATGATCGCCGGCACGACTCCTTTGGTGCTCGCTGGAATATCGCAAGACGTCGCATTTCTATTGGCGTTCGCAATTGCGATCCAATTGTTGCTGCAGCATTCGAATGTCGATATCTACATCGGTCTCTTCAAGTATCTCCTGGCCCTGGCGCCGGTGCACCGCTTTCACCATTTGAAGGAGGCAGGCGAGGGCGATGTAAATTTTGGATTATTCACGACGCTTTGGGACCGGATGCTTGGCACTGCTTATTACGATAGAAAAAAAGTGTTTTCATCCGACGATCTCGGCATCGGCGAGCAACCAAATTACCCAACAGGCTATTTGCGCCAACTGATACAACCCTTTCTGCGTCAGCCTTAGAGGGCCTTCAGGAACCGACGGGATCTTCAATCGCAACAGTCGACATGATGTCGCGAGGGGTTACGCCGAACATATTGCGCAATGTTCGTGAAAAATGAGCTGCATCCGAGAATCCAGCGCCATGGGCCGCGCAAGTGGCGCTCTCGCCGGCGCCAATTGCGAGCATCGCGCGGCGCAGGCGCTGCCATAACACAAACTGCCGCAAGGAAAGTTGTGTTGTCTTTCGAAAGAGTTCGGCAAAGCGGCTTTTTGAAAGGTTGCAAGCAAAGGCGAGGTCTTCGAGGCGAATCGGCGCGTCGAGGCCTTGCTCAATAAGATCGATCGCGGCGACAATCCTTGCATCGTCATAACCGCCGAATAGCGACGGGTCGAAATCATTGTCGCTGCGTCGCGATTTTTGTTCAATAGTTTCATAAAGAGATATGGCGCAGTCGCGTTCTGTTGAAAGTTTCTCGCTATCGCCAATGTGCAAAAGAGCAGGTTCCACATACAAAATGTGGATCGGTTCCGCACGCGGCGCAAGCTGGTGGCGCGTATTGGACGGTATAAAGATGATCCTGTTTGTAACAGGGTCGCCGTCAACAATCGCAGAGGTTGGCGAACTTCGGCCGCATATAAGTTGCGCCGCGTAGTGGGCATGAGGGGAATTATCGCCGGCGACGCCGCGGTAAAAGGCCCAGCCGTCGCCGAGCGCCAATCCGCCGGCCCATTTCATAGTTTTTCGCGACAATTAGTTCTCGTCGTTCGCTTCGACCTTATACTCCTTGCGCATATAGGCGAGGACATCCGCCATATCCTGCTCTGAAAGATCGGGATTGCCGCCCATTGGCGGCATCGCCATCAACGATCCCTCGCTTTGGTAGCCGTTGATGATGTGCTTTAGAACAACGTCGCTAGACTTGGCGAGGCGACCGGTCGCCAGGGTCAGATCCGGCACACCTTCAATTGCTCCTGTGCCGTCAGCGCCGTGGCACGCGATGCAAGTTTGCGAATAGACTTCAAGCCCACGCACGGGGTCGCCTGGATTGAGGTACGCATAAGAAGATGTTGATGCGCCCGCCGCCGTCGATGCGGAATAACCGCTGCTGTCGCTGGCGCTCGATATTAGGAATGCCTTGATGTCGTCGGCGACGGAGCCGGGCAGATTAGCGCGCACACGCATATGGGTCACCGAAACGTTCCATAATTCGGCGTTGAGTTCGCTTGGCGACCGGAGATTGTGGCAGCGAGAACAATGATTGGCCCAGGCCTGCGCGCCGCTCGCAATAGATGCCGGGTCGCTTGTGGTTGTTGGAGGCTGATCTTGAGCGAGGGCCGTCGTTTGCGCGGTTATCTGCACAATGAGCATGCCGCCGATGAGAGGAAGAGCGGCGCCGAGGATTAAGAGAGGGTTCTTCATGACGAGTGCCTTTCCATGAGGGCGCTAAAAGCCATAGGCGAGCTGAAGCAGGAACCTTGTTTCAGAATCCGGCTCATCATCGTGACGGGCCGTAAAATCACGTAACTGCGCGACGCCCCGAGCGACAATCGAGGGCGCGATCCAGTAGTTCAATCCGATATCGAGCCTTTCTTCGGCCGCTTCTTCGGCGAGGCCTTGAAGACCTGTAATCCGGAATTCGCCGTAGCGGACCACTGGTTCGAAGCGGCTGATGACTTCGTGATCGGTTAGGCCAGAAAGGCGGTAGGCGATTTGTCCATACCACGCCTCAAGCGCAAGTTCTGGAAGGGCAGCGACCCCGCCCGAACCTTCAAAGGCGGTATTCATGGGATCGCGCTTGGCATTCAGATATTCTGCGCGGAGGTTCCAAGAGCCGCGGGTATAGGCCGCGTCGACGCCCCAAAGCGTTACCTTCGCATCGGTCGGCATGAGCTCCTCGATTTCAGGAGGCAAGGGCTCTTCTTCCCCGTATTCAGCGCCATGGCCATCCGCGCCGCCTTCTTCGGCTTGCAATGTTCCCGACACATCGCCGATTAAAAAAGAACCCCCAACTTCAAGATAAGGTAAAGGCAACAAACCAATTCGGCCGCTAATGGCCTTATTCGAGTTGTCGTCGCCGCCCTTGGCTTCAAACGCAATGCCGCCCTCATGGCTGAGGCGCGGACCATTGCCGACCGCGAGGGAGTAGGTCGCGATCATGTCTTTGCCGATCAGAAAGCCGCCACGCAACATGGCGCCAGTGTCGCTCGTCGGTTGAACGCCGTCATGGCCGAAGCCCGGAGGCGGGTCAGCGAGGCGATTGATCCAGGTCGGGTGCAAACGCTCCTGGAATTGACCGACTGGGCTCAAAAACTGGCCGACGACGAGCGTCGCATTGTCATGAAGAAAGATGTCGGCTTGAGTGTATTCGAGCTCAAGTTCTGTTTCGCCGTCGCCGTCGATCGAAATCTCGGCTTCGGCCTCAAGAAGGATCAGATCCTTGTACTGAAAGTGAAATGCCGGGTTGAAACGCGCTGCTGAGAAGTCTGCCGTCGTTTCGCCGTCAAAGTCGGAAACGATGAACGTTGCGTCAGCATAGCCAGCGAGGTGCCAGCTGGTGTCCGCCCATCCCGGAATGCGTTGATAGGGAACGCCGCCCATGGGCATAGGCGGACGCTGGTCTGGGCCGGCTTGGCCTTGGACCGCCGCCGGTGCTTGTCCCGCATTTTGATCTGTCATCGCAACTTGCGTGGACTTCGATGTATTTTCTGCGACGGCAGGTTGAATTGCTCCGGCCGTTTGCGGCAGAGCGCCTTCACGACATTCAAATCCGGCGTTCGATAATTTGTTGACGAGCAATCGCGCCTTTTCTTCGCAGAATGATATTGAATTATTTGCGCGCCAGAGAATCTGGTCCGGAATATCTTCATCTGGCTGGCGATAATGAACCTCGCAGAGCGGACTTCCTGATGCCGGCGCGATCACTTCAACGCTGCGGTCAACATTCCAGGCGGAACAGACGTGGCTCGATTGAGCCGCGGCGGCTGTTGCCGTCAACGCAATGGCAATCGACGATGACCCGAAAAGAAGCGGTCTTCGAACTGGCAGTTTATTTTGGCGCATGCTCGCCCCCTTCTCGTAACGTTCGGCGCGGTTCGGATTGGTCCGCGCGTGAACAACTTTCCTTACGGACGAGCGCTTCTACTCCCTCAGATTTGAACTGCGACATTGTGTCGATAGGATTTCGCGCGGGTCGATTGCAGTGATGAATACCGGGTGCCGGGCGGCGCGCCGGATCTATGCCTTAACGATTTTTCGAACGGCTAATGAGGGAAGAGAGGATCCGGCGCGTAGACCCCTTTGCTGGGTGACGGCTAAGGCGTCAGCTGGCGTTCGCGCATGCAAAATTTTGGGAGACGCCGATGACGAAACGAAAGACCTCTGCATTGATATTGGCGGCGGTTGCCGCGGGGCTGGGCGTTACAGCTGTCGCGGCCGAAGACGCGGCGACGCCGGAAGAGGTTCGAGTACAGGAAGTCGAGAAAGCACTTGTCGATATAAACCTAATTGCTGTCGGTCAACGGTCATTTGTCAAATGCCAGGCGTGTCACATGGTCGGCGAAAATGCGCAGCGCCGCGTCGGTCCGCCTCTTAACGGCATTGTCGGCCGCGCCGCCGGGACGAATGACGAGTTTCGTTATTCCCCGGGCATGAGCAAAGCTGCAACGGAAGGCCTTGTTTGGACCGTTGAAAAACTCGACGCTTATTTAAAAGCACCGCGAGAGGTTGCGCCGGGCACGACGATGGGCTTTCCAGGCATCCCCAAGGCTGAAGAACGCGCCGCGCTCATCGCCTATCTCGCCTCATTCAAAGAGGATGGCTCGCGCGTTGACGGTGCGCCAAAATAGCATGAGCTGACGTAAGACGGTGAAGTAAATGGCGACGCGCCGCTTATGGATCAACGTAACGGTTGAGGTCGAGTAGCCCGCCGGACGAGGCGGGGCCGCGCTTGACGACGTCTTGAAAAAAGTCGGCTGTCGCCCAAAATACAGGGCTTGACCGCCTTACGCCATAGGCGTCGATGATCGCGAGCCAATCCTGCTCGCTGCCGACGGCTTTGACGCGCTCCACGAATTCCGTCTCTTCATATTCGCTGATCACGAAGAAGAAGTTTGGATAGCTGCCGAGATGGCCGTCAAGGATAGTGACCGTGTCCTTTTCCGGTTCGCGCCGCAGGTTCTCAGCGAACAAAAATGCAACGTTTGTATGCTGTTTGTCATGTACAAGTGAGAAGACGCGATCTTCACCGCCCGGACGAATAATCCGCACATAAGAGAGCTCCGGCAAAAAGGCGACCCAGGGACCTTGGGTCGACGACAGCGCGGCCAGGGGCGTCGCGAGCTTATCGCTACTTGCGGCTTTGTCCCGATTTCGATTGATCTCGTCCGTTTTTGCAACGCCGCTTTGGTCGCGCGTCAGGACGCTAAATAGAAACTCGTTTTTAGGATTTTCCGTCGCAAACGCAACTCGCGTAGCACGATCAACGTCGATGGGCGGCTTGTGATAGAGCGTTCGGATTTTCGCGTGCCCGCCCCGGTACCAGGAATCGTGGAGCGGTCGCCTGACGTCCGGGGGCAGAAATGAAAGAAACAGGCTCTCGCTCTCCATGCGCAAGAGGTCCATGTAAACGCGCGTCGCGATCTGGTGTTCGACTGGGCCAAAGACATCGAAACCAGCAACGAGATTGTAGTAAATCCGTTCAAGCGTCGGGAAATCGATCACCCAGGCGGTCTCCGGCGTGTCGCCGACAAAGCCCCCGACGACCGTGGCGTTGTCGAAGTGCCGAAACACCGTCAGGAGCGCCGGCCCTCTGCCTTGTTCGCCGAGCCAGACATCGCCCATCGCGGGGCCCTTGTTTTCAGGATCGGCTTTGCGATAGCGCGCGTCACGCTGGGCTTCATATTTTTTGTGATGTTCAAGGTAACTAGGAAACAAACGCCCTGGCAGCTGGGCGTCGGCGAGTGCGGCCGGAAGCCCCAGATACGGCGTCGCTGACGCGAGATAAGCGGCATCCCTGACGGCGAGATCCGCTTCCGGATCTAGGAACATGACCCAGAAGCGGTCTTCAATAACATTCACCGCCACTTGCCCGTAGCACACAGGTCCGCGGATGAACGTACGAATGAAGTACTCCGCATCGTCAAGCAGGAATTCATAGCGCGCCCGGGCCGGGATGGACGCGAAAGCGGCAAATGGATTTGAGGCGACGGCGGCCTCATAGGAGGGCAGCGCGCCGATGCGCCAGTCGTCTTTGAAAAACAGCGCCCGATAGCGCGCCAGCCGGTCGGGGCCGAATGCATAAGTGATGTGCGTTTTATGCAGCAGGGTCTCTTCAACCGGAGCCAGCCGATAGTAAAACGCGTTCGTACCCGGATCATCATAAGGGCGGCGCGTCGCAATGATGTCAATCGGTTCGCCGGGCCGCGTTCTCGACCTCACGAGGCTGAAGAAGCCGGCGGATTCCTTTTCCGGAAAATAAAGATGGGCGAGGAAAAGATGTTCATAGAGATATCGCGCGACGAGGCGTTCTTTTGGCGTCTCTCCATTGAGAAACCGTTCCCAAGCACGGATGTCGGTGCGGACCGTTGCGGTCGACGCCCATTGGCGCTCAAGGGCAGGCGCTCCATCGCGCGCCCAGGCAGCAAGGGCGGTCCACTCCATTTCCGTCAAGGGCGCCATGCCATAGGGCATGCCGCCAAAGGGATTTTCGCGTTCATACTTGGCCATTTCGTCCGGAGCGGGGCAGGTGAGCGGTCTCGTGATGTCAAGATCGACGGATTTGGGTAGCGGTGCGTCGGGATCGAACTGATGGGCGCGGCCTAACACCAGCATGCGCGCGAGGGTCGACCGAGCGTCGTCACCGTCTTGAGCAGCGACGTCGAAGAAATTCAGCGCCCGCCAAGCTTGGCTCGTGTGGGCATCGACGCCGAGCCGCGTAAGCGGCGCCTCTGTAAGACGTGACGGCTCATAGACCGGTTGTTTCGTCGCACCACGCGCAACGCCTTCGTCCGAAGTCATTCGGAACTGGCAAGGGGAGTCATAACATCCGTGGCAAATGACGCACCGGCGCTCAATTGTTTGCGGAAGAGCAGTCAGATCATAGCTCGCCGAGGACGTAATCGCAACGGGCTTCGCCTCGTGCGGCGCCGGCTCTTGTATGAATACGGGGCCAAGGATGATTGCGCCCAACGCGAGTATCGCTGTGATAACGCTAAGCCTGACGATCCTACTGTGAGGCCGCGCCGTGATTCGTAATCGCTGTCCTTCGGTTTTTGTCAATTTCAATTGCCCGTGGATGTTGTAACTATATGCTCTTCGCAGTACTCGCCTTAAATATTCCTTCAAGCGCGAGTGGTATTTTGTCTCATCCTATGTGAACATCATGCTGATCTCCCGCACCCCGCGCGCCAAAACGCTTCGATGGCGCGGACCCGCGCCTTCGGCGTGTCAATGGCGTGTGACCGACCATGTGGGCGACATCTGACCATATTGAGCGGCGAGTGATCCCTGGGCGCCGACCGTATACTCAATGAGAATGAAGTGTATGCCATGCCGCAACTGCGGCGGGACCTCATAAGTCGTCAAAACCAACCGGCGGCACCCACTGCGAACTTTGTCTGTACAAACAATTATGGAAGGAATGCAATCTCATGGCAAACAGAAAAGTCGTGCTTTGTTCCCCAGTCCGTACACCAATCGGGGCTTATGGCGGGTCGTTAAAGGATGTCCCTGCAACCGAACTCGGCCGCGTCGCGATCAGCGAATGCCTGGCGCGGGCTAGTCTTGATCCTGATCACATTGAAACGGTGGTGATGGGGCAGGTCATTCAGGCCGGTGCGAAAATGAATCCGGCACGGCAGGCGGCGATCGGCGCCGGACTGCCCGTCAAGATTCCGGCTCTTACGGTCAATCGCGTCTGCGGATCAGGCGCGCAGGCGATCGCCACAGCAGCGCAGGAAGTGATGCTCGGATATATCAACTGCGCTGTAGCCGGCGGCATGGAAAACATGGACCAGGCGCCTTACCTTCTGCCGCGCGGCCGCTGGGGACACCGTATGGGCGACGGCGTTATTCTGGACGCCATGTTGCGCGACGGTCTTAATGATGCTTTTTCCGAACAGCATTCGGGATGGCACACTGAGGATCTCGTCTCGAAATTTGATATCCCGAGAGAGGAACAGGACCGTTGGGCGGCGCGCTCGCAACGGCGCTTTTCCGAAGCCCAGGCGGCTGGAAAGTTTAAGAACGAAATCATTCCCGTGGAGGTTAAAACCCGAAAAGGGATCGTCGCCTTTGAAAAGGACGAGCAGAACAGGCCGGATACGACGATCGAGACCTTGACGAAACTTCGGCCGGCTTTCCGCGAGGACGGGACCATCACTGCCGGCAATGCGCCAGGATTGAACAGCGGCGCGGCGGCGATGATCGTCGCTGAAGCGTCATGGGCCGCCGAGAACGGGTTGAAGCCGGTTGGGCGCCTTGTTTCTTATGGCGTCGGCGCCGTTGAGCCGGGAATGTTCGGTCTTGGTCCTGTGCCAGCGGTGCGTCAGGCGCTGCAGCGCGCTGGCTGGAAGGCCGGTGATTTGGGCCGTGTTGAAATCAACGAGGCCTTCGCGGCGATCGCTTTGGCGCTTGTAAACGAAATGGAACTCGACGAAGACATTGTGAACGTTGAAGGCGGCGCAATTGCGCACGGCCATCCGATCGGTGCGACTGGCGCAGTATTGACGACGCGGCTTTTGCATTCGATGCAGCGCGACGGCGTCGAGAAAGGCCTCGTCACGCTCTGTATCGGGGGCGGCCAGGGCGTTGCGCTGGCGTTGGAACGAATTGCGGATTAGCGGCCCCTTTCATCAACGGTGGCTCTTTCGTTTAGGCGAGCCGCCTGCGGAACAGCCACGCGCCGGCGGAAAGAGTAAACATTGCAATCAGCGCCATTGGCCAAGTATGCGCGAAGATTACCGTCGCGGGGATATCTTTCATGAAGACGCCCTTGCAGATGAAGATAAAATGAGTGATCGGATTGGTTTCTGTGAACCACTGCAGCCAGTCCGGCATGTTTTCGATTGGCGTCGCATAACCCGAGAGCAATACGGCCGGCATCATATAGATGAACAGTCCGATCACGGCTTGCTGCTGGTTTGAGGCGAGCGATGAGATAAATAGCCCAATTCCGATGATTGAGGTTAAGAATACAATCATAGAACCATAAAGCAGGATGAGAGAGCCTCGGAATGGCACGCCAAGGACCAGCCACCCGAGCGCTAACATCGCCGTCGCACTGGCGGTTGCAATGATCAGTGCAGGGAGGGTTTTCCCGACCATGATTTCGACAGGCTGCAGCGGTGAAACTAAAAGCTGCTCGAATGTCCCGAGTTCGCGCTCGCGTGCGACGGTCAATGCCGACACCATAAAACCGACGACTGCGGTCAAAACAGCAAAAAGTGCAGGGACCGCAAACCATAGCGGTTCGAAATTGGGATTGAACCAGGCGCGGGCAATGACCGCCGTTGGCGGCGGCGGGAGCCCCTCGCGTGCGAGCGCTGCATTGTAGTCGGCGACGATTTGGGTGGCGTAGCCTTGCACAATCTGGGCGGCGTTAGACCTGCGTCCGTCGACAATAAGCTGGACGTCAGCAGGCCTTCCGCCGGCGAGGCGCCTTGAGAAGTCGGCGCGAATATGTACGGCCATGATCGCCTGCTTTGAATCGATGGCGCGGCTGATGGCCTGCATGCTGTCGAGATAGATGATGTTTTCAAATGTGGACGAGCCTTCAAAGCGGGAGATCAACTCGCGCGATTCAATGCCAACATCCTGGTTATAAACGGCGATTGAGACGTTTTTCACTTCCTGGGTGATGGCGAAGGCGTAAATAAGAAGGAGAAAAGGCGGCGAAAACAGAACCACCCAACGGGTCTGCGGATCGCGCGCGCTTGCGAGCAGTTCCTTAACGATCAGGGCTTTGAGGCGTTCCCACATGGACCTAGTCCAGTCTTGTGCGCGTCGTAAGCGCGGTCAAAAGAATAGATCCCCCGGAAATGGCGACAAGACCGGCGATATCGGCGAATACAACGCTCGGCACGTCGCCGGCCAGAAACAGCGTTTGTAAGGAGGACACATAGTAGCGCGCCGGTACGGCGTAGCTGACGATCTGCAATGCGATGGGCATGCTGTTGATTTCGAATACAAAATTCGAAAAGTAAAAGGCCGGCAGAAATGCCGACATAATAGAGGCCTGTGCGGCCACGAGCTGGTTGCGCGCCAATGTTGAAATGAAAAGACCTTGCCCGAGCGCTGCAAGCATGAAAAGAGCTGAGACGAGGCTAAGCAGACCGACAGAACCGCGAAACGGCACGCCGAACACAAAGACCGCGGTGAGTGTCGAAATCAGCATTGAGATCATGCCGAGTGCAAAATACGGCGCCAGTTTGCCAATAAGAAGTTCAGCGATGCCTATAGGCGTCGCGAGCAATGCTTCCATTGTGCCTCGTTCCCATTCGCGGGCGACCACGAGCGCCGTCAAGAGCGCTCCGATCAGCATCAGGATGATCGCTACAGAGCCGGGCACCAGGTAATTGCGACTCGAAACTTCCGGATTAAACCACATTTGCGGTTCTGCCTTCGCGAGAACGGGAAGAAGCGGCAGACTGCGGCTAATCGATTCCTGCTGCAGCCAGTTGGCCCAAAGGAGCTGAACATAGGTGCGAATGAGTTCCGCCGTGTTTGGGTCGCCCCCATCGACGATCACCTGTATAGGCGCTGTGTCGCCGCGGTAGGCGCGATCCGCAAAATCCGCCGGCAGAACAACAATTCCCTTGATGTCTCCGGCGATAAGATCGGCTTCGAAGGCGCGTCGGTCGCGCGCTGTTTCGATTCCGAAGATAGGCGAGTTGGCAAGCGCGGCGGTGAAGCTTCCCGACTCGGGCGTTGGCTGTTCGACGACGAGACCGATATCAAAACGGCGCGGGTCAAAAGTGACGCCGTAGCCGAACAGGAAAAGCAGAATCAAAGGAAGAACGACGGCGACAACAAGGTTGCTTGGGTCGCGTAAGACCTGCAGCGTTTCTTTGCGCGTTAGGGCGCGAATGCGCCGCCAGCCGTCGCGCGATTTTTTGGCTGCCTCAGTCATGCCGCTTCTTGCCGGTCGAAGGCCTCGACGAGCGCGATGAACGCATCTTCAAGGGTCGGCTTTTGGTTCGTGGAGCTTTTCGCGCGTCGTTTGAGGGCGTCCGGTGCGCCAGACGCTATCGTTCGGCCGCGATAGATCAGCGCCATGCGGTCGCAATATTCCGCCTCGTCGAGAAAGTGCGTCGTCACCATGATGGTGACGCCGCGCGACACCATAGCGTTGATGTGCCCCCAGAATTCGCGCCGCGTGCGCGGGTCAACGCCGGAGGTAGGCTCGTCAAGAAACAGAACATCCGGGTCGTGCATGACCGCGCAGGCGAGCGCGAGTCGCTGTTTAAAACCGAGGGGCAAGCTGCCGGCATTGGTGTCGAGATAACTTTCAAGGCCGAAGGTTGCGATCATACGGGTGATGGCGCCTTTGCGCGCAGCATTTGAAAGCCCATAGACGCCGGCAAAGAAGTTGAGGTTTTGCTGTACGCTTAGATCGCCATAAAGCGAAAATTTCTGCGCCATATAGCCGAGTCGGGCGCGCGCCTTTCCGGGCGCTTTAGCGAGATCGAGCCCGGCTACCTTGGCTGCGCCTGTAGACGGTTTTAACAGCCCGCAGAGCATTTTGAATGTAGTCGATTTGCCAGCGCCGTTGGGGCCGATGAGACCGAATATCTCGCCCCGCTTGATAGCGAAGCTGATTTGATCCGCGGCGGTAAAGTCGCCGAAGCGTTTCGTCAGAGCCTCGGCTTCAACGACGATTTCGTCACTGCTCGCGCCGTGCAGCGGCGCGCCTGCAAACGGGGAAGCGCCTTTTGTGGCGCCGCCGACCCGCGTCATGAACGCGTCTTCAAAGCGCGGTGGTGTCCGGACGATTTCGGCGACCTCGCCGGCCTGCAATTCGTCGACCGACGGGGGCGGGGATGCGCCGTCCTTGAGGACAAGGCGTACAGCGTCGCCCTGAATGACGCCATCAAGCACTTGCGGGTCGTCAAGGGCGCGCGTCAGCACGGCGCGTTTATCTCCCGTAATGCCGTTGATGAGAAAAGTGTATTCGGCGACGCTCTGCGTGAGCGTTTGGGGCGCGCCCTGATAGATCAACTCGCCTTGGCTCAAAAGCAAGACTGTTTTACAGCGTTCGGCCTCGTCCAGATAAGCGGTGCTCCAGATAACGCCAATGCCTTGATCGACAAGCTCATATACCATTCGCCAGAGCTCACGGCGGGAAATCGGATCGACGCCCACGCTTGGTTCGTCAAGCAGTAGAAGCCGCGGCTTTTTGATGAGCGCACACGCAAGTCCGAGTTTTTGTTTCATACCGCCCGAAAGCGCCCCAGCGAGACGACCCGTGAAACGCTCAAGCGCCGTAAAGGCGAGCAGGCGGTCGATCGCGCCCTTTCTTTCCGGACCAGTCACAGCCCTTAAATCCGCATAAAGATGAAGGTTCTCTATTACGGTGAGGTCCTCGTATAGGCCGAAGCGCTGCGGCATATAGGCGACGTCGCTCTTGAGGTCGCCGGGCGCTCGGAGCGTGTCATGACCACAAACCATGAGCGCGCCGTTGTCAGGTTTCAGGAGCCCGGCGATCAGCCGCAACAGTGTTGTCTTGCCGGCGCCGTCAGGGCCAGCGAGGCCGGTGACATGGCCGCCGAAAACGCTTGCGGAGACGGCGTTAAGCGCGACCGGGCCGTTCTTGCCGAAGCGTTTCGAAACGCTGTTAATTTGAACAAGTTCTTCGCTCATGACGAATGCATAGCTTCGAGCGTCACTGTGACGGGCATGCCCTGGCGCAGCCCGCCATCGGGATTGTCGACAATTATCCGCACGCGGTAGACCAGCGCCGTGCGCAACTCACGGGTTTCCACGGTTTTCGGTGTGAATTCGGCGACGGGAGAAATGAACCCGACCTGTCCTTTATAGACGCCCCCCGAATCGGTCCGGACTTCCGCCATCATGCCGGGCTGGATGCGGCCGAGATCCGGTTCTGACGCATAGGTACGGACCCATACGGGCGAAATGAGCGACAAAGTGTAGATGGTCTCGCCGGCATTGACGATTGCCCCGCGCTCGCGCACGCGAGTCAGGATTACGCCGTCGCTCGGCGCTTTCACATCGGCGTCGGCAAGGCGGCGTTCCGCAAGTCGATAGTTTGCCTCGCTTGCGGCCAGAGCAGCGCGCGCCGCGGCGATGTCCTCGGCGCGTCCGCCGGTCTCCGCAATAGCGAGGCCTTCCTGCGCTGTTCTGAGGGCGGCGGCGGCTTCGTCACGCTTGGCCTGCGCTTCTTCATGTAACTGATGCGATGCGGCGTCAGTCTCGGCGAGCCGTTCCATGCGCGTAAGCGTCGATTGCGCAAGCGTGAACGCAGCCTGCCGCGATGCGACGGCGGCGCGCGCCTGTTCTATCTCTTCGGGCCGTGCGCCGCTTTCGAGTTTATTAAGGAGACTAGATTGTGCAATGACGTTGGCCTCTGCGAGCGCTCGTTCGTCTTCAAAGTCGGGCTTTTCGAGTGATGCGACGATGTCGCCGGTCTGGACGGCGTCTCCTTCCTCAAAATTCATTGCGGCCAGCCTACCCGGCACTTTGAACGCAAGATCAACCTGGCGTACATCTACATTGCCGAGCAGTACGATTTCCGAATTGGAATGATTGTTCCTTCCATAGAGGGTCCATCCGGCGATCAGAATAATGAGGCCCAACAGGCCCGCGCCGACGATCAAGCGTTTGTGTTTCATGGTCTTTACCTATTGATAGCGTGGCAGACGCCAGCTTCGACGCCGGCACCGCCGTTCGAGACTTCGATATTGACTTGAACGCCCCGCTCGGTGCGCAGGCCTAAATCAGGAAGGCGCATTTCGGGAGGTTCTTGCTGGGCGATCAGCGGAGCCGCCGTGGCGTTTATGATGTCTTCGAGTTTAACGTCTGGTCCGCGCTCGCGCACCACCAGCCCGGCGTCGGTTGGCTCGATAACAGCCAGTTCGGTGACGATCAGATCGACGCGGCGCTGCGCCGTGACCGGCAGCGTGCATTCGGGCACAATTTTAGGCATTCCTTTTTGCGTGTGGAGCATCGCGACGATGACGCGCCTCGCCCCTGTGACCAGATCCATGGCGCCGCCCATGCCGGGCGCCATCTTGCCGGGAATAATCCAATTGGCGAGCCGGCCTTTTGCATCGACCTGAAGGCCGCCAAGCACCGTCATGTCGAGATGGCCGCCGCGGATGAGCCCGAAACTCACGGCGCTGTCGATGGAGGCCGCGCCTGGAACGGCGGTCACGAAACCGCCGCCGGCGTCGGTGAGGTTTGGGTCTTCCATACCCTCCGGCGGGCGGGCGCCGAGCCCGACAACGCCGTTTTCCGCCTGGAAAAAGACGTGGGCTTTCTCGGGCAGAAAATTCGCGACCATGCTCGGCAGACCGATGCCGAGATTGACGAGGGTCTCCGGTTTGACTTCGGCGGCGACACGCCGGGCGATGATCTGTTTTGCATCCATCAGGCGGCCCTCGCCAGAAGATGATCGACAAGAACGCCCGGCGTCTTGACGCAATCAGGAGAGATCACGCCCACGGGGACGATGTTTTGAGGTTCCGCGATGACGATGTCGGCCGCCATCGCCATCACCGGGTTGAAATTGTGGGCAGTCAGGGAATATTCGAGATTACCGACATAATCCGCCTGATGCGCGGCGATCAGTGCGAAATCGCCGCGGATCGGCTTTTCGAGCAGCCAGGTTGCGCCGTCGATGTCGACAGTGCGCTTGCCGTCGGCCGCAAGCGTGCCGAGCCCAGTTTTGGTCAGTACGCCGCCGAGCCCGACGCCGCCGGCGCGGATGCGTTCGACAAGCGTTCCTTGCGGAACAAGCTCCACGTCAAGCACGCCGTCAAACATCTTCTTTTGGGTGATCGGATTAAGGCCGATATGCGAAGTGACGACCTTTCGCGCAGCGCCGGCGGCGATAAGCTTGCCGACGCCCTTTTCAGGGGTCGCGGTGTCGTTGCTGACGATCGTGAGATCTTTTGCGCCCCGTTCGACCAATTCGTCGATCAGGCGGTGCGGGGAGCCGACTCCCATAAAGCCGCCGATCAGAAGGACGGCGCCGTCGGGGATGAGCGCGGCCGCCTCGTCCGGTTGTATCGCCTGTTTCATATGGAAATGTCCTCAATTGGCTGTGATGGCGCCGTGGGCGACTTGGTCCCAAGATGATTGCGCGGCGCTACGGCGTTAGGCGGCGAGGTCCTTCAGACGGTCTTTCGAAAACGCGAATAAGATATCCTCATCTGGATGCGCCATATGAACGTCCTTATCGGGACAATCGAGCTTTGAAAGAATGTGACGAATGACGTTGAGGCGCGCAGCTTTTTTGTTGTTTGTCCGCACAACGTGCCAGGGGGCCTCTTCGAAACTCGTCCGGGCGAGCATATCGTTGCGGGCCTCAGTATAGTCATCCCATTTTTCAATCGCGACTTCATCAATCGGGCTGACCTTCCATTGTTTCAGGGGATTGATGCGCCGGTCTTCGAGCCGGCGAAACTGCTCCTTACGATCGATGTCGAGGTAATACTTGAGTATCTGCGCACCTGAGTTAATCAGCATTTTTTCGAACGGACCTACGTCTGTGATAAATGCCTCTAACTCTTCCTCCGTGCAAAAACCCATGACGCGCTCGACGCCTGCGCGATTGTACCAGGAGCGGTTAAAGAGAGCGAGTTCCTGATCCGCCGGCAAATGCGGCGTGAAGCGTTGAAAGTACCAGGACCGCCGGTCATGATCGGACGGCTTGCCGAGCGCGACGACGCGCGTTTCGCGCGGGCTCAAATGTTCGACGATGCGCTTGATGACGCCGTCTTTGCCGGAGGCGTCTCGACCCTCGAAAATAATTAGAACGCGGTGGTCGTGAGCAATCAAGTGGCGCTGCACTTTCACGAGCTCGATCTGCAAATCGCGCAGGGCCTTCTTGTAAGCGTCGTGCCCGGTGAGCGAGTCCCTTCCCGACTTGTCTTTTGTCATTCAACGTCCCTTGTGATTTATGCGACGACGCGGGGTTTTTCCGTCTGGAAAGACCGGGCCGGCGGCTCTTCAAGCAAATAGCCGCGTGTGACCGGTACGGCTTCCTGACGTTTGGCGAGCTGCAATTGAAAGACGGTATGCGCGCCGTGACGGAAGGAAAGCTCGCTTGAGGCGAGATAGAATTCCCACATACGGACGAACCGAGCATCATACATGCGTGTCACCTTATGCGCATTCTCTAGGAATCGCCGCCGCCATTCTTTGAGCGTTTGGGCGTAGTGAAGCCGCAAGACTTCGAGATCGGTGATGAAGAGGCCGGCGCGCTCGATCGACGGAACGATTTCCGACAGTGCGGGGATGTAGCCGCCGGGAAAGATATGCCGAGCAATCCAGGGATTGGTGGCGCCGGGCCCGTCTGGACGGCCGATCGTATGGATGAGCGCCACGCCGTCATCTTTCAGCAATTTCGCCACCTGGTCGAAATATTGCTGATAGTGCGGTACGCCCACATGTTCGAACATGCCCACAGAGACGATACGGTCGTAGCCGTTTTCAACCGCTCGGTAGTCACTCAGCTCGAAACGGGCGCGTTTTGACAATCCTTTCGATGCGGCGCGCGCATTCGCGACGTTCAGCTGTTCCTTGGAGAGCGTAATGCCGTCAAGGCGCGCACCGGTTTCCGCGGCAAGCGAAAGTCCGAGCCCGCCCCATCCGCAGCCGATCTCTAATATGGACTTACCAGGTTCAATCAGCAGTTTTCTGGCGATCAGCCGCTTTTTTGCTGCTTGCGCGTCCTCAAGCGACATGTCCGGCCGTTCGAAATAGGCGCAGGAATACTGGAGATCGTCATCGAGAAAGAGGCGATAAAAGTCATTGCCGAGATCATAATGATGGGCGACGTTCTTCAGCGCCCGGCCGGCGGGGTTGAATTGATCGAGGCGCCGCAACAGTCGACGCGCCGCCGCGGGGATTGCCGCGCCGGTCCCGTCGCCTGAAGACAAGACATTGCTCCAGACTAGATCCATTAGCGCATATAGATCGCCGGCCTCGATAATCAGGCCGCCATCCATATAGGCGTCGCCAAGCGCCAGTTCGGGGTCGAGCGTCAGCCGGCGCAGCCACGACCGCGTCGTTATGCGCACGCGTAAGGGCGCCGCACAGGGCTCGCCGTAACAGTGGGTCGCGCCGTCGGGATAGATGATTTCGATGCGGCCTTTGCGTATCGCCTTACGTAACCGCCGATGGAATTGTGCCTGCCAAAAACTCATAAATCATTCTCCTGCTCGGTGTTCGCCTTGTGATTGAGGAAAAAAGGAATCATACGGCTTCTGTCGCGATGGGAAGTGAGTGCTGCGCTAGGCGCATGGATACATAAGTGAAAAAAATCACGTCTATCAGCACCGCCAAACTTGCCTGCTGAAGCACGATCACCTGGAAAACGGTTAAGGTTTTCTCCCCGCGCGCCCAGTCAAGCCCTGCATAAAGTGAAATTAATAACGGCAGCAGCGACACGACGAACCCAATTACCGGATGAGCCACGCCCTTGCGCGGAAAGGAAATCACACTCCGAATTTGCGCTGCGAGATAAATAAGTGCGCCCACACCTACCCACGAGACATGGCGCATTGCATCGTCCGGCGTTTTAAGTTCGGGAAAATGGCCGAGCCACAAAACATACCAGAGCAGTCCTGCGAGTATGAAAGGCGCGCCGTGGCGAGAGACAAAATGTGCTAGCGCTCCGCTAGCAGTCTTCTCATGCCGAGTTTTTGCTTTAGCCGAGAGATCGTTCATCATTACACTGCGCTTTCTTCTTTCTCGTCATGTCAGCTTCAGAATCAGCGCAGGACACCAAGCGGCGGAGCCGCCGTCTTTCGCGCGCGAAGGCGATCAACTTGACAGCTCATCGCCCTCACAACAAAGCAGGTGTCTTTTCGAATTTCAGCCGACCCAGCGACATACATTGAGATCATACGTTTGTGACAGGCAAATCCCGCGCCGTGTCATTTTCGCCAACATTCCGTGTTATAAGGTAACCGGAAAAATCCCGACTCGAGGGCCGGATTGTCCATATGCTGGCGGGTAAGTCGCTCGAAAAGCTCATAAGCCATTTCCCATCGGTTAGAAATCCTGTCTCTGACTGGTGAAAAGCTGGAGGATATGCCCGTTATTCCCAACTCTTAGACGCATAACGCAGCCCCGCGTTACGGTTTCACCAGCAATTATTTTTTTGGCGGTGAGGGGACGCGGCCGCCGCCGCGTATGAGAAATTGCGTCTGGACTATGTGAGACGCGGTAATTCAGCTTGCTGCGAATGTTTTTGCGAACTGCACGCTGCCAACTGCAAGGCCTCAGTTTATGGATCAAGGAGCCGAGGAAGCAGAGGACATCGCCCTTTCTAAAAAGAAAGCGGCTATTGAAGCCGTGTTGATCGAGGTCCATCGCGACATCTTCCGGTTTCTCGTATGGCGTCTTGGGGATGAGCACGATGCGGCCGATGTCTTACAGGAGTTTTACGTCAAAGTCCTGACGCGTTATTCGGAATTGCGCGATGCGGACAAGCTCCGCGGCTGGATGGCGCGCGTTCTAAGAAGTGTCATCGCCGATCATTATCGCGCAAAGGGCCGCCGCGCGCGGCTGACTGAAGCCTATAAGGCGGACGCCGCTCTATTTCCAGCGATTGACGACGAGGAAATAGATTTCGTCATATGCGCCTGTCTCTACAAACTTCTACCTACCCTGAACGAAGAATACGCCGCCATTTTGTGGCGCGCCGACCTCATCGGCGAGGCTCGCGATGCGGTCGCCGCCGATCTTGGCCTCAATGAAAACGCTTTCCGTGTGAAACTTCACAGGTCCCGACAGGCGCTCAAAAGACGGCTTGAGCAAACCTGCGAAACCTGTCCGATGCACGGCTTTCTTCAATGCGACTGCCCTACGGCGCATCAGACCCGCGATCGCATCGCTGCGGCGTCAGGCGCAGATGGAGGCAATGATGGTTAAAGCTTGCGCGGCGGCGTCCGTTAAGAATCGAAAAACTTTTGAGGAAACCTGTAATGCGAGGGTGGGCGCCGCGTCTATTAAAGCGCGATCCCAATCAGGATCCGCATCCATCGTCCATCCCGGGCTTTGTTCAACCCGCGCCGCATTTGACAAGAGCGGGCCGCTGAGGAGGCATTTATGACTGAAAAAAACGCAACAAAATCAACTGCGCGGAGGACCGCGCCGAAACAGGATGCGTCGGCGAATTCGCCTGGCGCTAAGGAGCAATCATCACTGGACTTCGCCGTCCCTGACTTCGCCGGCATTGTCGGTGCGCATATGGAAGGCGCCAAGGCGATGGGCGATGTCTCTTCAATGCTGGTAAAAACCGCCCAAGATTTGGCGGCGCGGCAGGCGGCTTTCGTAAAGTCGACGATGGAGACCGTACAGAAAGCCGCGTCCGGCGCTAACGAACCGGACATAAGCGTGCGCCTTGAGCATCAGAGCGAAACTTATCGTGAATTGATGGAGGCATCCGTGCAGCATTTTTCCGAAGTCGCTGAAACATTCGCGAATTGCTGCTGCGATATGGTCGATCACATCGCGGAAGCGGGCGCCCAGGCGGCTGAGAAATCGATGAACAAGTCGGGGGCATAAGGCGTACCCCTCCAAAAACAGAAGGAACAGGACGATGCCGGACGGAGCGACCTCGACGGTGAGCGCGCGGAATCTCGACAAGCGGGTGGAGGGTCGGCGCAGCCAGGGTGTGGGCGTGCAACACAGCGTCGAGCAGCCGGGGGATGCAGGTATCAGCGCGGATGTGGATCAAAGCCCCATCGTCGCTGTGCCGCATGTCGCGGCGTTCGCCGACTTCGTGATCGACGCCGCCCAACGCCAGATCCTATTCTGGGACGCATTGCGCCAGCGCGCCAATAATATGCTTGAGCATGAGCGCGAAGGCCTGCCGCCGCTTTTGAAGTTCAAGTATGAAGAGGTCGCCGACGGCGGCGCGTTCGAACCCCCATCGAACTATAAACTCCTGAAGATCATCGAGGTTGATGATATTTGCCTCGAGGATTGCCTCGATCCTGAAAAACCGCCGGTCATGATCATCGAACCGCGCGCCGGCCATGGTCCCGGCATCGGCGGTTTCAAACGAGATTCCGAAGTGGGAATCGCTCTCCACGAAGGCTATCCCGTTTACTTTGTGGTGTTTGAGCCCGATCCCAAGCCGGGTCAAACGCTCGCCGACGTTCTGCATACGATGCGCCGTTTTGTGGAAATGCTGAAAGCGCTGCACGGCGATCGCGCGCCGATCCTTTATGGCAATTGCCAGGGCGGCTGGGCGGCGGCCCTGCTTGCCGCCGATTGCGGCGATAGGGCAGGCCCGGTGGTAATGAACGGCTCGCCGCTTTCTTATTGGGCCGGGGAGGCGGGCGCCAATCCGATGCGACTTGCCGCCGGATTTCTTGGGGGATCGTGGCTGACGCATTTCATCGGTGATCTCGGGGCTGGCGTCTTTGACGGCGCCTGGCTCGTCCAGAATTTCGAAAACTTGAAACCCGAAGGCGCGATCTGGCGCAAATACGCCGATCTTTATTTGAATATCGACAAGGAGCGGGACCGGTTTCTCGATTTTGAGCGCTGGTGGGGCGGGTTTTATCGCCTCAGCCGCGAAGAAATGCTGTCGATCGTTGAAAATCTCTTTATCGGCAACCGCCTCGAGCAGGGCGAGGTCGAACTCTGCGAAGGCTGTGCGGTAAACCTTAAAAATATTTCGAGCCCGCTCGTCATCTTTGCATCTTTTGGCGACAACATCACGCCGCCGCATCAGGCGTTAGGCTGGATTCCAACCGTTTATCCAACAACGGAAGAGCTAAAAGCCGCGGGCCAACGGATTGTCTACCTGATCAACCGCCATGTGGGTCACCTTGGAATTTTCGTTTCCGCCAAGGTTGCACGCTTCGAACACCGCGCGATTCTGGAAAGCATGGGAGATGTCGAACAACTTGAGCCCGGTCTTTATGAAATGCGGATCGACAATCCGACAGGCGATCCCGATTGCGAACACGATCAGTATACAGTGCGCTTTGAGCCGCGCCGAGTCGAGGACTTGCATTTTGAGACGCCAAATGAAGCTTTTGAAAAAGTCGATGCCGTTTCTGAAACGGTGGAAGGTTTCTACGCAAAATTTTTAAGCCCTTTCGTGCGCGCCTGGGCGAGTCCGATGACCGCAGAGGCGCTCAAATGGGCGCATCCGATGCGGGCGTCGCGCTACCTTTATTCGGAAAAACTCAATCCTTTCATGTCGGTCGTTGCGACCGCAGCGGAACTGGCGGAAAAATCGCGCCGTCGTGCGAGCCCGGATAATCGTTTTGCTCAAGCCGAGCGGCGCGCCGCCGATGATGTTGAGGCCGCGATCCGTCGCTGGCGCGAGGCCCGCGACGCCGTTGGCGAGCAAGCATTTGATTGGCTCTATAACTGGTCGACGCCGACCATGTTCCAGCCGTTATTTGTGGCGGCCAGAGCGTCATCGGA
The DNA here is from genome assembly GCF_965267305.1 of Hyphococcus sp. GTDB lineage: Bacteria > Pseudomonadota > Alphaproteobacteria > Caulobacterales > Parvularculaceae > Hyphococcus. The sequence continues at coordinate 2,198,087 of NZ_OZ253945.1, read as the reverse complement.
TAAATCCGATAAGGGCGAATGATGGTCTTGCCGTCGGTTCATAATCTTGAGACCTTTGCCGAATTGGGCGGCTCGGCCGTTCGTGGCCTTCAACAGACGCGGCCGACGGCGCTCGTTCTGAATGCCGGGTCGTCAAGCCTTAAATTCGCACTGTTCGAATTAGCGAGCGAGCCGTTGCGTCTCTTTGAAGGTTCGGTTTCGCGCATCGGCGCGGACGACAGCCGGCTCAAGATTTTGGACGGCGTCAGTGCGGTCTTGACTGATGAGACAGGCCCTTGCGTCAATCACCCCGCGGCGCTCGACTGGGCGATGACGGAGCTTGACAGCGTCGCCGATGTTGACGCCGTCGATATTGTCGGTCATCGCGTCGTCCATGGCGGTCCCGACTGTGACTGTCCGCAGCCGGTTACGGCGCAGCTTGAATCGTATCTGCGTAAGCTTATTCCACTTGCGCCATTGCACCTGCCGGCGAATATTGAAGGCATCGTCGCGGCGCGGTTGCGACTGCCTAAAGCCACGCAGATCGCCTGTTTCGACACTGCGTTTCATCACACGACGCCGGCCATTGCGCGCAAGACGGGCCTGCCGCGTGAAATCGAGAGGCAGGAAATCCGGCGATACGGCTACCATGGATTATCCTGTGAATTCGTCATCGACCACATTAACCGAACGGAGGGTAAGGAGGCTGCAAGCGCCGCAATAATCGTCGCCCATTTTGGCGCGGGTGCATCCATGACCGCTGTTATGAACGGGAAAAGCATCGACACGACTATGGGGTTTTCGACGCTTTCAGGCCTTCCCATGGCGACGCGATGCGGCGACATCGATCCAGGACTGGTGCTGTATCTCCTTCAAGCGAAGGGAATGTCTACAAGCGACCTTCAGTCATTGCTTTATGAACAATCGGGACTCCTGGGGCTTTCCGGCATCAGCGGCGACATGAAAGACCTGTTGGCCTCGTCGGAAGCCTGCGCTCACGACGCTATCGATTATTTCTGTTTTCAGGCGCGAAAGCGCATTGGAGCGCTCGCCGCCAGTATGTGCGGCGTAAACCGGATTGTCCTAACCGGCGGCATCGGCGCGCACGCGCCAACAATTCGCGCTCAGATTTTAAGACCGCTGGAAACGCTTTTGCCTCTGCGCCTCGACAAAGCGCGGAACGAAAGCGGCGGCCCCGTGATCTCAAAGGACGAATCCCTGATCAAGCTTAACGCGATGCCTACGGACGAAGAGCTTGTTATCGCGCGTCATGCGGCGTCGTTCGCAGCGGACGATGAGACAGCGAGCGAGTTGTCATGACCACGAAATTGGAAACCCTTGACGACCTTATCGAACTGACGAAAGCGGCGCCGCCCGTGCGGGTCGGAATCGTCTGCGCGGAACAGCGAGAAGTTCTGGAGACCGTTCACGACGCCCAGGCGCGCGGGTTGATCAGACCGCTTCTCATCGGCGATCCCGACGCAATCGCGGAGAAGGCGCGGGAAATCGGCTTTGAGATTGATCCGGATGCTGTTGTGGCGGCGTGGTCGGAGGAACAGGCCGCGGCGACCGGCGCCGGACTTCTTGGCGGCGGCGGGGTCGACACGTTGATGAAAGGCTTCATTCATACGGATGTCTTCATGAAGGCGCTCCTGAGTTCAAGCGCAAACCTGCGCGTGCCGGGCCGGCGCGTTAGTCATGTCTTTATCGCCGATATACCGGCCTATCCGAGATTGCTGGCGATCACCGACGCCGCCGTCAACATCGCGCCGGACCTAACGGCGAAGGCGCAGATTTTACAGAATGCCATTGACGTGATGCGATCGCTCGGTATTGAGCGACCAAAAGCCGCTATTCTTTCCGCCGTTGAAACCGTCAATGTGCTGATTGAATCGACGACCGATGCGGCGGCGCTATCGGTGATGGCGCGCCGCGGGCAGATCAAAGGGGCCGAGGTCGACGGGCCGCTCGCTTTCGACAATGCAGTTTCGATGAAAGCCGCGGAGGTCAAAGGCATCGCCTCGCCGGTAGCAGGCGCCGCCGACATCGTGCTCACGCCCGATCTCGTTTCGGGCAACATTCTCGCCAAGAATCTTGAATATCTTGCCGGCGCGACGTTAGCCGGCCTGGTCGTTGGTCTTAAAGCCCCCATCGTATTGTCTTCACGGGCCGATCCCCCTGCGGCGCGTTTGGCGGCCCTGGCGCTCGCCCGAAAGCTGGCGCCTCCAGAACCGGAATACCAATTGCGGCCGGCTCTCGACCATACGGACGATGCGCTCGATGGATGCTGCGCGCCTATGCCGGAAGAAGCGTGTTTTCCGAAAGCGGGCGCGTGATGGATCAGCGGACGGAGATTAACAGCATCGCTGCGCCGGCGCCGCCCCATCCGCCGTCCTTTGACCGCGCTATGGATGCGGCGATCGGGAAAATCACGGGCGGGGTGTCGCCGACGGCGCTGGCGCTCGCCTATACGGATTGGGCCCTTCATTTGTCAAAATCGGTCGATGTGCAGGCCAATCTCATCGCCGACGCTGCAAACGCCTATTGGCGCTTTATCGAATATTGCCTGCGCGCCTGCGTCGATCCCGATTGCGAAACCTGCATTGAACCCGAAGCGAAAGACCGAAGATTTGCGGACGATCTCTGGAACACGCAGCCCTTTCGCACTTATGCGCAAGGCTTTTTATTGGCCCAAGAGTGGTGGGCCCATGCTACGGCCGGGCCGCCGGGCGTCGACAAGCATCATCGAGACGTTGTCGGCTTCGTCGGCCGCCAGCTGCTGGATATGGCTTCGCCTGCGAATTTTCCAGCGACCAATCCGGCGATCATCGCGAGGACCCTGAAGGAAGGCGGGCGCAATCTTCAGCGCGGGTATTCGCTATGGCTTGATGATTGGACGCGCGCGCTTGACGCGACACGTGGCGCAGACCTTAGCGATTATGTTCTCGGCCGCGATTTAGCGACAACGCCAGGCGAGGTTGTCTATCGAAATGAGCTGATTGAGCTCATCCAATATGAACCGCAAACGGAGAAAACGCGCCCGGAGCCGATTCTGATTACGCCGGCCTGGATCATGAAATTCTATATTCTGGATTTGTCACCTGAAAACTCGCTTGTCGGCTATCTTGTGAAGAACGGTTTTACGGTCTTCATGATCTCATGGAAAAATCCGACCGCCGCCGACCGAGATTTATCTCTTGCCGATTACCGGCGGCTTGGCGTCGACGCGGCGGTTCGCCAAGTTGCATCGATCGCACCCGGCAAGCTTCATCTGGTCGGCTATTGTCTCGGCGGCACGCTCGCGGCCATCGCTGCTGCTTCTATGGCGCGGGACGGAAACGACCGCCTTCGATCGCTGACCTTGCTCGCTGCGCAAACCGATTTCACAGAAGCCGGGGAGCTAACGCTTTTTATCGATGAAGCGCAGGTAACGTTCCTTGAAAACGTCATGGCCGAACAAGGCTATCTTGACGCACGGCAAATGGCCGGCGCCTTTCAGTTGTTGCGTTCGAGCGATCTCATCTGGTCGAAAATGGTTCGTAGCTACTGGCATGGCGACGCGCCGGCGATGTTCGATCTGATGGTGTGGAACGCGGATGCAACGCGCATGCCTTACGAGATGCATGCGGAATATCTTCGAAAACTCTTCTTGAACAATGATTTCGCCCAAGAACGGTATCTCGTTGAGGGCAAGCCAGTCGCCTTGCGGGACGTGCGCGCGCCGATTTTCGCCGTCGGCACGGAGCACGATCATGTCGCGCCCTGGCGGTCTGTTTACAAGGTTCAGGCGCAGGCGAGCGCGGACGTTACCTTTGTTTTGACCAGCGGCGGGCACAACGTCGGCATCGTTAACCCGCCGGGCCTTAGGAAAAGACGCCATCAGATCGGAACCCACGACGATCTCGAAGCGTATCTTGACCCGGACGCCTGGCGCGCCGCGGCGGCGCGCCATGACGGTTCCTGGTGGCCGTGCTGGCTTGAGTGGCTTGCGAAACGATCTTCCGTTCTGACGGCGCCGCCAGACATGGCGCCGTCGATCGCCCCGGCGCCTGGCGCCTACGTGTTGGAGCGCTAGAAAATGGCGCCGGAAAGCGATGCGCCTATCACAGTGATTGGCGCCGGGCCGTCGGGATTGGCGAGCGCCATTGTGCTCGCCCGCGCCGGGCGCCGTGTCGTTGTACGCGAGCGTCGGCGCAGCGTCGGCGCTCGGTTTCACGGCGACTTTCAAGGGCTTGAGAACTGGAGCGATGCGCGCGACGTTCTCGATGAACTTAGGGGGCTCGGCGTGCCGATCAACGCGCCGCTCCATCCGGTTCACCGGGGCGAGGCTTATGATTTTAGGGGCCGGCGATACACGGTCGCCGACGACAAACCGCTCTATTACCTACTTCGGCGCGGGTCAGGCGGCGGGACGCTCGATGAAGCGCTGTTAGGCGAAGCACGCAGGGCTGGCGCCGAAATCCGATTTGGCGATGAGGTAGAGCGCGCGCCAGAGAATGCGGTGATTGCAACGGGACCGCGCCGCGCCGACGTGATCGCGTCAGGCTATACGTTTCGAACAGAAATGGGAGACGCCCAACATGTCTGCTTTGATGACAGGCTGGCGCCTTGGGGCTACGCCTATCTTCTTGTCTCGGATGGCCGCGGCACATTGGCGGTCTGCATGTTCCGCGATTTCAAGCGGCATGGCGAATGCCTTGAAGCAGCGAAAGCGTTTTTTGAACAATATGCCAGCCTAAAGATGGGCGAACCGAAACCGTTCGGCGGATATGGCATGCTCTCGCGCATCACCCGGGTTGAGCGAAAGGACAGATGGTTGGTTGGTGAGCGCGCGGGCTTGCAGGACGCGCTCGCAGGCTTTGGCCTGCGTTATGCGCTTCTTTCCGGCGCGCTTGCGGCGCGCAGTATTCTCAGTGGCGAATCCTACGAGCGCTTGTTGCGCCGCCGCCTCGGGTCGGGCCATGGCGCGGGTGTGGTCAATCGAATGGTGTTTCAAACGGTCGGCGAGCGGGGCCGGGCTTGGGCGCTCGGGCGCCTGTCGCGCGCTGCGGGCCGCGACGGATTGCGCCGTCTTTATCACGGTTCGCTCTTTCATCAGGCGCTTTTCCCTATCGCTACAGCTGGTTTTGGCGACCGGCTCAATCATCCCGGCTGCCGTCACATGGATTGCGACTGTCCGTGGTGTCGCATGAATGCACAGCGCGAGCGCACGCCCGATTTGCAGCTTTGAGGGGAAGGGCGAAAGTATTCGTATTACTTGAAAGGACCAAAGGAATTGTACCCGGAGAACATGAATCTTACCGGCAAGAAAGGTCTGGTCATGGGCGTCGCCAATCAGCACAGCCTTGCTTGGGCGTCGGCGAAGCGTCTGCGTAGTGCAGGCGCCGCTCTCGCTATGACCTATCTTGACGACAAGGCGAAGCCGTTCGTGGAACCCTTGGCCCAGGAAGTCTGCGCGGAGATTTTCGAGCCATGTAACGTTAATGACGAAGGTTCCCTCGAAGCGGTGTTTGAACAAATCGCCGAACAATGGGACCGCCTCGACTTCTGTTTTCATTCGATCGCCTGGGCGCGCAAAGACGACCTCCATGGAAGGTTGACGGACTGCTCGGCGGAAGGCTTTGCCGAATCGATGCTCGTCTCCTGCCATTCCTTTATCCGAATGGCTCATCTCGCCGAGCCCCTGATGCGGGATGGAGGCAGCCTGACGACGCTCAGTTTCTTCGGCGCCGAACGCGTCGTTGACCATTATAACGTGATGGGTCCTGTAAAAGCGGCGCTTGAGAGTTCCGTACGCTATCTTGCCCATGAGCTCGGGCCCAAAGCGATCCGCGTCAACGCGCTTTCCGCCGGCGCGGTTGCGACGCGCGCCGCATCCGGCATCGAACATTTTGACGAATTATTGAATGAGACAAGCACCAAGGCGCCGTTGCGCCGCACGATCGACGCTGACGAGGTCGGTCGCGCGGCGCTTTTTCTAGCGAGCGATTACGCCAGCGGCGTTACCGGCGAGACCATGCATGTAGACGCCGGCTACCACATTGAAGGCATGGTATTTCATTGATGAGCCAAGCGATATGGAAACAACAGTAACCGATCCTGTCTGTAAAAAGATCATCGACATCGCCGACGCTGCGGGCCAGTTGGACTATGAGGGCTGGGCGTATTTCTTTTGTTCAGAGGATTGCCGAGAGGCATTCATTCGTCAGCCATCAAAATTCGCGAGCAGGCCGACCAACGTTGCACATGAAGCGCGGCGGCCTAATCGGCAACGAAACACCAAGCAGTCCTAGATATTAACAATAACGACCAAGGGGGTCTCACTCATGGATCACACGACGCACGCTCATCACGCCCACGCAAAGCACGACCGCCACGAACATCACGGCGGTCACAAAGGTCACGGCGCGAGCGCCGACGGTCACGACCATGGGGCCATGGTTGCCGACTATAGAAAGCGCTTCTGGGTCACATTTATCCTAACAATTCCGGTCCTGGCGCTGGCGCCGATGATCCAAAGTTTTATGGGTCTGGAAGAAACTTTGGCCTTCCCAGGAGACAGCTATGTGCTCGCGATTCTATCGAGCATTGTCTATTTCTACGGTGGCTGGCCATTCCTGAAAGGTATGTGGCGCGAGATTACATCGCGCGATATCGCCATGATGACCCTAATTGGGGTCGCCATATCGGCGGCGTATCTTTATAGCGTAGCCGTCACCATTACCGGCGCAGCAGAGACGTTCTTTTGGGAATTATCGACGCTGGTCGCCATCATGTTGTTCGGCCACTGGATCGAAATGAAATCGGTCATGGGTGCGGGTAAAGCTCTCGAAAAATTGGCGCGCTTAATGCCTGATACGGCACATCTGATAATGCAAGACGGCGCAACCAACGACGTTCCGGTTTCGCAACTCAAAAACGGCGATAACCTGCTGATCAAGCCCGGTGAAAAAGTACCGGCAGACGGCGTGATCGTAAAAGGTGAAACCTCGGTCAATGAGTCGATGCTTACCGGGGAATCGAAGCCGGTTGTTAAGATCGAAGGCGCACAAGTGATCGGCGGCTCGATCAACGGCGAAGGGTCGATCACGGTCGCTGTTGCAAGGACCGGCGATGAAACATTTTTGTCGAGTGTCATTCGTCTTGTCGAAGAAGCGCAAGCGAGCAAGTCGAAAACCCAGGACCTTGCGAATACCGCAGCGAAATGGCTGACCTATATTGCGCTCTTCGGAGGGCTTTTCACCGCGTTTGGTTGGGCGGCGCTAACCGGACAGGGTTTCGCCTTCGCCATGGAGCGCGCGGTAACGGTGATGGTCATCGCCTGTCCGCATGCGCTCGGCCTTGCGGTGCCGCTGGTCGTCGCGCGCTCGACGGCGATCGCCGCGACCAACGGCCTTTTAATCCGAGACCGGACTGCGTTTGAAGAAGCGCGCAATATCGACGCCATCATCTTCGACAAGACGGGCACGCTGACGCAAGGCGAATTCGGGATCACCGACACCATTGTTTTCTCCGATAGCCACACCGCGCATGAAATCGTCGCTTACGCCGCCTCAATCGAGGCTCATTCCGAACACCCCATTGCTAAGGGCATCGTCAAAGACGCGAAAGAGAAATGGGACGTCGATAAATTCCGGGCGATTCCCGGCAAAGGTGCAGAAGGCGTCGTAAAAGGCAAGGACGTCAAAGCCGTCAGTCCCGGGTACGTCCGCAGCAACGGATTCAATGTCGACGATCCGCGCTTCGAGGAATTGAGTCGGCAGGGCAAAACGGTTATCTTTGTCCTGATCGATAACGTGCTAGCCGGCGCGATAGCGCTTGCTGATATTATTCGCCCGGAGTCGAAACAGGCGATTGCGCGGCTTCGCCGGATGGGCATTCAATGCATCATGCTCACTGGCGACAATAAGGAAGTCGCTAAATGGGTTGGAGAGGAAATTGGCCTCGATGAAGTAATCGCAGAAGTGCTGCCGGACGAAAAGGCGGCGAAAGTCAAGGAAGTTCAATCGCGCGGTCTTGTTGTCGCTATGACAGGCGACGGCGTCAACGATGCGCCAGCCTTGGCGCAGGCCAATGTTGGGATTGCTATAGGCGCCGGCACTGATGTCGCGATCGAGACGGCGGACATCATTCTGGTCAAGAGCAATCCGCTTGACGTCGCCGCGATCCTGAGCCTTGCCCGCGCAACCTACGGCAAGATGATTCAGAACCTCGTTTGGGCGACAGGGTATAATACATTCGCGATTCCGGCCGCTGCGGGAGCTTTTTTCCCATTAGGTATTCTGCTCAGTCCTGCCCTCGGCGCCGTCTTTATGTCCTCAAGCACAATTATTTGCGCCATCAATGCGCAACTTTTGCGATTAAAAGAAAATAGGGCCGAACAAGGGACACTTGATGAGGATCATGCGGCTTAAATTGCAAACAGATATTCCTGTCTGCTTTGCGGTGGCTTTCACTGCAGAACGAGTGAAATTCGCCCTTCTCGTCTGGCCGAATGCCGTGGTCTCCAACATTGTTGCGCCGACCGCGGGCCGAGTCGGGTTAACAAGTCCTACATGCGCTTCGCTACGATTTGCGCCAATTACGATCAGCTCATTCCAACCCATAGTAAAAGGAGGCGAGTGTAGTGTCCAACGATCATCACCAAGACCATAAGATGAGGCCATCCCGAATCTGGACCGTATTTAGCGTATTCGGCGGATTGGTAATTTTCCTACTCGTTTATGAACATCGTGCGCATCTTCTGACGGGTAACACGCTGCTGCTTGTTTTCCTTGCGGCGTGTGTCGGAATTCATTTGTTTATGCACGGCGGGCACGGCGGGCACGGCGGGCACGGCGGTCACGGCGGGCACGGCGGTCACGGCAGCGGGCAAAGCGCCGACAACGAAAGTAAAGCGTCCAGGGAGGACGGTAAGGGGGAGGCTATATGACAGGTGCAGAAACGACTTTCTCCAGCTACGGCCTTTGGCTCTTAGTGTTCGTAAACTCTGTGGTGTTTATTCTGTTTGCATATAGTTTTGCAAAGCCGTTGAATGCTCGCGACTGGCGGTCCTTCGGCGCCTACAGCGCGTTCATTGTCGCTCTTTTCACAGAAATGTACGGCTTCCCGCTGACAATATTCCTTTTGTCCGGCTGGCTTGAGTCGAATTTTCCGGAAGTGGACTGGTTCGCTCATGATTCCGGACATTTGCTGGAAATGATTTTCGGCTGGCGCGCCAACCCACATTTTGGACCGTTTCACTTCATAAGCATGTTACTGATACTTGCCGGGTTCTGGCTTCTGGCGGCGTCTTGGCCAATTCTCTACCGGGCGCAGCGCGCCGGAAAGCTCGCGACGACGGGACCCTATGAGCGCATGCGTCATCCGCAATATGCGGGATTCATTCTGATCATGGTCGGCTTTCTCTTTCAATGGCCAACTCTTCTGACGCTCGCCATGTTTCCGGTTTTAATATTCATGTATTGGCGGCTTTCACTTACCGAAGAGCGGCAGGCACAAAACGAATTTGGCGAGGAATATCGTCGATACGCAGAGCGCACGCCACGTTTCATTCCTAAGCTTCGTATCGAAAGGCATGCCGGGTGAAAGATGATAGCGCCGATGTAGATCCGCCGTCGAATGAACTGCCGACGGATGCCGATCAACATATACGCGCAACCGACGCTGCACTTCCGCGTCGCGACTTTATTCACATCATGGGCGCCTCCGTTGCAGTGGTCGGCTCCGGCGGCGCCTTGTGGCCGCTGATCGACAGTTTCAATCCATCAGCGGACGTCCGAGCCACGTCGAGTGTTGAGGTGGACCTCGAGCCATTTGAGCTTGGTCAGCGCATCACCGTTAAGTGGCGCGGCAAACCAGTCTTTATTTCACGACGCACGGCGCGAGAGATCGAACTCGCCCGCGCCGACGACCACGCCAAGTTGCGAGATCCGCAAACGGACGCCGAACGTGTTATCGATCCAGAATGGCTCGTTGTCATTGGCATTTGCACCCATCTTGGCTGCGTGCCTCTGGGACAAGCTCCGCAAAGCGACCGCGGCGGATGGAATGGCTGGTTCTGTCCGTGCCATGGATCCCACTATGACACGTCTGGACGCATTCGGCGGGGACCGGCGCCGCTTAATCTTGAGATTCCACCGTATGAATTCCTGGATCCTATGCGATTGAAAATTGGATAAGGTCATTTGTTTCAAGTGCGGATTAGCGACGCCTCGTAAGGCAAAAGGGAATTCGAGTGGACGGCTATCCTATCGATACTAGTCGGCTCAGCGGCTTGCTCATGTTGGGCGCGATAGCGGCGGCCCTGGTGATGGCCAATACCGGTCTGTTTGAATTCTATCGCTTGATTCATCACACGATTGTCGGGATTCGGATCGGTGAATTCATTTACGAAAAGCCGATGTATCTTTGGATCAATGAAGGACTGTTGGTTCTGTTTTTTGTAAAAATTGGGCTCGAAACCAAACGTGAGCTGTTGACCGGCGCCTTGTCCGGGCCGCATGGATGGCGAATGCCACTTTTGGCTGCGTTTGGGGGCATGGCGGTGCCGGTCGCAATTTACATGGTGATCAATTTTGGTGATCCGCAAGTGAGTAGGGGCTGGGCGATTCCTGTGGCCACCGACGCTGTTCTGGCGATCGGATTACTATTGTTGATTTCTCCGACGCGCGCCCGACCTTTAGTCGCATTTTTGACGGCTATTGCAGTTTTCGACGATGTCGGCGCCATTGCGATTATTGGCGTATTTTTTAGCGAGAATATCAATTTGCCGGCGCTGTTGGCGGCGGCTGCGTTTACGATCGTGCTTTTTTCGTTAGGCGCATATCGGATTCGAATATTCACGCCATATATCGTTGTCGCTGGCTTCCTGTGGGCGGCGCTGCTGGCGTCTGGCGTGCATGCAACACTAGCTGGTGTTGCACTTGGTTTTGCATTGCCCATGCGGGCCAGAGAATACGCGGCTTCGCCGCTATTGCGGCTCGAGCGTGATATTGCGCCGTTCGTGATGTTGGCAATTGTGCCCGCCTTTGCTTTTTTTAATACGGGGCTCCCGCTAACGCCCAATGCGGTTGGAGGCCTTTGGACTCCTTTGAGCTTCGGCATCATAGCTGGTCTTTTAATAGGAAAACCACTCGGTATTATTAGCTGCGCTTATTTTGCCGCCAGCACAAGGATTGCGACCTTACCGGATGGGATGCGTTGGCGCGACATATTCATATGCGCTATATTTGGCGGGATTGGGTTTACGATGAGTATATTTATTGCATCGGTGGCTTTTTCGGACGTTGAAAGGCTGGATGCCGCTCGACTCGCCGTTTTGAGCGCATCGGCGTTAGCGGCCGCACTTGGCGCCGGAATGTTAAGAATGCCCGGCCGGCCTCGCGCTAGGTCGATCAAATCTTAAAGGGGAGGCGTTCGTATAACCATCGCTTCGAAGTAAGCTGCGTAAACGAGGGAAGATGCAAGACTGTTCGTATAATCAAGTTAATACGTCTGTGGGTATTTCTTCCCGTCCTAACAAGGGTGAGACCGGTTATGGGCTTCAAAATGATAACCGCTACCGTGAATGTCTTGGCGCTCAACCAGATTGAGAAACGCCTTGCTGAAATAGCCGTCCCGGGCCTTAGCGTTACAGAGACGAAAGGATATGGAACGTACAAAAATTTTTTCCAACGGGATATGATGACGACGCATGCGCGTATTCAGATTTATGCTGCAGAAGAACGAGTTGACGAAATTATCGATGCGATCATTGAGGCTGGAAGTACGGGCGCCGATGATGATGGCGTCGTCGCCGTTAGCCCGATAGATGCAATTTATAGCGTCGCCGATAAAAGCGAAATACCGGCGGACAATCTCTGAGGGTCGTCAGCTTCAACGCTTTCAATTCGAAGGCGGCCAAAGGCGAATATGTGGGTCCAGGCGTTATGACAATTGAGGCCCCGTCGATATTCAATCAAAGTGCAACAAAAAATGGGAGGGACCAAAATGAATCGGCAGACGGCCATCAATATTTGGTATGCCGTTGTCGCATTGTTGGCGATTATCCTATTGCAGAACATTGTGGCTCAGCAAAGTCATGTTCAGACGATCCCGTATAGTGAGTTTGAGCAATATCTAAAGGACGACCGGCTGGCCGAGGTGACTGTAACAGGGCAGCTGATTCGCGGAACACTAAAAAATCAAGACTCGGAACAACCGCAACACGTCGTCGCAGTTCGCGTAGATCCGGCGTTGGCCGAGCGGTTGAAGCCTTACGGCATTCCTTATGCGGCCGTTATTGAAAATACTTTCTTTCGGGATCTGTTGTCGTGGCTATTACCCATGGCGCTCTTCTTGGCTGTTTGGATGTTCTTGGTACGTAGGATTGCGGAAAAGCAAGGTCTTGGCGGCGGCTTTATGTCGATCGGCAAGAGTAAGGCGAAGGTTTATTTGGAGACGGATACGAAGGTAGCCTTTGACGACGTTGCGGGCGTTGACGAAGCCAAGGGCGAATTGGAGGAAATCGTCTCTTTTTTGAAGCAGCCGCAAGGTTATGGGCGGCTGGGCGCGCGCATGCCTAAAGGCGTCCTTCTTGTTGGCCCGCCAGGTACGGGAAAAACGCTTCTGGCACGGGCCGTCGCCGGGGAAGCCGGCGTTCCGTTCTTTTCGATCAACGGTTCTGAATTCGTCGAAATGTTTGTGGGCGTCGGCGCCGCCAGAGTCCGCGATCTCTTCGAGCAGGCGCGTCTCCAGGCGCCGGCGATCATCTTCATTGACGAACTTGACGCGTTGGGACGCGCGCGGGGCGCTTATCCGGGCATGGGCGGTCACGATGAGAAGGAACAGACGCTCAATCAGTTACTTTCCGAGCTCGATGGATTTGATCCGCGCGAAGGATTGATTTTGCTAGCAGCGACCAATCGCCCGGAGATCCTCGATCCCGCGCTATTGCGGGCGGGACGGTTTGACCGGCAGGTGCTTGTCGATCGGCCGGACAAGATGGGGCGCGTTGCGATTCTTAACGTGCATTTGAAAAAGGCGACCATCTCCAGCGACCTCGATGTCGAGCAGATTGCGGCGCTCACGCCGGGTTTCAGCGGCGCCGACCTCGCCAATCTCGTTAACGAGGCTGCGCTGCTGGCTACTCGCCGCGACGCAAACGCCGTCACCCTTGAGGATTTTAACGGTGCTATCGAACGTCTTGTCGCCGGCCTTGAAAAGAGAAATCGACTTCTGAATCCGGAAGAACGCAAAATCGTCGCCTACCATGAAATGGGCCACGCGCTGGTCGCCATGTCGTTGCCGGGGAGCGATGTCGTGCACAAGGTTTCGATTATCCCGCGCGGCATCGGCGCCCTTGGATACACTATCCAACGACCGACCGAAGACCGATTTCTCATGAGCCGTCGGGAGCTGCAAAACAAAATGGCGGTTCTGTTGGGAGGTCGGGCGGCGGAGACGATCATCTTCGATGAGATCTCAACCGGCGCGGCGGACGATCTCGCCAAAGCCACCGACATCGCGCGCAGCATGGTGACGCGCTTCGGCATGGTCGAGGCGCTCGGTCAAATCGCCTATGAGAAAGAGGCTGGGGGATTTCTTGGGCCCGCGCCGGCGCCGCAAATATACGCGCGCGACTACAGCGAGCAAACAGCTCAAAAGATCGATGAGGCAGTGCGCGGCCTTGTCGACACGGCGTTCCGGCACGCCAAAACCATTCTGGAGGAGGATCGCATGCTGCTTGATCGGGCTGCAGAGCTCCTGCTTCAGAACGAAACGCTGGGCGGGGCCGATCTTGCCCTCCTTTTCAAAGACCGCGCGCCCGATCCGGCCGTGTCTCTCGGAATCATCGGAACTTAAGGGCCCGAAACATAGCTCGCGCCCGAAACTGCCAGTGATCGCTTGGCGCCATCTCGCGTCGTTCTGGCTGAGATATGGGCGTGCGGAGCGTTAGATCCGCCGTCGGCAGAGGGAAGCTCGGTGCTAGCGCGTATTATGTGTAATGACGGTTGTTGCAGATCGCTGACAAGGTTAGCACTGGAGATACGCGATGCGCGGCTTGAATGAGTGTGCCCTGAGTGAAAAAATTCTCTACACGTCATTCCTTGTGGTTATCGGCGTCGGTTATCTGATGGCGATGGTCTATCTTTATACAAGTCATAGCGGTCACGACGGACGGGCTGGGTTATCTGTCAATGACATCGTCGAAAACTACTACGGCAATCGGAGCGGTACCCGTCTGGAAGCGGCAATACGGGGCCCAATGTCCGGATACATCGAAACCCAGGAGCGCCACCATATCGTTGCGTGGTTGAAATCCGGAGCGCCTGAAGACGACTATGAGTCGATTGTCGCGCCGATACTTCAATCAAACTGTATCGCTTGCCACACTCCTGCATCGGGGCTCGATGTTCCCGACCTGTCGAATTATTCCGGCGTCAAGTCGGTCTCGGAGATCGACACTGGCGTGTCCCTTCACAGCCTAATGCGGCTCTCTCATATTCATCTTTTCGGTATCGGACTGATCCTGTTCGGACTTGGCATTGTCTTTGTGCGTACGCAATTGCCGTTTTTGTTCAAGACGGCGCTGATTGTCACGCCCTTCGCCTCCATAATCGCCGATATTCTGGCGTGGTTTCTCACGAAATGGGATCCATTTTACGCAACTACCGTAGTATTTAGCGGCGCGCTGCTGGGTGTTTCGATTGCCGGCCAGATTTTTCTTTCACTTTGGCAAATCTGGTTCTTCGGAATCTTCCGGAAGGAGCCAATTTAAGAATTGCTGCCGGAGGTCGGGTTAATTTTTGTTTAGATATGAGGACTGCACGAAAATGAGGCACAAAACGAAACCTACGGAAAGCGTCTACAAAGACCCGGTTTGCGGTATGGAAATAAGCTATAAGGTGGCGCCGGCAACTTCCAAGTTTGATGGTAAGATATACTGTTTTTGTTCGGACTTATGCCGCGAGGCATTCGAGAGAGAGCCGGAAAAATATGTACCGTGCTTCAATAAGCCATGAGCGTATAATGCGAATCGCAGACTGTCATCTTAATCCCGCGGGCGTTTGTAGCGCCGCCGCAGGCCGGAATTGTTTCCGGAAAGCACAGTACGCTGACGGGCCGCTCTCTAGAAGATCGAGCAAGCGATTGGTGCTCAACTACGTATGACAAGTGCGCGCCCTGCCTATGGGTGCTGAGAACATCATTGAGCGACTCTTTTCAGAAGCCGATGTGAAGATCAACGGCGACCGACCTTGGGACATTCACGTGTACAATCGCGATCTCTTCGCGCGCGTGATGGCGCGGGGATCGTTGGGCCTTGGCGAAGCCTATATGGATGTCTGGTGGGATTGCGAACAACTAGACGAATTGCTTTGCCGCGTTCTCGGCGCAAATCTCGGTGCGCGAATCCGGCTAATGCCAAATCTCGCGTGGCTGCTTATAAAGTCGCGGCTGTTCAATCGCCAATACGCACGGCGGGTGTGGCAAGTTGCGGATGCGCACTACAATCTCAATATCGATATTTTTGAGGCGACTTTTGACCGGCGTGTTACGGGAAGCTGTGGTTATTGGCGGAACGCCGATAATCTCGACGAGGCGCAGGAAGCCAAACTCGATCTTGTGTGCCGAAAAATCGGCTTAAAGCCCGGCCAGCGCGTTCTTGATATCGGCTGCGGCTGGGGCGCCTTCATGGGTTCCGCCGCGGAGCGCTACGGTGCCGAATGCGTCGGCGTGACAGTGTCGAAGGAGCAGGCCGCCTACGCCGAGCGCCGCTACGCCGGCTTTTCGGCGGACCCGCAGCGGACTATCGCGATTTTGAGGGCGACGCTCAGCACGTCGTGTCGATGGGCATGTTTGAGCATGTCGGGCCGAAGAATTACGGCGCGTATTTCGACGCTGCACGCCGCGCGATCGCTGACGATGGACTGTTCTTGCTGCACACCATCTGGAGCAACGAAGCGCAGCCGACGATAGACCCGTGGCTGGGCAATTTATATTTTCCCAAATGGCGTTCTGCCCACGGTCGGACAAGTCAGCCAGGCGGTCGAAGGTCTTTTCGTTGTCGAAGACGTTGAAAATCCCGGGGCCGATTATGATCGCACGCTGATTGCTTAGCGCGAGAAAATTCAGACCAACCGCTCACGCGTCGCGGCGTCGCGGCGTCGCACGGCGAACGATTCTGTCGGATGTGGGACTACTATCTGCTTTGCTGCGCGGGGGGCTTCCGCAGCCGTCGCATCAGCGTCGGCCAGTTCGTGCTTTCGCCCAAAGGCGTGCCTGGCGGGTGGCGGCTCGCAGCAACGCCAGCGTAGACGGCGCCGCCGGAACGCAGTTCATTCCAAGTGTTCTATCGGTAGTCGCGCGTGCGTTCGCGCGCGTCGCGCAATCAAATCGCCAGTGCGGGTTCCCTACAACTTGTGTGCCGCGCGCCAATGCCATCGCGGACGCTGGCTTCAAATGCAGGCTAGCAGGAGTTGGGCGCCGACGCCGAATCCGAGCGTCGCACCGAGAGCGACCAGCCATGTAAACCTGATCATGATGTTGCGTGATTGCCGGCCCGGCGGTTGCGCTTCACGCCGTTCGTACATCGGCGCGATGATCCGTAAATATACGGCGAGCGATAACACGCTGTTGAGAATTGCGATGACCGCCAGCCAAATGAACTTCGCCTCGATTGCAGCGGCGAATAAAAGAAATTTTCCCGCGAAACCAAACAGCGGTGGAATGCCTGCCAGCGACAGTAAGAATACGACCATCGCCGCGCCAGTTATCGGTGCGGTGCGACCCACACCGAGGAAATCATCGAGATGACGACCAAGCGCCATGAGGACGGCGAATGCGCCGATATTCATCGCCACATAAGCTGCCGCGAAGACAATCAGGGCGCGCAAGGAAAGGGCGCTTTCGCCGAGCGACACAACGCCGAGGAGGAAATAGCCCGACTGCGCCACTGAGGAATAGGCGAGAAGCCGGACGATATTAGATTGTACAAGCGCGGCGAGATTGCCGAACGTCATTGTCGCAACGGCGATTGCGGCGATAGCTAGGCGCCAGCCGGATTCCGGCGCCAGATCGCGCAGTACCTGTGCGAAAGCGAAAATCGCAGCGATCTTGGTAATGACGGACAGGAAGGCGGCGATCGAAACCGGCGCGCCGTCATACGCGTCGGGCGCCCAGAACTGAAATGGAAACAGCGCCGACTTATAGCCAAGCCCGACTATTAAGGCGATAAGACCGATCGCGACGGCGAGTGGCGCATCCGCCTTCGAAAGCGCGGAAAACAAGGTCGAACCGACGGCGCCGAACCAAAAGGTGAGACCGTAGATCATCACAGCGCCGCAGACCGAGCCGAAGACAAGAAATTTCATCGCGGCTTCCGTCGCCTTGTCGTCGCGTGGGTAGGCGACAAGCGCGAATGAACCGAGCCCGGTCAGGACAACGCCCAGCACCAGCATCATCATATCGCCACCGCCGGTCAGCATTAGCGCTCCCAACGTGACGAGACAGATCAGACTGTAAGCGCTGCCCTCACGATCGCTGCCGGCAAGCTCCGCGCGGGCCAACAATAACGTCAGCGCCGCACCCGGCAGCAGAATAAGCTTGCCCCATGCGCTCAGGAGATCAATTCGGTAAGTGCCGCTGAAGACCGTCGTGTCGGCGTCGATCAGCGGCAGCGTCAAGCCGGCCGCTGCGACTAGGCCGAGAACACCGAGGCCAAGCGCCACGCGGGGCGCCCGCGCCATTTCCGCAATCAGCATCAAGACGATCACTGAAGCCAGCGTCAGTTCAGGGATCAAAAATGACAGGTCGCGCGTCATCACTGTCTCAGCGTCGCCATAGTTGCGTGAATGATATCGAGCAACCATGAAGGCGCGACGCCGATCAGGATCGTAAGCGTGGCGAGTGGCGCGACGACCAGCATTTCGCGCCGGTCGAGATCGGGCATGCCAGCCGATTTTTCGCCCGGCTCGCCGAGGAAGACCAGAGCGATGGCGCGCAGATATAGCCCGGCCGTCACGACAATCGCGAGGATTGCGATCGTCGCCCAGGGTCTGACGTTGAGCGTTGCGAGGAAGATCTGGAATTCAGCCGGGAAATGCGCGAGCCCGGGCAGCCCCAGCGACGCGAAGGCGGAGAGAACGAAGAACCACCCCAGCCTTGGCGTCAGTGTTAACAGCCCGCCGAAAGCGCCCATATCGCGCTCATGCGCGCGGTCCTGCAGCATGCCGACGAGAAAGAACAGGGCGCCGGTGACGACGCCGTGGCTGACCATCTGCAAAGTTGCGCCATCGAGCGCGATGGCGCGCAGATCCGCGTCAAAGGTCAGCGCCGCGACTGCGACACCGATTACCACATAGCCCATATGATTGACCGACGTGTAAGCGATCAGTTTCTTCAGATCGGATTGCGCCAGCGCAACAAAAGCGCCGTAGATTGCGCTGAAAACGCCTACGGCGAGAATAACGACGCCAGCTTCGCGAAAAGCGTCCGGCGTCATTTGTAGGGCGAAACGCACGAGGCCGTATGTTCCGAATTTCAGCATGACGCCGGCCAGGATCACGCTGCCGACGGTCGGCGCCTGAACGTGCGCGGCGGGCAGCCAGGTATGTACGGGGAAGACGGGAATCTTGACGGCGAACGTGAACAGCATGGCGATTAAGGCAAGCATCGCCGCGAGGCCGCTGAGGGGTGGATTGTCGATCCACGCCCGCATGTCGAAGGTGTGCGGATCGCTGCCGAGAAACAGGCCGAGAATCGCCAGAAGCAGCGGCAGACTGCCGAGCAGCGTGTACAGAAAAAACATCAGGGCTGCGCGGCGGCGGTCCTCATAGCCCCAACCGACGATCATGAAATACATCGACACCAGGGACACTTCGAAAAACACATAAAAGAGCAGGGCGTCGAGTGCTGCGAATGTGCCGATGGACGCCGTTTCAAGCATCAGCATGAGCCCAGCGAAAACTGCAGGGCGGTCGCTGCTCCGGGCGGCGTAGATGCTGCTTAAGAGGAACAAAAACGAGGTCAGCAGAATCAAGGGGAGGCTGAGTCCGTCAACGCCCAGCCGGTAAGCGGCTCCGATTGAAGGGATCCACGCAATCTCTTCAACCTGCGCGAAACCGCCCGCGAAAACGCCGCGCCGCCAGATCGCGAGCGTGATTAGGAACGTCGCGCCGGTCGTCAAAATCGTTACGCCGTGGATAAGGCGGCGCGGCGCGCGTGGCATAAACATAAGCGCCATCGCGCTGAGAAGGGGCAGGAATGTTGCGAGCGAAAGCAGGGGGGATTTCTCCTTAGGCGAATAGTGAGAAGGCAATAAGGGCAAGCGCGAGGAGCGCTACGGCGATCGTGGTCAGCGCGAGTTCGCGGTGAATGAGTCCGCTTTGCAGCCGCCGCGCCTGTCCGCCGGCGACGATGGCGCCCCGCACGAGCAGATCAATCACGCCGTCAACGCCTTTTTCATCGGTGATGCGGGTCCAGACGCCGATGCGCAAATTACCGGGACCGATCGCGAGGTCTTTCTCGTAAAGGGCGCGTTCGAGGCGCTCTGTGGCGGCTGCGGCCGACCGCGCGCTGCGGCCTATCGCGAGCACGCTTTGATAGATGCGCTGGTCGATGCGGTCACAGGCTTTTGCAATGGCGAAGGCGGGTCGAAGTACAAATCCGTCAAACCCGCCGGCGACGGCGAAGCCGCGCCGCGCCCAGGGCGCAAGCGGTCCCATGAGCCGCCGCACCGGAACAAACCAGCCGAGCGCCAACCCGCCCGCTCCAGCGGCGAGCCCGAGCGCGGCCGCCGATAGCGGCGCCTCAATTTCGGTGCCGACGAAGCGTTCCAGCGCTGGAAAGACAACGCCAAGCGCTGCGGCAAGCAACGCTAGCCCGATGACCCCGATCCCCATCGTTGTGTCGCGGCGCGTGGGCGCGCTATTCGCTGCGCCGGAAACAAGCGCGCGCATGGCCCTCGCCATATAGGCGCCGGTCAGCGCCGTTGCGGCGATCGCTAGCGGCGCCAGCCACGGCGCGCCCGGCGATGCGAGCGCGGACGCGATAATCGCGTCCTTGGAAAAAAAACCGCTGAGCGGCGGGATTCCAGCCAGCGCCAGCGCCGACACAACAAAGCCGGCGTAGATCAGCGGTCGGGCGCGGCCTGCCCCCGCGAGCCCTTCGATGGAGGTCGTCTCCCGGTCGTGCTGAAACACCCCTGCGCCCAAAAACAGCGAGCTCTTGATGGCTGCATGGGCGATCAGATGCAAAAGCGCGGCAACCGGCGCGCCGGCGCCGACGGCCAGTAGCATCAGTCCATACTGGCTGGACGTCGACGCGGCGAGTAATCGTTTAAGATCGCTTTGTGCAAGAGCGATAAGTCCTGTCAACACAGCGGTGGCGCCGCCGGCGAGCCCGATGGCCAGCAAGGCGCCATCGGGCAGCAAAGGCGCTGTCCGTATCAGGAGGATTGCGCCTGCCGCCACCAGCGTTGCAGAATGCAACAGCGCTGAAACGGGGGTCGGTCCCGCCATCGCGCGCTGCAACCAGTCTTGCAAAGGGACTTGCGCCGACTTGCCGATAGCGCCGACGAGCAACGCCAGCCCCGCCGCCAGTGCAGGCGCACCTGTGACCGAGAGTGTCGCCGAGATCTGCGAGGAGCCGGCGGCGCCGATCAGGGTAAAGACGCCGATATAGAGTCCGAGATCAGCGCTGCGCGTGTAAAGGAACGCGCGGATCGCCGCCGCGGCGACGCCGGGACGGCGATGCCAAAAACCGATCAGCATGTAACTGCAAGAGCCGATCAGTTCCCATGCCGCCAGGAGCGTGATCCAGTCGCCTGCGAGCACCAGCGCCTGCATGGCCGCGACAAACAACATTATCGTTGCGAAAAACCGAACTCTCTCGCTGTCGCGACGCATATACCCGGTGGCGTAGATCATCACAAAGAATGCGACGATTGACACCAGAAGCGACAGCGACGCGGTTAATGGGTCCCCGGCGAGGCGCAGCGGCATGGCCGGCAGGCCTGGCCCCTGGACCTCGGACGGACCGCCGCCGCCGACCGCAGCGAGCAAACTGAAGGACGCCAGAAGGCCCGCCGCCGTTCCCGTGGCTGCGAGCGCCGCCGGACGGGTCCTCACGAGCAATATCGTCAGCGCGGCGGCGAGCGGCGCTATGATGGGCAGCGCAATCGCAGTCATCCTTTCAACTCGCGCGCTTCTTCCATTTCCACTGAACCGCGAGCGCGAAAACGCGCGACCGCGACGCCGAAGGCGACCGCCATCTCCACGGCCATCACCGCCATGACGATCAGCACGAACATGTGCGCCGCCGGCTCGCCGGGATGGAGATAGCGCCAAAAGGCGACCAGATTGACCAGGGCGGCCGCCAAAATGAGCTCCACGCCCATGACGATCATCACAAGATTTGTTTGGGAAAGCGCGCCGTAAAGGCCAATGCCGAACAAGGCGGCGCCAACGCTAAGCGCAATCGTCAGCTCAAAGATCATTTGATGTCCGCCTTCCCGGTCGGCGCGATCGCCACCGCTGTCGCCGCGACCATGGCGGTCAAAATGGTCACGCCCGCCGACTCGAAAATCAGCATCGAACGGCCAAGCAGTTCAAGGCCGAGATCGCGGGTCTGGGCAGCCGCATCCGGGACGGCGCCGGCGGTCGGGCCCCAGTCGACCTGCAAACTGAGCGCGAACGCGGTCCCGCCGCCGATCGCGCCGGCCGCGAGCGAGAGTTTTTTCTGATGCGTCATGTCCATTTCGACGAGCCCGCCGGGATCCATCATGAACATGACCATGAAGATCGCCATGACGCTCATCTCCGTCGCCATCATCATGATTTGCAGAACTCCCAGAAATTCGGCCTGCATCACAAGAAACATTGCCCCGATCGCCGTTTGCGAAAATAATAGCGCCAGGGCCGAGCGCACCATTGAATGGGTGCGAAATACGACTACGCCGAACCAAATTGCAGCGGCGCCGAAGAACATGAGAAATACGATCTGCCCGGTCATAGGGGCGCCGCCAAAACCAGAACGCCGACTAGAAAAATATTCGCCAGCGCTAGCGAAATGCCGAGTTTCCAACTCAGAGCGAGGTAATGCGCCTCGCGGATCCGCGCCGCGTACGGCCCGGCAATTAGCATCGCCGCCGCAATGGCGAGTATTTTGATTGTGCTCCAGACCCAAGCGGGCAGCCAAGGTCCAAGCCAGCCGCCGAGGTAGAAGGTCGCCGTTGCGCTGGCCAACGATAATATGACAACCATCCGTGCAAGCCTCATGACGCTCAGCCTGACGCCGGTGTATTCGGCTTCTACGCCGC
This sequence comes from Hyphococcus sp., assembly GCF_965267305.1. Taxonomy (GTDB): domain Bacteria; phylum Pseudomonadota; class Alphaproteobacteria; order Caulobacterales; family Parvularculaceae; genus Hyphococcus. Next base: position 2,175,808 of record NZ_OZ253945.1, on the reverse strand, counting down.
CCGCGAGATCGCCGCAGGCTATTGGCAGATCGAAAGGCGGCAGATAGGCAAGGCCCATAGAAGCGATCACAAACAGAAGGAATCCGAGCGGCTGATAGACGGCGTTCCAAAGCTGAGCCTGAGAGGCGACGATATCCGTCATCATCAGCGATTCGGCGCGCATTGCGACCGCCGTTATTGGCATCACAATCAGCATGGCGTAGGCGATGAACTGACCAAGAAAGCGCCAGCCGCCAATCATTCCGTAAGCGCCATTCGGCCCCCATCCGGCCATGATGATCGCGACCAGCACATAGGCGAGCGCCGCGTTCAGGAACAGCGCACCGGTCGCAAGATCGACCACGATGATGTTTGGCGTCAACGGGATGACCGCTGCGGCGAACAGGCCGGCGGTCAGCAATAATATCGGCCCGGCTTCATAGAACACACGGTCCGGCTTGCGCCCAACAAAGGATTCGCGCGCCAACAGGGCCAGCGCCGCAATCGCCGGTCCTGTGAGGCGAAGCCGTCCGTGTACGCTCCATCCTTCTAGCACCGCGATGAGGTATGCGCCAGCGCTGATGGCGAAAAGCGCAACGGCGCTCGTCATCGGCGCATATCCCATGGGGATAAATCCAGCGAACTGATCGCCACGAGCGCGTCGCCAAGCTCGTGCTGGTGCGTTATACGGTCAACGAGCAAGGAATGCCTTGATGACGGCGCATCAAGTTCAGCACTCACCGCCATCCCATTTTCGAGGCGCAGCCGCAGCCGGGCCGGGCCGCGCGGCGTTTCAACAATGGCGCGGCCGCACCCCGATATTCGATTCGGACCGGGGCCGAGGCCTGTAAGAACGGGCGGCGCGATGCGTCCGGCAGCGGTGATGAGGGCTAGGCTCTGCGCAATTTCGTCAAGTTTCAAATTGAACCGATCAAGCGCGTCGCCTCGCGGGCGGCTTGCCGGGATAAAGCCGAGCGCGGCGTAGACGGGATCGTATGCGCGCGCGTCGCATGTCTTGCCGGTTGCGCGGCCGACCGGACCATCGAGATCCGGCGTAGCGTCGGAGAGCTTACCAATTCCGGAAAGTCGCGCCTTCAGGAGCGGCGCGTGCGCAAGCGCCTTCAAAAGGCGCGTAATCCTGCCCGCTTCTTTTTCTATTCTCTCTATGTCGGCGCCTTGAACGGCGAGCTGCAGTTTTGCGGCGCGGGAGGACAGTCGTGCAAGGCCGGTCTGCGCGCAAAATTGCGACAGCCAGTTGAGATGGCTGGCAATGCGTTCGCGTTCCAGTGCGCCAACGCGACCGCGCGCAGCTTCAAACGGGACCACAATTTCCACGGCGTCCTCGATCGCTGCGCACGCAAGCAGATGAAAGGCGATCGGGGTCAGCGGCGAGCATTTCGCAAGCGCGCTGACAAAAGCTTCGGGCGTTACCGGTCCCCCGCCGAGCGCATCGCCGCCGGCGACAAAGCTCCCGACCTTACTGTTTGCGACCGTGTCGCCGTCAAGGGTCAACGACAGCGTTAGACCGCCCGGCAATCCGGGAAAAAAGGGACCGAAGGGCGTTTCGATCCAGTCCATGCGCAGGCCATCTGCACTCTCCGGAAGGTTTTTGGTGATCTCGACCATGGACATGAAATGCGGCTCGATCCCCGTGGCAATCCGGCTGTCGCCATGACCGCCATGACCGTGATCGTGGCTGTCATGCGCGGCGCCGGCCTTCTGCACGGGGACGAGATGCATGCCGCATTTGGGGCAGGAGCCGGGTTTGTCGGAGACCACCTCCGGATGCATCGGGCAGGTGTATTGGGCGTGCTCCCCGTCGCCGTCGCCCTGTTGACCGTGATCGCCGTGATCGTGGCTGTCATGCGCGGCGCTGGGTTCTTCTTCCACCGGTACGAGATGCATGCCGCATTTGGGGCAGGAGCCGGGCTTGTCGGAGACCACTTCCGGATGCATCGGGCAGGCATATTGCACGGCGTTCTTTTCCGTATGCGTATGATGATGACGCGCCGCCGCCGGGCGCGTGTGCTGCTTGACGTCGCGCATCTGAGCCTCCTGTCGACGATGAGCCGCATGCCGATGTTCGGGTGTCGCCGATTTCTCGCGAGGGACGAGGGTCATGCCGCATTTGGGGCAGGAACCGGGCACGTCGGTGACAACCTCTGCATGCATCGGGCAGGTATATTTGAGGCTGACCTTAAGTGCAGGCGCATCGAAATCGCAAACGTGGTGGGAAAATGCATTTCGGGATATGAAGCGCCTGAGATCGGCGATAGAGTCGAGCAATCCGGTCTGGTTGAGGGCGCCCACAACATCGGCTCCGGGTAAAGGCGCGAGATCATTTGAACCGAGCGCGAGAATCGCGCGTGGTCGGGGCATCTGCGCATAGACTACCGAAGCGGCATCGCGCAGCACTCGCGGGAGCGGGCCCGTAACGAGCAGCACGCTCGAATGGCGCGGCGTTGCAGCGATCTTCAGGCCGGCGGCTGCGAAATCGAGCCCATAAGCGCGCGCGACTTCCACGCCGGGCGCAACGAACACCTGGAGGTCCCGCGCCAGCGCGGCGGCGACCAGCCGCCGAAGCGGTGAGCACGCGCCCTGACGCGCGCCTTCGAAGCTCATTGCCGCCTCAGGGCGCTTTGGCTCCAGCCGTAAATCAGACCAAGGAATAAAATAACCAGAAAGACGCCCATATCGAGGAGTGCAACGAGACCCTCCTGCCGGTAGACAACGGACCACGGATACATAAAGGCCATTTCCATGTCGAAGGCTAGAAACAGCAACGCGTATCCGTAATAACGCGCGTGATAGCGCACCCACGCTGGATCGCGCGACAGGGTTCCGGCTGTAGCGGGAACATCTTTTCCCGGTTCACGTTGAACCCGTCCGATGATCCGAGCGAGCGCATACATGCTGCACACAAATCCAATCGCGCCGACCGCCAATCCCCATAGTACAAGATATTGCGCCCATGCGCTCATAATGCGTGCCCTGAGTTTTCGGCGTCGGCGCGATTAATGTTTATCCGGGCCAATACCGCATGTTAAAGTGCCTATCAAGACGTAAAAATGCACACAGACTAACGCCTGACACCTGTTTACGCATCACGCGCCTGCTTCCCTCGCCGTTTCTTCGAAAAAGCGGGTTGGGAAGACTTTCAGGGGCACGATTCAATATTTTCCAAATGAACTGCGGTCGAGGATGTTTGCTGTCATGAAGAGAAATGCCCGCCATCTCGAATGCTCAAAACGAGTGTCCCGCGCGCGCCGGCATGTGAGGGCACTAGCGATCTTAGCCGTACATATTCGATGTACAAGTTAGTTGCTCAGCTTATGAGGCAGGTTCCAGAGCGGTAGAATAAAAAACCGCTCCTGCTGCGCGCCTAAAGGCGCCGCGACGCGAGAGGTAATGATTATGGCGCGCGAAACGGCGCATCAAGGACAGCGGCCCATCGCCGTATTCGCTCTCGGTTTAAGTCTCAGTGCGTTCCTAACAATAACGTTGGCGCTCTGTGTCGCATTCGATCTTCTATTTCCGCAATACGCCATGCACGAGGCATGGTCGCCATTTCTACCTGGTTTCGTATGGATCAGTTGGCGCGCTTTCGGCATAGGCATCGTTGAAACGTTCACCTTTGGGTGGTACGCAGCCCTTATCTACGGTCCGCTGTACAATATGCTTGCAGTTAGGTCCTGAAAACCGGACAAGCTCAGGTCGGCTTGGCTTTTTCTCAGCTCGCCCCTCAAAGGGCAAGCTACGTACCTGCCATAGGAAGTCGCATGGAATAACAAGCGTCAGAAACGAGTTCGGCCATGCGTTAAATTCCAAGCTTAATTACTCACACTTCGTATCTGTCAAATACCTCGCGCACGCCGCTTTTCTGTAAAAGAATAACCTCATAAGGCTGGCCCTTATACGGACTCTCCATGCCTGGAGAACCCAATGGCATTCCCGGGACAAAGACACCTACGGCGTCTGGCTTCGAGGCTAAAAGCTTCTTAATCGAAATCGCAGGCACGTGGCCTTCAATAACATAGCGCCCGGTTGTTGCAATATGGCACGAGCGTAAATCTACGGGCGCGCCAAAACGCGCACGGATCGGGGCAAGATCAGGCCTGTTCATAATCTGTGCCTCAAAACCAGAGGCTTTCAGATGTTCGATCCATGCGGAACAACAGCCGCAGGTCGGGGTTTTGTAAACCGTGATTTTGTTGCCCGATGTCCCAGCCCATGCTTGGACAGCCGCCGCTGTGGCAATCGCTGCGCCGCCAAGAAGAAGAACTCTTCTTGAATGGGAAAGCGGCGATGTCTGAACTTCATGTCGCATTCGAGTCTTCTTTCCGTTCCGGCAAGCCCGGGATTAGCCCGCCGTGCATTCTAGGGGGAGAGAGATGCGACGGCGGGCTCGGGAACGCACAGAGGCAAGATTGAAGGGTGGTCATGCCTGACGACTGGCGATCCCTTTCTCGGGCGGCTCAAAGGAAAGCGGGGCTTGCGTCATTTGCGATGATGCACGCCGACATTGGCGGCGCTTTCCCTTCATGAATATCATACGACCCGGCAGCTGCTTTCCCTCGCATGGGACTAATTTCGCCGGTCCTTCTTGTTGCGGGCCTTGAAACCAGGCTTTTCCAACAGCGCAACTCCCGTCTCTGCAAGGCGGCAGGAAACGGCGCCCCTTCGCGGCATCCTCTCAATGAGCGTGCTCGCCGGTTATCGGCGCCGACGACCAATGGATATGAGTGATGCGCCAGCGGCCATTCGCGCGAGTCATAACCATTGTTTCTATCATGCGCGAATGTACGTTTTCGCCCCTGAAAGAACCGTGAATCTGGGATTCCGTTATCACCGCGGCCATGTCCTCGACCGCAAGCACATCGCGTTTATTCATCGTTGACTCCATGGCCTCGCTGAACGCCATGTCAGAGGGCATGTGATGGCCGCTATATTCCGCCAGCGATCGCTCCGCGCCGCCGCCTTCAGCGATGACGACGTTCGCATCGACCAGCGCGCGAATGGCGGCCTCGTCGCCGGCGCGCAATGCTCGCGCGAAGGCTTCGGCGACGCCGTCAGGTGATTGCGGATAGGCGTCGCCCGAGACGGGGGTTGTCGTCGATGCAGCGGTCGTCCGGCCCGCCCCGGTTTCACTCTGGCCATGATCGTGTGCAGCGCCCTCAGCGTGCTCATGGGAGGCGTTGTCAACTTGGACGCGCATATCTTCGTCGCCATGATCGTGCGAAGCGCCGTCGGCGCGACCATTGGGTGCGGCCTCCACCTGGCTGTCCCCATTGCCGCCGCCATGCCCCTGTCCCGGCGGATGCTCATGATCGTGGCCTTCGCCGCTAACTTGCGGCAAGCTCTTTACGCCCAACCCAAAATTATAAACCAGTTCTCCTCCCCACCACGCAGTCACCGTCAGCAATCCCGCCGCCGCCAGCAGAGGCGCGGAAAAAAGCAAAGTCGGCCTTCGGCCGCGCTCGAAATAACGCCAGCCCGCCAGAACCAGCAGCGCCGCGCCGGTCGGCACGGCCCAGTTGCGGTGAGTCGTCATCGCGGCGTGCGACGGCGTATCATGACCGACAGAGTAATAGGCCTGAAAGCCCGCAGCGATCGTCGCGACGATCGCGACCGCGCCCAGCGCAAGCATCCAGTCGCCGGCGGTTTTTAGCGTGTCGCGCCATCCGCCGGGCGGAAAAATCGAGACGGCAAACAAGCTGAGCGCGCCCGCGGTCGTAAGCGCATAGGCGAAATGAACTAAAATGGGATGAAAGTTGGGCTCTATGAGAGATTCCATACGCGCAGGCCTCAGGTTACAACTGCCGAGCCGAAACTACGCGTATATCCGTATATTCCCTCAAAAATTCAATAGGAGGATTGTTGCGCCGCAATAAACGCGGCCCGTCGCCAGCTGTTCGTCAATCGGCTTGCGGCCGCCTCAGTCCTCGCAGCCAAGCTTCTCGCGCAGTATCTTCCGGGCGCGATAGACAAGCATTTCAACGCTTTTTCGCGACACGCCAAGGATTTCAGAGCATTCGATTTGGGATCGCCCTTCGATCGTGTGCAAAACCAGCGCGCTCCGCATTTTAAGCGGCAATGCTTCGATTGCGGCCGAAAGGCGCTCCATTTCTTGGCGCCGGGCGACTATATCCTCGACATTGGGGCCAAGATCGATGGGCTCATATGCGAATCCGCCTGCCTCCTCATCCTCAGAGTGACAAAACGAGACCATCTTCCGCAATCGCTTCTTGCGACCGTAATCCCGGCATTTATTGAGCGCTATCCGATAGATCCAGGTTGAGGGTTTCCATGCCGGGTCATATGACTTTGCTTTGGAAAAAACGCTTACAAAGACGTCCTGCAGCAAGTCTTCCGCTTCGCTTCTTACGCTGACGCATCGAAGGATGAAACGAAAAATCGGTGCCTTGTAGCGCGCCATCAATTCCGTAAAAGCGGCGTGGTCGCCATCGGCGATTTCAGCCATCAGGTCCGAATCAGACCGTTCGGCGGCATCAGTTTGCGTATTCTCTGAGAGTTTCAGTAACATAATGGTCAAATGTCTCGCGTTGCGTCGGTTCCAGAATTTCTCTCATTTCGAAAAGATGGCGAACTGACGCCTTTTGAAATTCGAGCATCGCCAAATGATACGCCTCAATGGCTCGATCAACATCTTCGTTATAGGCGGTTTCGCTTTCCAAAAGACTCGCCAGCTGGCGGTTCGCCTCTGCGAGCCGGGAGCGAATAGCTTGATTTTCCTCCTCGTGCCGCCGCTCCAGAGCCTCCATCGAATCGCGCTGGGCGTCCGACAATTTCAGTTTTGCAAACAACCGATCGTGAAAATCCTCATGAGTATAGGCATGCGGCTGAATGAAACGCGCGCCCGCCCACACGCCGCCCGCCGCCGCGGCGGCAACGAAAACAAGCGTCAGGAGAAACGGCCCGAACTTGGTATCAAGAGTCATGTCACTTTCCGGCCGAACCACGTTGACGGAAGCTCCGGAGCGTCGGGCGCGAAAGCCGCCAATTCCGGCACGAAATCGGTGGCCGTTGCCGTTGTCGTTACGGGCGCTAAACCGACGGCGATGAGTCCCGTAAAAAAACCGCTGGCGACCGCCACTTGCCGAAATGGCGGGCGCGCGGCGATGGCGCGAACCGAAGTCACCTGCCCAGCCCGCAGTTTGGCGAGCACTTTGAGTTCCACCGGTTCTACAGGCTCGCACGCCGTACGCTCCTTGTACTTGAGCAACAATTGATCCAATTTTGGCATGAGGCGAAGTCTCCAACAGAAATAAGGGGGAATACGCGCCAATTGACGCATCCCCTCGCTTTCATGAATACGTAGCCCATCGCCAATACCTCTTCATCTCCCTAAATAGCACCCTCCTTCCCTCTATAATTTGATCTTGGTCAATCTCAGGGAATTGCTGATCACGGACACCGAACTAAACGCCATCGCCGCAGCCGCTAGGATTGGGCTGAGCAGGAGGCCGAAGAACGGATACAGAACGCCAGCGGCCACTGGCACGCCCGCGGTGTTGTAGATGAAGGCGAAAAACAGGTTCTGCCGAATATTGCGCATCACGGCGCGGCTCAGCTTGCGGGCGCGAACAATCCCCATGAGATCGCCCTTAATCAAGGTGACGCCGGCGCTTTCAATCGCAATGTCGGATCCCGCGCCCATGGCGATCCCGACATCGGCGGACGCAAGAGCCGGCGCATCGTTAACGCCGTCGCCCGCCATCGCGACCACATGACCTCTGCTTTTAAGATCCTGAACAATCGCGCCTTTGTCTTGGGGCAGCACCTCCGGGCGTATGTCCGTCAAACCGAGCTTGCGCGCGACGGCTCCAGCGGTTGTCGCGTTATCGCCGGTAAGCATGACAATTTTTACGCCCTGACGTTTGAGCTTTTTAAGCGCTTCCCTTGTGGTCGACTTGATAGGATCGGCGACCGCAATGACGCCCGCGAGCGTGCTGTCAACAGCAACATACATCGCCGTCGCTCCGTCCTTGCGTTGCTCTTCGGCCATCGCATCGAGCATGTCCGTCGCAATTTTCAACACCGACATGAACCGCTTGTTGCCAAGCGCGACCATGCGGCCTTCAACGAAGCCCTTGACGCCGTGACCGGTCACGGCTTCGAAGTCCTCCGCTGTGCTCAGCCTCAGTCCGTTTTCTTCCGCCGCCGTCACGATTGCTTCGGCGAGGGGGTGCTCGCTGCCGCGCTCGAGGCTTGCCGCAAGCCGCAAGAGCGTTGCGTCATCGAAGCCGGGGCCCGCGACCAGCCGGGATAACTTCGGCTTTCCTTCCGTTAACGTACCGGTCTTGTCGACAACGAGCATGTCAACCTTCTCCAATCGCTCAAGCGCCTCCGCGTTTTTAATCAACACGCCGGCCTGCGCGCCGCGACCGACGCCGACCATGATGGACATCGGCGTGGCGAGCCCAAGCGCGCAGGGGCAAGCGATTATCAAAACGGAGACCGCAATCACGAGCGCATAGGCAAACGACGGATGAGGGCCGATCGCAGCCCATACGCCAAACGCGATGATGGCGACGAGGATCACCGCTGGAACAAAATATCCGGAAACCGAGTCCGCGAGACGTTGGATCGGCGCTCGGCTGCGCTGGGCTTCTGCAACCATTTTAACGATCTGGGACAGCATCGTCTCCGCGCCTACGCGATCTGCGCGCATCACAAATGAGCCGGCGCCGTTCAAGGTGCCGCCAATCACCTTGTCGCCGGGGGTTTTTTCAACCGGCACAGCTTCGCCGGTAATCATCGATTCATCGATCGAACTGCGCCCCTCAAGCACTTCTCCGTCAACCGGAATCTTTTCGCCGGGGCGCACGCGAAGCCGATCGCCGGCCTCGACGACATCAAGATCGACTTCATCTTCACCGCCGTCATCTCGGATGCGCCGCGCAGTTTTCGGCGCAAGATCAAGAAGCGCGCGCACCGCCGCGCCGGTTTTCTCGCGCGCGCGCAATTCAAGCACCTGGCCAAGCAACACCAAGACGGTGATCACGGCGGCCGCCTCAAAGTAAACCGCCACCGCGCCGCTCTCATGGCGAAAACCTTCCGGAAAAATTTGCGGCGTTAGCGCCGCGAGCACGCTGTAAACATATGCGGCGCCGACGCCCATGGCGATCAGCGTGAACATATTTAGGTTGCGGGATAGAATTGACGCCCTGCCGCGCTGGAAAAACGGCCAGCCCGCCCACAGAACGACCGGAGTCGCCAGCGCAAACTGGAGCCAGTTCGATTGCTGAATTGATATAAATCTGTGCAGGCCGACGCCGGGCGCATGCCCCGCCATCTCCAGGAGAAAAACCGGGGCGGCCAGGAAAAGGCCGATCCAGAAACGCCGGCGCATATCCAAATATTCATGGCTTGGCCCTTCGGCCGCCGTCACGTCCATGGGCTCGAGGGCCATCCCGCAAATCGGACAATCGCCAGGCCCGTCCTTTATGATCTCCGGGTGCATGGGGCATGTATATTGCGCCCCCGGCATGGCCGGAGCCGGCGCCGCCTTTTTGCCCGACAGGAACGCCTCAGGCTCAGCGACAAACTTGTCCCGGCAATGGGCGCTGCAGAAATAAAACGGCGCCCCATTGTAACGGGCCCGGTGTTCTGTGCTGTGCGGATCGACCGTCATCCCGCAGACCGGATCCTTTACGGATGCATCATCAGGAGACGCATGCGCATGATCGTGACAATGGGCGCTGGCTCTTGTGGAAGAGTGATCAGTTTTCATGGATCGTGCTTTCTTCTTCCATAGTCAGACCTTTGAGGATAGGGCAGTCCGGTCGGTCGTCGCCATGGCATTTGTTGATTAATGTCGTAAGCGTGCGTTTCATTGATTTGAGGTTTTTAAGTTTGCGATCGATGTCAGCGATCTTGCGCTCTGCAATCGCCTTGACGTCAGCGCTCGCCCTGCGCGGGTCTGTATAAAGCGAGACAAGCTCGCGGCATTCTTCGAGAGAAAACCCCAGACGCCGCGCAGTATGAATGAAACGCAGCAAATGAACGTCGTTTTCGCTATAGTCGCGATAACCGGATGCGCTGCGCATGGGCGCCGGCGCGACATTCGCCTCCTCATAATAGCGGATCGTTTTCGCCGGTAAGCCCGATTTTTCAGATGCTTCGCCGATATTCATATTGTGTTCCCAACATCCAGCTTGCCTTCAAAGCTCAACATGATTGCGCACGCGCCGCTCTGCAGCTCCATAAAGCGGCCTCGCATTCGCGCATTGCGTGTCCGGCGACGGGGAGGGGCTATGGTTTTCGCCATAAAAGGTCTCCAACACGCGCTAAACGCCTTGTCCATTGCGCGTGTGGAACAAGATAAGGGTTCCAGTTACTGGAAGGTCAAGGCTTTTTCGCCATTCGCGAGAGCGAGCCGCCCGGATCCCGCAATTGCAGAGTGAAAGTTATGGCCAAGCCCGGGTTTTGGGGCGCAACCTCAGTCTCTCAGGCCTTTCGATTGCAGGGCGAAGCTCGATCTGGAGCGCTCGCCGGCAGCACAAAGTTCACCGTCCAATCGAGCAGGCCGTGAAAACTCGCCGACCGCTTTGCGGGATTGGCGAGATTGACGCGTACAAAGCGACATGTGACCGCCGGCCGGAAAACCCTTAACGCAAAGTTATGGAAAATCCTGCTTGCTATAGCAGTTGGAAATGCGCCGCTGAGCGCAATGGCAGGAGCTAAATTCAAACGCATGTTGAGCGGAGCAGTTGATTGCCGGCAAGGCAAAACGTCGCTTGTTGCGCTTGTGCTGGTTTTTATCGCCGGCGCGATCCCCGCAGCATCGGCCGAAGGATTGACGATTGACGGCGCCGTCGCGCTTGCGCTGGGGGCCAATGACCCAACCGTTGCGCGATTCACAGAGCGTGCGAGCGCTCTTGATGACCGTGCAGTTGCGGATTCGCAATTGCCCGATCCGCAATTGCGCGTTGGTCTTCAGAATTTTCCCGTCGATACGTTCGATTTCGAACAGGAACCAATGACGCAAGTGCAGGTGGGCGTAAGACAGAGTTTTCCCCGCGGGAAAACCCTGTCCAAAACCCGTGAGCGCCGCGAGGCGGAAGCGGTCGGTCAGCGTGAGGCAGCCAGCTTGCAGGAACTCCAGCTCGTTCTTGATACTCGTACAGCCTGGCTTGATCTGTATTATTGGCTTGGCGCGCGGGAGACGGTTCGCGAAAGCAGAACGGTCGTCAATGAACTCGTCGAAGTCGTCCAAACCTCTTTCGCGGCGGGCGTTCAGTCGAACCAGGATTTGCTGCGCGCAGAGCTGGAGCTCAGTCTGCTGGATGATCGCGCGGTCGAGGTCGAGCGGCAGATTGACGCACGGCTTGCGGATTTGACGCGTCTTATAGGTTCAGAATACGCGCGTCAGCCGATCGAGGAGACTTTCCCGTCACTCCCAGCGCCTCCTGAACGCCAGGAAATCGAAGACGGGTTGGTTAGTCATCCCGCCGCAAAGGTTGAAGACGCGATGGTCAAGGTTCGCGACAGCGACGTGGAGATCGCGAAGCAGCAATATAAACCCGGCTGGTCTCTCGACGCAGGTTATGGGTTGCGCGGCGCCGATCGAGCGGATTTCGCCTCGGCCATGGTGGTGCTCGATATCCCGATTTTCACGGGCAAACGGCAGGACCGTCGTCTTTCCGCAGCGAAGAAGGAACGCGCCGCGGCCAGCTTTGATCGTCTCGCGACGCTCCTGGAGCTGAAGAAGGCGCTCGATCGGACATACGCTGATTGGGAGCGGCTCGATGCGCGCGTCGGCCTATTTGAACGTGTTGTGCTGGACCGCGCAAGCGCAAACGCCAACGCCGCGCTCGACGGCTATCAAAACCAGGTTACCGATTTTGCAGAATTGATTCGCTCGCGACTGGCGGAACTCGACACGGAGCTGCAACTGCGCCGCCTGCGCGTCGATCACGCCAAGGCGCAGTCCCAGCTTCTATACCTTGCAGGTGAACGATCATGATGAAACGCAATGCTCTGATCGCGGCGGCGCTTCTCGCCGGCGCGGCGATCGGCTACGGCGCAGCGCGCTTCGTAGGCGCAGACGGCGATAACGCCGCGCCAGCGGGCGAAGGCGGTCGAAAGATTGCGTACTATAAGGCGCCCATGGATCCTAATTTCCGAAGCGACAAACCAGGCAAGTCGCCAATGGGAATGGATCTTATACCAGTTTACGAAGACGAATTGGCGGCCGGCGCCGGCGGAAAGACCAGTTCGGTCAATATTGACGCCTCGGTTGTTAACAATATTGGCGTCAGAACCGCAAAGGTCGAATACGGATCACTAAGGCCGTCAATACGCACGGTCGGCCGGATCGAGTATGACGAAGAGCGTGTCGCGAGCTTTCACTTGCGATCCAGCGGCTGGATTGAGCGGCTTAACGTCCGGGCGGAAGGCGAGCCGGTTCGAAAAGGCGATCTTCTCTTTGAGGTTTATTCGCCCGATCTCGTCAATGCGCAGGCGGAATTTTTACAGGCCCTGCGCAGCGGCCGTCCGCAATATGTCGAAGCAGGCAAAGACCGGCTGCGCGCCCTCGACATCTCCGAGCAGCAGATCGCGACTCTCGAAAAGTCCAGCCGGGTCCAGCAATATGTCCGGTTTTATGCGCCCATCAGCGGCGTCGTTACCGCGCTCAATGTCGCCGACGGCCAGTATGTCAAACCCGATACGGAAATCATGGCGCTTGCGGACCTGTCAACCGTTTGGCTTATAAGCGATGTTTTTGAGTCTGACGCTGATCAATTGCGCACCGGCGCCAGGGTCGTCGGCAAGTCAAAATTCGAACCAGGCACAACGATCGAAGGCGAAGTCGATTACATTTATCCCGACCTCGATCCGAAAACACGGACCATCCCTGTGCGCACCGTTCTCGATAATTCTGACGGTGACCTGAAACCCGGCATGTTCATGACCGTTTCGATCGCGGCGCCGCAACGCGCCGAAACAACGATCATTCCGAGGGAAGCGCTCATCCGCACCGGTCGGCAGGAACGAGTGATCCTGGCGCTCGATCGTGGCCAGTTTCAGCCGGCGGCTGTGACGAGCGGGGTTGAAGCAGACGGCAAGGTTGAGATCTTGTCAGGCCTAAATGCCGGCGAAACGGTAGTCGTATCCGGTCAGTTCCTGATTGATTCCGAATCGAACTTTTCCGGTGCAGCGCTTCGAATGCAGCCCGTCCGTCACGATCATGAAGGCGACGGCGCGGGCGGCGCGCAAGGCGTCGGCGTCATCAACAGAATCGGCGAAGACGGCCGCACTGTTAACATGACCCACGATCCGATCGCCGCCATCGACTGGCCCGCCATGACCATGGACTTGCCGCTCGCAGAGAGCGTCAGCGCCGACGCGCTTGAGGTCGGCGCCAATGTGGAATTTACGCTCGCGCCCAAAGGCGACTCCGGCGGCTATGAAATCACCTCGATCACCGCAGTCGAGCCCGCGCACGCCCATGACGCTCCAAGTTATGAAAGCCCGCCTGACGGGGCGGCGAATGCAACGGATCATTCCCTCCTTCGCACGCCATCCGATGAAATCACGCCCGAGGCGGCGGACGAGCAAATGGATCATTCGGCGCACGGCGCCCCTTCCGCAACTGAAAAGCCTCTCGTCAAAGCCTTTGGCGTCGTCAAAACGGTGAGCCCGGCGGAAAAAAAGATCACTGTCGCCCACGACGCCATCCCGGAAATCGGATGGCCCGCCATGACCATGGATTTTCCGGTCTCGGACTCGATGGATCTTGCTGCTGTCCCGACGGGACGTCGCATCGCTTTTCTGATCCGTGAAACAGGCGACAGTCGCTACGTTGTAGACGCCGTGGAGGCCGCCCAATGATCGCAGGCGCCATCCGCTGGTCCATCGACAACCGATTTCTCGTCATCATGGCGGCGTTCTTTCTGCTGGCCGCGGGCGTCGTCGCGATGCGCCAGACGCCGCTCGACGCCATACCGGACTTGTCGGACGTCCAGGTAATCATCAAGACCAACTACCCGGGACAGGCGCCGCAGGTTGTTGAGGACCAGATCACGTATCCTTTAACCACGGCGATGCTCGCCGTGCCAAAAGCAACCATTGTGCGGGGCTATTCGTTTTTCGGGGATTCCTACGTCTACATTATTTTTGAGGACGGAACCGATCTCTATTGGGCGCGCTCCCGCGTGCTGGAATATTTGAGTCAGGTCGCCGGGGATTTGCCCGAAGGCGCGAAAACCGAGCTCGGTCCCGACGCGACCGGTGTCGGCTGGATCTATCAATATGCGCTGGTTGACCGCACCGGCCAGCATGACATCGCCGACCTTACAAGCATTCAGAATTGGTTTTTGAAATTCGAATTGCAAAGCGTGCCTGGCGTTTCCGAAGTCGCCACCATCGGCGGCATGGTGCGCCAATATCAGGTGACGCTCGATCCGGACAAATTGCGTATCTTCAATCTGACTCTGGCGCAAGTCCGCCGGGCCATTCAGGAAGGCAATCAGGAAGTCGGCGGCTCGGTGATCGAACTTGCCGAAGCCGAGTATATGATCCGCGCGCGCGGCTATGTGTCTTCCATTGAAAATCTGAAGCAGATACCCGTCGGTCGGCAATCGAACGGCTCGCCGGTTCTCTTGCGCGACATCGCCGACATCGACATTGGTCCGCAAATGCGCCGTGGGATCAGCGAACTTAACGGCGAAGGCGAGGCCGTCGGCGGGGTCATCATCATGCGCTGGGGCGATAATGCGCTCGCGACCATCGACGCCGTCAAAGAAAAACTAGAGCAGCTTGATGAAAGCCTGCCCGAAGGCGTCGAGATCGTCCAAACCTATGATCGTTCCGCTCTTATCGAACGCGCGGTTGACAATCTTTATGAGAAGTTGACGGAAGAGTTTATCGTTGTCGTGCTGATTTGCGCGGCGTTCCTTCTCCACTTTCGCTCGTCGCTGGTTATCATCCTGTCATTGCCGCTCGGCATTCTCTCCGCCATCATCGTCATGAAGCTGCAAGGCATCAACGCCAACATCATGTCGCTTGGCGGCATCGCCATCGCCATAGGCGCCATGGTCGACGGCGCCATTGTCATGATCGAAACCCTGCACCGGCATATAGAGAAGGAACCGTTGACGCCGGAAAACCGATGGCGGATCGTCCGGGAAGCAGCGAGCGAAGTTGGACCGGCGATCTTCTTCTCGCTCGTGATCATTACGCTGAGTTTCATGCCGGTCTTCGCCCTTGAGGCGCAGGAGGGCCGGCTGTTCAAGCCGCTGGCCTTCACCAAGACTTACGCCATGGCGGCGTCGGCGATCTTGGCGATTACGCTGGTGCCGGTGCTGATGGGATATCTCGTGCGCGGACGCATCAGGCCGGAGGAGAAAAACCCGCTTGCAGTCATGCTGGCGCGCGGATATCGCCCGGTCGTCGATCTGCTCCTGAAGCGCCCGCGCGCCGTACTCGCCTTAGCGGCGGCGATCATGTTGACGGCGGCGTTTCCATTGATGCGCATCGGCAACGAGTTTATGCCGAATCTTAATGAAGGCGATTTCCTATACATGCCGAGCGCCTTTCCCGCAGTGTCGATTGGCAAGTCCCGAGAAATGCTGCAACAAACCAACAAGATGATCGCGACCGTGCCGGAGGTTCAAACCGTTCACGGAAAAGCAGGCCGCGCGGAAAGCGCCACAGATCCGGCGCCGCTGACGATGGTCGAAACGACGATCCAACTGAAGCCCGAGGACGAATGGCGTCCGGGCATGACCATGGACAAGATTCGCGGCGAACTCGAAGCGGCGGTGCAGGTTCCAGGCGTTTCCAATGTCTGGATCATGCCGATCAAGAACCGGATCGACATGCTCGCGACCGGCATCAAGACGCCGCTCGGCATCAAAGTCGCGGGGCCGGATCTCGCCGTGATCTCAGAGATCGGCGAGGAGATCGAACGGGTCTTGAAGCCGCTTGAAGGCACCGCCTCTGTCTATTCCGAGCGTGTCGTCGGCGGGCGTTATGTCGAAATTGACGTGCGCCGTGAGGAAGCGGCCCGCTATGACATGAATGTTGCGCAAGTGCAGGACATTGTCCGGTCCGCGATCGGCGGCGCCAATGTCGGGGAATCCGTCGAGGGGCTCGAACGCTACCCGGTCAATTTGCGTTTTCCACGCGATATACGCGACTCAGTCGTTCATCTTCAGCAATTGCCGGTGGTGACGGCGACAGGCGCCCATGTGCCGCTGGCAGACTTGGCCGACATTCGCATTGTCGACGGGCCGGCTATGATCCGCAGCGAGAATGCGCGCCTTAATGGCTGGATCTATGTCGATATCGCCGGCGTCGACCTTGGCACGTATGTGGCCGCGGCTAAACAAACCGTCGCTGAGCAGCTCGCTTTGCCGCCCGGCTATTCACTGGGCTGGTCGGGTCAGTTCCAATATATGGAGCGCGCGCAACAGCGCCTGGCGCTGATCGTGCCGATCACCCTGGCGCTCATTGTCGTCCTGCTCTTCCTCGCCTTCCGGCGCATTACGGAAGTGTTGATCATTCTCCTGACCTTGCCGCTGGCGCTGGCCGGCGGGATCTGGTTTCTCTATGCGCTTGGCTACAACATGTCGATCGCTGTCGGCGTCGGTTTCATTGCGCTTGCCGGCCTGACCGTCGAGATATCCCTCGTTATGCTCGTGTTCCTGAACAACGCCTTCGCGGAACGCGTCGATATTGCGCGCAACGAAAAACGCCCCGTCGATCATTTTGATATTGAAAGCGCGATCCGGGAAGGCGCCCTGTTGCGCCTGCGCCCCATCATGATGACCGTGGCGGCGATTATCGCCGGGCTCCTGCCGATTATGCTTGGCGCCGGAACCGGCTCGGAGGTCATGCGCAGGATCGCCGCCCCTATGGTCGGCGGCGTTGTGAGCTCGACGATATTGACGCTGATGGTCATTCCGGCTGTCTTTTATCTCTGGAAACTGGGCGAGATAAAACGCATGCGTCTTGCTCATTCCGAAGACAGTTTGCCGCCTCTGGTGGAGCAGCCGACAACCACGTGACCGGTTACCAGCGCACTTATATTTCCAGTTGCGGAATGCTTATTGTGCGGGAGCGCTGCGTTTCGCGCGTAGCCGGCAATAGTTCCGTTGCGATCTGTCAAGGCGAGTCGCATAACTTGCAAGGCGGCCGCAAAATCGAGCACAGAACTGAAGGTTATGTCGGCGATGAATACTGCGCTTGAAGACCCCAACATTCAGTGTCTTTGCCGGACGCTTGATCGGGAAAAGCTGTATGCGACCCTAGCGGCGCAGACCGGCTCCGATATTTTTCGAGAATATTTCACCGGATCGCATTCTTCTGTTTTCGCCGATACGCCGGTCTTCATCGGGCGCGAGCACGCAGAAACAATGCGCAGTGTTATTTTGGCGATAGAGACGATTGCGCAAGCGCCGGAATACCGCCTTGCAGTGGCCGGTCACGCGCGGGACATTGCTGAATTCGATCCGGGCGCGCGTGGCGTCTTGATGGGATATGATTTTCATCTCGGGCCTGACGGCCCAAAGCTTATTGAAATCAACACCAACGCCGGTGGCGCCTTAATCAACGCCTACCTCGCCCAGGCGCATCGCGCGTGCTGCGGGATGACGGCGAATGCTGAGCCATCAGGCTTACAGTCTATTGATCCCGCGAATGCAATTTTTGAAAGCTTTATCGGCGATTGGCGCCGCCAGCGCGGTGGCGCGCCGCTCAAAAAAGTTGCGATTGTCGATGAAGATCCGGAAAGCCAGTTTTTCTATCCCGAATTTCTCTTATTCAAGAACCTGTTTGAGCGTCGCGGCGTGCGCGCTGTCATCGCTCCGCCGGAGGCGTTTGAGCATCGTGATGGCGCGCTTGTTTTCGATGGTCGCTCCGTCGATCTTGTCTATAATCGCCTGACAGACTTCGCCTTCAAGAAAGATCAGTCCGCTACGATCCGATCCGCCTATCTTGCCAACGATGTCGTGGTCACGCCAAATCCGCGCGTTCACGCCCTACTGGCGGATAAGCGCAACCTAATCTTTCTGTGCGACGAAGATCGTCTGCGGCAATGGAACGTCGATGATAATACGATTGAATTACTGACGGGTGCGATTCCGCGCACCGTGGTGCTTGACCCTAGCCGGGCTGACAGTTTTTGGGCTGCTAGAAAAAAACTGTTTTTCAAACCCGCTGCCGGTTACGGCGGCAAGGCCGCCTATCGCGGCGACAAGATCACGCGCCGCGTATGGGAAGAGATCGTCCAAAGCGAATATGTCGCCCAGGAAATCGTTCCGCCGGGCGAGCGCAATGTACGCCTCAATGAAGACGTTAAGACGATGAAAGTCGACATCCGAAATTACACCTATGACGGATCAATTTTGCTTACTGCGGCCCGCTTATATCAGGGGCAGACGACAAATATGCGAACGCCGGGCGGCGGGTTCTCGCCAGCTTTTGTCATTAATGCTGATGCATACTGTAAGCATTGCACCATCGATTAGAGAGCACGAAGTTTCCTTTCGTGAGCGGAGCAACATGCGCTTCGGGTTTGGTGCCTTTTGGCATACGGCAGATTATCCTGATCGCGCGCCGCTAATAGGCGGCAAGTATATTTGGCGTAGAATTATTCTATCCGTTATGCGATCACTTCACGTCGATGGGTTGCCGATGCCGACCTGCGGTCGCCGGACTTCCGCGAAACAGTTTTCTGAGCCCGGCATTGATTGTGTCTGTCGGTCGAATGACAGCGATTCAGATATTTGGGTTGTTTGAACGGCCAGTTGGCAAATTCCAAAGCGCCCGGGCTGTCTATTTGTTGACGCAAAAATCGGCATGAATCCGGTCACTGACCTGAATATATTAGATTATTATGTTATTTGGGTGCGGCGGTGCACCGGGAAGATGCTCTACACGCCATAACCTCTCTTGACCTCCGCAGATTATGTATATACATATTAATTTTTTATCCGGGGAAGCGGGCGGGCAAAATTGGCGTTTGGAGCAGCAATCCAATCTCTGTTGAAGCTGATCGCGGCGATCTCAGTAGCCTTTTCGCTGTTTGTCGATTGCTGCGGCGGCCACATTTGCGACAGTCGAGATCGCCCGCAACTTCACGATGCGGTTCCAATCGCGCACCATGACTCTGCGCCGGGTGCGAAAAATTCAGAAGCTCATCCGCATCATTTATCTCGTGAACACGCCGGACCAGACTCCGACCAAGATCCCGCCGGTCACGAAGAAAAACCGTGTACAGATAATGAGTGCGTGCAGCCGGCCCTGCAAACGCAGGTTGATTTGTCGAAAGACATCAACAAGACGATTTTGAAGCATGTTATACTTAACAAAGGCATTTCTTGGATAGATCTAATTTCGCCTGCGCCGCAGCGAGCGTGGCGACGACGCGAATTCAACATCCCCTGGCAAGTCAGGCCAGTTTTCCTCGTGACCCAGCGTTTCCGACTTTAGCGCGCAAGCGGCCCTCCGATACGGCGAGGGGCGATCAGTAGCTTTGCAATTGTTGGGAAAAATGGGCTGCGCTGGCCCGAGGAGAAATCATGAATAGGAATATGCGTTTTGCGATTGCGCTATTGGGCGCAACCGCGTTGGCGCCGGTTAGCGGCGTTAGCGCGCAAGAGAGTGCGAAAGACGGCGATCAGATTCTGGTCACCGGCAGCCGCGTCAAGCGATCTGATTTGACGAGCGTCGGTCCGGTTACGGTTCTGACCGAAACCGAGATCGCCAATACCGGCGTCACAAATCTTGAGACGCTGTTGCAGAGAATTCCTGCAGCGGCGGGCTTCGGCGGCAATGCGAACGCCGCGTATTGGGTTTCGAATGGTTGGGGCACAGCTCAGATCAATCTTCGAGGGCTAGGCATAAACAGGACATTGACGCTCATCAACGGCCGACGCGTCGTGTTTGGCGGCACCGGAGCGAACAGCTCGGTCGATTTGTCCCTTGTTCCGGTATCGATGATATCGCGGATTGAAGTCCTGAAGGATGGCGCCTCGGCCACTTACGGTGCGGATGCAGTCGCGGGCGTCGTCAACCTCATCACCAAGTCCGAATTCGAAGGGCTGGAGGCGAACGCCAAATTCGGCATCACTGATGAGGGAGATGGTGAAGAATATCTCGCTGACCTCATCTGGGGGGTCAACAGTGACCGCGGCAATATTGTTGTCGGCATGAGCTATCAGAACAATAAAGCCGCTCCGCTTGCTGACAAGAGCAGAGCGCCATGTTCGCTGGCGGACGATGGAATGGGTAATCTCGTCTGTCAGCCGGGCAGCTCGTCAACAATTGGGGGGCGCGCCACGCTGCCCGCAGGGGCGATGCTCCCGGATGGGACAATTTTGACAGCGCCGACCCGGATCAATTTCAACCAGGATCCGAATGGCGATGGGGATTTCTATGAAATCTTCGACATCAATAAACACGGATTCAATTTCAATCCGTATTTCAACGCAAGCAACCCGGTTGAGCGCCTGAGCTTTGCTACTTTCGGACGGTTTCACCTGACCGATACAATCGACGTGATCGGAGAACTCCTGTACACGAAGAAGTGGTCACACCAACCGGCTTCTCCGGCGACGTTGACTGATATTCCGTTCTCGGCGAGCCACCCGACCAACCCGACCGGTGTGGACTTCGTTCTGGAGCGCCGGCGGCTCCTCGAAAACGGCGCTCGCACTTTTGAGCAGGAGACGGACACCTATCGCTTGGTCACCGGTATCGAAGGCCGATTGGGCGAAGACTGGAGCTACGACGTCACCTTCAATTGGGGACGCAATACGGGCTCGGACGGGATCGCCAACAATATCAATGTCGGAAGGCTGGCTGAAACACTTGATCCATCCATTTGCGGTTCGGGCGGCGTTCCTTGCGCGGATATTCTCGGCTACGGCGATGTGACACAGGATGTGCTCGACTACATTGTTTTCAATCAGGTTGGCCTGGGGGGCAATGAGCAAATCAGCGTCACAGCGAATATGAGCGGCACTGTCTTCGAACTGCCCGCGGGACCGCTCGGGACTGCGTTTGGTCTCGAATGGCGACAGGAAAAGGGCTGGCGCAACCCTGACTCGCTTGCCGTGGCAGGGCTCGCGCTCGGCAACCAGGAGGACCCGATCAGCGGCGAGGTTGTCGCGAAGGAAGCCTACATTGAATTCAATGTTCCGGTTATTCGAGATGCGCCGCTTATTCGCGCTTTGGATGTGGACCTCGCATATCGCTATTCAGACTACGATCTGTTCCGCAGCGATTCCAACTACAAGGTAGGGCTAAACTGGCAGATAGTCGATGCGCTCAAGGTTCGCGGAACATACACCACCGCCTTCCGTATTCCGAATGTCCCTGAGCTTTTCGGCGGCGTTTCGGAAGGCAATCTGACGACGGTTGATCCGTGTTCCGGATGGTCGTCACTCGCTCCGTCCAGCGTCGTATATCAGAACTGCCAGGCTGCAGGCGTTCCGGTTGGATTTGTCCAGCTTGGAAATACAATTCTTACGGATCGGGGAGGAAACCCGAACCTGCAGCCAGAGGACGCGCGTTCGTTCACTGTTGGTCTTGTCGCTGAGCCTTTCAGCGGATTTTCATTCACGGCGGATTACTTCAACATCAAGATAGATAACGCCGTGCGTGAGACGCCAGGCTCGACAAAACTGGCGTTTTGCTACAATTCGCAGAATCTCTCGCACCCATTCTGCGGACCTGAGCACCATACGCGCAATCCTTTGAGCGGCGACGTCAATTTCTTGTCGACGCAAGCATCGAATACCGGCCGCGAGGAGATGAGCGGTATTGATCTGGGGGCCGTTTATAATTTTGACGGCTTCGGCCTGTCCCACAGCGTCAATGCGCAAATGACGTATCTCCTGAAGTATGAAACCACAGCATTCGATGGCGATGCGCCGTTTATAATTGACGGACGGATCGGCGGCGGAAACGGCGGTTATCCGCATGTCCGAGCAAACAGCTCATGGACTGCTTATGCCGATCGCTGGTCTGCGACCTACTCCGTGCAGATCATTGGCGGCGGCCGTGACTTCAATGCGACGTCCGGCCTCGGTTCAGTAATCGACATGGAAACCTACCATAATGTGCAGTTTTCGTATGACGTGACAGACCAACTCCGGTTCGCTCTTGGAGTTGATAACCTCTTCCAAAACGATCCGCCCTTCGTCGCGAGTTGGACCGACGGAAACACGGACACGATGACCTATGACATGCTAGGTCGCCGCGGATATGTGCGACTGACCTTCAAGTCCAACTAAATTTGCGGATGACAGGCGGCGCCGCATGCGCCGCCTGTTTAACATGTTCTCCGGAGAAACTTCATGAACGCGGCCAAATTTAGAAGCTGGCACAAATGGCTCTTTTTGTTGTTTGGCGTACAGATGCTGATGTGGATGATCGGCGGCTTCTATATGGTCGCGGTTCCGTTGACGATTATTCACGGCGATCATCTGATTAAAGAGGACAGGCCCGTCGCAGTCTCGGCGGCGCCAGACGCCGACGACCTGAAACGCATACTGAACGCCACTGAGAATGTTGTCGGGATCGCGCCGGCGCCGCAAATCGGCGAAACGGTTCTGAAAGTGCAGTTCGTGGACCAGTCGAGGCTTTACGATCTTGCCACAAACGCTTTTATCGCTTCACCCGGCGCCAATGATATTGAGCGGATCGCGAGGGAAATTTTTAAAGACGATACGGCGGATGTCGCCGTCGATCTTCTGGCCGAACCGCTCAGCGAACTGCAGGGAAGGTCCATGCCCTTGTGGCGCGCGGAGTTTTCAGGGCCGTTTCGTCCGACGCTTTATTTCTCTCCGGAGACCGGAGAACTCGTTTCACGGCGGCATGATCTGTGGCGCGTTTTTGATTTTATGTGGATGCTCCACATCATGGATTATGAGGCGCGGGAAAATATCAACAACGCGCTTTTGCAGGTTTTCGCCGGTATAAATCTGATTGCTGTCATCTCGGGTCTCTTCCTCGTTTACCATACGGTCAAGAAAAACCGTGGGGCGAACAAGGAAAATAGATCCTCGCTAATAGCAAGCCTGCATAAATGGTTGGGCCTGATCATCGGCGTCCAACTATTCATTTGGGTTGCAAGCGGGCTTGGCATGAGTCTGATCGCCAAGGACGTGATAGACCCATTACGGATAGTGGAAAAAGAAGAGAAGCAGTTTCTTGAAGCGACGGATATTGGCCGCGGCGCAGAAGAGGTCCTGGCGCCATCCGGAAAGTCAACATGGGCGCTGGAGATCATCAATAGGGATCCCGTATTTGTTATTGAAGAAAACGGAAATCTTGAAGCCCGGCGCGCCATCAGCGGCGAGAAACTCGAAATAGGCGAAGCGTCTGCTCGCGCCATCGCCAATGATTTATACGCCGGGAATGGCGCCATCAGAACTGTAAGATACCTATTTCGGCCCGGCGTGGAAAACAGAACGTTTCCCGGTCCGGCCTGGCGCGTGGATTTTTCCGACAAGGCAGGAACGACGTTTTATATTTCTGCGCAAACAGGGGAGCTTCAGGCGTCGCGCAACAATCTTTGGCGTCTTTTCGATACGCTCTGGATGCTGCACATGATGGACTATGGGCGTACAAACAGTTTTAACGCCCCCTGGATCGTGCTTGCCGGCCTTGCAAGCGTGTTCATCGGACTTAGCGGCGTTATCTTGGTGACAAGGTCGTTTCGAGCGACGGACTTTGTCCCGTCGGTTTTGCGGCCGGCCTACGCTATCAGTGTCGATTATGCAGGAAAGCCGGAGGGGCCCAGGCGATTAACCGCGCGGCGAGGGGACACCCTTTTCTCGGTCTTGCAGAAAAACAAAATCGCTGTCGCTTCATCCTGCGGGGGAGGCGGGACATGCGGGCAATGTGTGGTGGAAGTAAGAAAAGGGTCTCCACAAATCTCGCAGGCGGATCGCCGGCATTTGACGCAAGAGGAAATAAAGAACGGCGCGCGCCTTTCCTGCCAGCGGCGCGTCTACACAGATGAAATCATTGTCCTTCCGGAACCATTGAGTTTTGTCGGGGCAACGATCATCGAGAATCGCGAACTTTCGGCTGGAATGCGCGAAATCATCCTGCAACTTCCATCGCCAGAGGCGCACGCTGCCGGACAACACCGCTTTTTTGAGGCGCCCGCCTATCACCTCGACAAGGACGAAGCGCAATTCGCCACAGGCGATATGCGAGCGAAGCAATTCGTCAACAGGCGGGAGGTCTTGCGATCATACTCAATGTCTGCGCCTTCCGGCGATGGAAGCGTCATGAACTCATTTATCGTCAGGAAAATGCCGGCCCCGAAGAGGGGCGCGCCGCCTGGCGTCGGGGCTACATTTCTGTGTTCCAGGCGCCCGGGAGATATTGTTAGAATATCCCAGCCGAGAGGCGCGTTTCGCATAAGCGACAGCGACAGTCCAGCCGTGCTGATCGGCGGCGGCGCTGGCATGGCGCCATTGCGGGCGATGATCCTGGATTTGTTGTCGGTCAGAAATGATCCACGGCGAATTGCGTTCTTTTACGGGGCGCGAAACACGCCTGATCTCATTTTTCTTGCTGAATTCGAAACCCTCGCCGCAAGACATTCGAATTTTTCTATCGACTGCGCCATTTCCAATGGTGAAGGCGCGGAGGGCCGCTGGCCGGTTTCTCACATCCATGAACTGGCGCGCGAGAAGATAACTGAGGCCGGATCGCGAATCGAAATTGCATCGTGCGAGTTCTATTTATGCGGACCGCCGATCATGCTTGCCGCTACCGAAGCAATGCTTGCGGAGCTAGGCGTGAATAAGGAAAGAATCTTCATCGACGATTTCGGAATTTGAAATCCGAGCCGGTACGGCGCGCGTCCATACGCTGCTCATATCGGGTATATCACGCGATTTCCGAGTTACGCTTTTGATAAATCTCTGAGCCTCTGTTGCTATAATTGGTGTGGAAGGACACTCGATTTCTTTTCCGTCGTTTCAGTCATAGGTTGGCGAGGCTTTTGAGCCCAATGGTGGCGTCCGACAAGGTAGTTCCGCCTTCAAGAAGAATCTGTATCACCAGCGTCTAGATCCTCGTTCGCATTTGATAACCGGGGCTATAATACAGCTGCATGTGAGTGATATATTCGTCCTCAAGCCAGGTGGTGCGGTCGACCGCGAACAGCGCGGCGCCCTGCGCTACGCCTAATATTTCGGCTTGCCGTTTACCGGCGTGTAGGGCGGAAAAACACACCTCGCCGCTTGAATACGGCACATGCCGAACCAGCCATTCATTTGCGCTGACCTTGTAAAGCGGGGCTTCCAATATTTCCGGAACCGCCGTCAGATTCACCCAGCGATCCTCATAAGCGTAGGGTCGCCCCGAGGCGAGGTGAACTGTTTCAAGATGCAGGGCCTGCGCGCCACGGTGAAGCCGAAGGGTTTGGGCGATTCGCCTTGGCGCAGCCTTGGTTTCCTGCGCAATGAGATTGGCCGTATAAGCATGGCCTCTCGCCTCGACCTCAAGTCGCACAATTGGGATTTCGAATTTTGCGCGTCGCGTCGGAAGTTCTTTTACGCGTGTGCCGGCCCGGCGTTTTCGCTCAATAATCCCCTCCTCGGCGAGCGATTGCAGCGCGCGATTTATTGTCGCTCTTGCGCAGTCATACTCGGCGGCGAAATCCACTTCCCCAGGCATTGTTTTGCCCGGAGCCCATTCCCCTTCCGAAATGCGTTCTCGAATGGCCTCACGAATCGCAAAATAGCCGCGTTCCCTCACGACGCCGTTCCCCGCCGTTCAGTAGACCGTCCGATCTGACCCGTCATGCCCAGCCGGCAATTCCCACAATTAACGCCGACGCTGCGCACCGTCGATTGGATGCAATTTGAAGAATAGCGTTCATTTTGCCCCCGCCTATAATCTTATTTTATTGTGCATACATAATAAGAGAAGTACGGGTCATTTCAAGACAAATCGCCATTATTCCTAAGCCTGTGGCGCCGCCTCCGAAAATTGCGCATCTTTCTTGACCGCAATTATCAAGTTCTCCTCGCAAATGATTCATTGCTGTCCCAATCGGCATATCCCTTGCGCTGAAAAATCAACACTCAAGAACAACTTAGAAAAGCGGATTGTTGCCAGCTATATTAGTCGACGAATGCGCTGGCTCAGCGTCTAACCCGATAATAGTTCTGGGCAGACATCTCCGCACTTCTGAGATGCATTTCGCGCGCTAACACGGAAACTCGAGTGCTTTGGTAAACGCGGCAATAATCATACGGGGCGGTCAAAATATGCGCGATCAGAAACGCTGCCGGAAACCATAGGCCGGCATATTCAGCCACTTGCCAAGTAAGCGCAAAGATGCCGGCGTCGATCATGACGCCGGTTCCCATCGCTACGGTTCCGTAGAGTGTGAGGCTTCCTTTTTTGTAGTCGCTCTTCCGCTGCTGGTCGTCCATCAGTGCTCGTGCTCGCCGGTTATCGGCGCAGAAGACCAATGGATGTGGACAATGCGCCAACGATCGTCGTCGCGGCGGAGCACCATGGTTTCCATCATCCGCGAATGCACGTTCTCGCCACGGAAGGTTCCATGGACCTGCGATTCAGAAATGACGGTCGCGAGATCATCTTTGGCGATGACGTCGCGTTTCTTAAGCGTGAAATCGACCGCCGCGGTGAACGCCATATCAGCCGGCATGTGATGGCCGGCATATTCGTCAACGGAGCGTTCGG
The DNA here is from genome assembly GCF_965267305.1 of Hyphococcus sp. Taxonomy (GTDB): domain Bacteria; phylum Pseudomonadota; class Alphaproteobacteria; order Caulobacterales; family Parvularculaceae; genus Hyphococcus. The sequence continues at coordinate 2,149,117 of NZ_OZ253945.1, read as the reverse complement.
CACCGCCGCCTTCAGCGATGATGACATCGGGCGTCAAAAAAGCCCGCAAGGTTGTTTCGTCACCGCCGCGTAAAGCGGCGCCATAGGCCTCAACGACGGCTTCTGGCGATCCGGCCTCCACATTGCGTTCTTGACTGCCCTGAGCTGTAGCATTGTTGTCGTGCCCCCCATTGGGATGCTCGTGCCCGTCTGCGCTGGCGTCAGTTTGCTCATTTGTTTCGTTATGGCTGTGCTCATCGCTGCTTTCAGCCGCCGACATATCCATGCTCGCCATGTCGCCTTCGGCAGTATCTGAGTCATGATGTCCATCACTATTGTCGTGACCACCGGCTGCAGTTCCACCGTCTGCTTCACCATGCCCCTGACCGGGCGCGTGTTCATGATCATGGCCTTCGCCGGTGACTGCCGGCATGCTTTTCACGCCCAGCCCATACCCATACACAATCTTTCCTCCCCACCAGGCAGTAGCGGTCAATGAGAGCGCGGCTGCCGTAAGCAGAACGAGGAAGATTGGCGATGCGGCCTTTTCTCGTGTTCTCCAGCGCCAAAGTGCGAGGAGCAGAATCGCTGCGCCTGATGGGACCGCCCAATTGCGATGGACTGTCATCGCCGCATGAGATGGCCCGTCATGCGCCACAGTGTAATATGCCTGAAACCCGGCCGCGATCGTGGCAATAATTGCGAGCGCGCCAAATGCGAGCATCCAGTTTGCCGCCGGCTGCAGTGTTGCGCGCCACCGGCTGTCATGCGCGAAAGTTGCGAGCAAATAGGCCACGAGCGACGTGATCGACAACGCGTACGCGAAGTGAACGAGTATTGGATGAACATTCGGTTCAATCATATTTTCCATGAGGTTTTCCTTCCTAAAACCAAAGTCTCAAACCGGCGACGAACGAAACAGCGCCCGGAATTTCGCCGTCGGCGCGCACCAAGTCCGCGGTTTCTCCGACGGAACGCGTCCATGAAACGCCCACATAGGGCGCAAACTGACGCTTGATTTCGTAGCGCAGCCGGGCGCCGATTTCCGCGGTCGACAAGCCGCTCCCGACGCCGATCTCGGGAACGGATTGCACTGCAAAGTTCAGTTCCGTGCGCGGCTGTAGAATAAGGCGCTGCGTGAGAAGCAGCTCATATTCGGCCTCAAACCGGGCCGAGACATCGCCGTCGCCGCTCACGAACAGCGCGCCATCGACTTCGAACCAGTAGGGGGCCAGCCCCTGTACGCCGATCACGCCGAATGTGCGGTCCGAGCCGGCGACAAAATCGTGCCGCACGCCCGCCTGAACATCGAAATAGCGTGCGATCGGCCGTGTCCACAACGCCTGAAGCTCCGCCTCGTCGAAGCGGCCGGCATTGAAATCATATTCAAGCTCAGGCTTGACTGTCAGTCTGTTCCGGTCGCCGCCCCACCATGCCTGGCCGTCAAACAGAAGCAGCGGATCGCCGTCATTCGTTTGATATTCAAGCCGGTCAGCGAGCAGGTAGTAGGTAACCGCGCCGCCGTGTTCTTCCTGCACGGCGCGCCGCGCCTCGGCCATTGCCGCCGGTCCATAATAGCTGTCGGCTTGCGACCATGGCGGCGATTGGTCTTGCGCATACGCCGCAGTCTGGAACGATAAGAAAAGAACGGTGGACGCAGTTGAAAGAATTTTGTTCCGGGTCATCAGTGCTTGCTCCCATGATTCATTGCAGCGTGACCGGGAGCTGCATCTGTCTTTGTCATCGTGCTTTGCTCCGACATCTCCATCGAACCATGATCCATTTTCTTGTGGTCCATCTTCATGGGCTCCGCGGGTTTTGGCGGCGCTCCCGCATCGTTATCGCGCGGCAGCAGCGAAACGACCTGCATCATGCCGGCGTGCATGTGGAAGAGGAGGTGGCAGTGAAACGCCCAGTCTCCCACATGCTCGGCCGAAACATCGAAGGACAGCTTGTCGCCCGGCTTGACATTGACTGTGTGCTTGCGTGGCTTGTGGTCGCTCTCGTCGACCACCAGATCGAAGAACATGCCGTGCAAATGGATCGGGTGCGTCATCATCGTGTCATTAACAAGCGTGACGCGGAGCCTCTCGCCTTCATGAAAGACAATCGGCTTTTCAACGGCGGAAAATTTCACGCCGTCAAACGACCACATATAGCGCTCCATATTTCCGGTAAGATGAATTTCCATCTCCCGTTCCGGAGCGCGCGTGTCGGGATTGCGCTCCAGGCTCCTCAGCTGCGAATAGCGCAGCGCGCGGTGCGGCACGTTTTCGAGACCAAGCCCCGGCTCATCGAGCCTGTTGGTCGGCGCCATGGCGACATTGTCGACGCCAACGCCGGTCTTATGATTGTGCTCCTGCATCGCGCCGCCGGACATGTCATGGGACATTCCTGACATTCCTGACATTCCGGGCATGCCGGCCATTTCCGCTTTCGGCGCGGCAGGCGTTTCCATGCCGGCCATTGAGCGGTGGTCCATGGCGCTGTTATCCATCGTAGCGGCTTTCTTATCGCCATGGCCCATGGATCCGTGATCCATGCCCCCCATGCCCATGTCCTTGTGGGTCAGCAGCGGACGTTCGCGCAGAAGCGGCGCAGTTGCGCGCATGTCTCGCTCAGGCGCGAAAGTCGCCACAACCTGGCCATAGCGATCTATCGCTTCGGCGACGATCGGGAAAGCGCGGACGCTTTTGGGTTCAACGATGACGTCGTAAGTTTCCGCAACCCCGATCTGGAATTCATCCGTTTCGACCGGCTGCACATTTAGTCCGTCGGCGGCGACGACCGTCATCGGCAATCCGGGAATGCGGAAATTGAATATCGTCATGGCCGACGCATTGATGATGCGCAGCCTTACGCGCTCCCCGACTTCGAAGATGGCATTCCAGTTATCGGCCGTCGAATGGCCGTTAATGAGATAGGTGTAGGCTGCCGCGGTGATATCGGAGATGTCGGTAGGCGACATACGCATCTGCCCCCAGGACGCCCGGTCCGCGAGGGTGGCTCGAAGTCCGTTGCTTTTGGCGTCTTTTACAAAATCCGCAATCGTCCGCTGCTGAAAGTTGTATACTTCGTTATCCTTTTTGACCTTCGCGAAAATCTCATGGGGATGAGCGAAGGTCCAGTCGGACAGGACCAGGACATATTCGCGGTCGTATTGAACCGGGTCCGCACCGGCGGGATCGATGATCAGCGGTCCGTAATGGCCGCTTTGTTCCTGCAGGCCGGAGTGAGAATGATACCAATAGGTGCCGGATTGTGGGACCGAATATTCGTAGGTGAAAGTCTCGCCCGGCTTGATCCCGGGGAAGGAAACGCCCGGCACGCCGTCCATGTAGAACGGCACAAGAAGACCATGCCAATGGATTGATGTATCCTCTTCGAGCATGTTCTTGACGCGCAGAGTCAGTTTTTCACCTTCCCGAAAGCGCAAGAGCGGGCCCGGCAGCGTCCCGTTGATGGTTATGGCGTGGCCAGAACGTCCGCCAATATTAACTGGCGTATCGTCGATTGCGAGATCGAATTCCGACCCGGCGATTTCAAAGATGCCTTTGTTCCCCGAGGATGCGCTTCGCGCCCAGGCGGGCACAAGACCCAAGGCGCTTGCGGTAGCGCCGCCGGCAATTGTTGATTCTAAGAAACGTCTTCTGGTGAACACGAGGCTATCTCCATTTCTCAAATATGCGAAAAGGCGGCCCGCCTTGGGTGCGCGGGCCGCTCGCAAGCTCAGTGATGTCCTTTGTGCGCTTCTTCGCTTTTTCCATGGGAGGAGTGATCCATGCCGTGCATGTCGCCCATGCCTTCCATGTCGCAGGAGCGGCCGTCTTCCGCGGCGGCTTTCATCGCGACGTCGTGCATGTGCGCCATGCAGGCCTCGTGGGCGCCATCCTCGACGTCTAGCGAGCACATCGCGGCGATCGAATAGGATTTGTCCTTTTCGGCTTTCAGTAGGAAATGGACGCGTTCGCCGGTTGCAAAAGCGCTCAGATCGACCGGTTTTTTAATTGCGAACTCCATCCTCATTTCGGGCCAGCCGATTGAGTCTATCGGTTTGTGCGAGATGGCGGCTTTGGATTTTTTAACATCGATCGCGTCGATGACGCCTTCACCCATATGCATACCGCAGTGATCGCTGTTTTCCATCATCGCGCCATGCTCCATAGCGGCATGATCCATCTTTTGCTCCGGTGAAACAGCGCCTGCAGGCGACAGCATAGAGGCGGCGCCGATTGCGGCCGCGAATGCGCCTAGTTGTTTTTTCATAAACACCTCCTTGGGGTTGGATAAATCAACATTGAAACGGACCTAAATAAGGCCATAACTAGCCGACATCAGCGGAGTCGCGGCTAGCATTATTTTCGGCCCATTAGCGCGCATCGGTCTCGCATTCATGGCCATGATCGTCGTCATCACCGCCATGATCGTGGCTATGATCTGCATTTTCCTTGTGATCGTTGTCGTCTGACGCCGGATCGTGAGCGCAGTTCTTATCGGCTGCGTCCTCCGAATGTTCAGCCTTATGATCTGCGTCATGCTCAGGATGGCCAGCATAAGCCGATACGGAGAAAACCGCAGCGGCGAAAACAACCGAAATGAGAGTCAGGATTCTGTGCACGGGATGGCTCCTTCTAAAAATAGCGTAACTGATTTGGGACCTGTACTGGGGTCGAACGGCGCCCGGCGCTTTTAGGGGGAGTTCAGCGACCAGGCGCCGCCGCATTCACGCGCATGCAGAACCGCTTCTGCACGCGCGCAATCCGCGCTTTGTGGCAAGCGCGATTTTGGAAGGTCGCTAGATTAATAGTGTGGTTTTTAGGGAAACGGGTGTGTCGCCGGGCGGGCCGCGCCTCAGAAAAGCGGCGACAATCGCATGCGAAATGATTGTAGCAGGCTTCTCGGGAAAAGCATCCGCAACTGTTACTTTGGCGATGTTGGTCCCTGCTATCGCGACAGCGGGATCAAACTGCGCCGTCTTGAAATACTGCGCCGTCTGACAGTGCTCACAGCTAGACTCGTCTGGACCACTTGGCTGTTGGCCATGGCGGGTTAGTTTTTGCCCGTTATCCTGCGGTCCGTGCGCTGAATGAAAGCGGCCATTGTCAGGAGTGTGAATTTGACGCGAGAAAACCGAGGAGTCCGCAACGGGCGCTAAAAGGCTCGCGCAAACACTGTGCCCGGCGCTGAGGAGCAGCGCCAAGAGAGCAAACAAAACAGTTTTGAACGGCCTATTGGCCATGCATTGACCAACCTTTCTTCCAAGGCTATTTATACCCCAAAAGGGTATAAGTCAATCATGGAAAAAACGCCTGACTCGACGGCCATTATCAATCGCCTAAGCCGCATAGAGGGTCAGGTCCGCGGGGTTGCCCGCATGGTCGAGGAGGACCGCTATTGCATTGATATCCTGCATCAGGTGCAGGCGATCAAATCAGCGTTATCGCGGGTGGAAAGCGAAATCCTTAAAAATCATGCGCACCATTGCGTTGAAGAGGTTATCAAGACCGGCAGCGCGAAAGCCCAACGGGAAAAATTTTCAGAATTGGTGGATTTGTTCGAGAAAACAAAACGGTAGAGACGCGTTGGGTGAAGGCGTCACGGGAGGAATATATGAAATTGCCTGTTTTTGCGCCTCGAGTAAGAAATCTAATTCACCGCAATCGAAACTTGTTTTCGGGTGTGTTTTTTGTGAGCGCAATGCTCGGCGGTTCAGTACACGCACACCAGACATACCTGTTGCCGGACAAATTCCATCACACGGAAGCGGAGACAGTCAGTGTCGCGCTGACAAGTGCGCTTGCCTTTCCTAATATGGAAAGCGGGCCAGCCAAAGATCGCATTGCGTCATTTTCGGTCTCCATCGGCGATGAAATTATTGAAGACGTGTCGTTCGAAGAAGGCGGTGCCGCGCTGACAATGCGCTTTGCTGCCGAGCGATTAGGCACCGCTGTTGTCGCCATTAGCAGCAAACCGCGCGCGGGCGAGATTCCGCCTGAAGATGTTGAACTCTATCTTGATGAAATCGAAGCGGATGCAGTGGTCCGCGAAGCGTTTGACGCATTGCCCGGTTCGCCGCCGCTTCGGCGCAGCTACGCCAAACACGCAAAAACTTTTTTTTGCATAAAGACCTGTGATGGCGCCAACAAGCTCGCGACGCCAGCCGGTCAAAAGCTCGAATTTGTTGCTGGCGCCGGCTCATTTCGATTGCTGCTTGACGGCAAACCGCTCGCCGGCAAGCAAGTGACGATCGTTCCGTTCGATGGAGAAACGTCGTCAGTTGCGACCGATGAACACGGCAAGATTCTTGTACCCGATGCGCTGTCCGGCGTCATCATGTTATCGGCGGTCTGGATCACGCTGCCCGATGAACCCGACGGCGTCTATCATAGTGATTACGCCACGCTCACTGTCGATCTAGGCCGGCTACCGTAGGCGCTGCTCTATTGGTTCTTCGATAGTAAATTGTCAACGCTACCAGTTGTCGGGTGCTGACTTTTGGGGTCTCGCAATAGTGGCTCAATAGCGCCGGCGGTGCGCGCATGCGGCGTGCCCCGAATTGCTCAGAACATTCAGAGACATTTCGCACCAATTCCCTACGAATTCGATTAAGCATTGTTCAGGATTTTTCCTGAGTACACTAATCGATGTTCGAGGAATAACCGCGCTCCTAATGCTTGGAATTTAGGCTCGCGGACGATGCCGAATGACCCGGCCATAACGCTTTAGCATCGCTTCAATGGCTGCCGATTGCGCTTTGTTGTGGACGCATGTAACCGGGAGTCGAGTGGAATGAACATGGAAACAGATGATGGTCCGATCAATTATTTTACTAACAGGCAGTCGAGAGGCGCCATATTTCAAAGACTTCTTGCTGTCGCGCAATCCGCAGCTCGAGATTTTTGCTGCTCATGATAGAGAAGACTTATCAGCTGCAGTTAATAGAACGAATGGCGCAGCTAGGCTAATTGCCTTTGTAACGGATGTCATCGTTCCAGCAAACGTCCTCTCTCGGCTTACATTAACACCCTACAACATTCACCCTGGACCGCCGGAATATCCTGGCTCACATGCAGACAGTTTTGCAATCTGGGAGCAAGCCAAAACGTTTGGCGTTACAGCGCATGAGATTGCTCCGCTAGTTGATAGTGGCCCTATCGTGGCTGTTTACCGTTTTCCAATGCCGCCGTCGCCGGAGCGGATTGCATTGGCCGATTTGGCGTATGCCAGAGCAACCGAAGTTTTCGCGGTTGTTGCTGCACACTGCGCCGAGTGTGATGAACCAATGCCGACAATGCCGGAAGAGCAGTGGTCAGAAGTAAAGGGCACACGCGCCCAATTTAAAGCGCTATGTGACAGGGCCTCAAGCGCGACAGGCGCCGAAGCGGAACGGTTAAAACGCGCCTGTGGCCCCTCTGTAACGGTTCATTCTGGAGCCAAAGCTTCGAATGGCTGAGTAAGCTCATGCGTTTGCGGCGAAAAATATCGGGTCAAATCGCCCGTGTGTTCCATGAGTTCATATGTCACCAAATCCAGTTCGGCCAGAGCGGTTAAATAGGCTTCTCCGGCTTCGAAATAATCGCTTTCAGCTTGCAACACGTCTCGAAGATCGCCGCGTGAAATCCGAAATCGCTCAATGACCAAATCGCGGGCCGCATGTTCGGCGATCACAGCTTCGGCCAGCGATTGAAGGCGTTCGGCAAGCACAATGCGACGCTCGAATGTGATTGCTGTGTCCCGTTCGACCTCTTGACGGATTCGTTCTTCGTCAAATTTCTGTCGCTGCGCAAAGGCGCGCGCTTTTTCAATAGCAGCCTTGCGCGCCCCGCCTGTAAAAAGATCGAATTGCATGTCGACGCCCCCGCGGATGTCGTAGTCTGGATTGCGGTCTAAAATATCAAAACCTGACGCATCAACCTTGATCCGCAATTCCGGTATGCGGCTCGCTCTTTCAGCCTTAAAATCCGCTTGCGCTTGCTCACTGCGGGCGATGGCGGCCTGAATCTCCGGATCGTCATGCTTGTCGAGGTCTTCGCCGTGCGCAGGATTCGCTGTCGACTGGATCAGAGGGAGGAACAGTCGTTCCGTCTCAGTATCGAAAAATTCGCCATATTTGATTTCGGCGAGCTTCATATTCTCATGGTTCTGCAAGACGCGAGCGCTAAAGGTTGCTATTTTCGCTCGCATATAAATGACATCAGCGTGCGAACCCGCTCCCAAACTTTCGCGTTCAAAGACATCATTGAGAAGCGCTTTCTGGCGTGCGATAAATTTCTGACCGAATTGATCGAGAGCTTGCTGGAGAGCAAGGTCATAGTATGCCGAAATTGCTGACAGCGCGAGGTCATTGACTTGTGAAACAAGCGTGTGCGCCTGTTCGCGCTCATACGCTTTTGCGCTCTTGATCCGTTGAGATGTCGCACCGCCATCGAAAAGCAGTTGAGACGCAGTGATCCCGCCTGTAAATCGATCTCGCGGGCGCAACGATTCGACTACGTTGTCTGTAGATGATGCAAATCTTCTTGCAAGCGTATAATCTCCGCTGAGAGATGTGGAAAGCTGAGGATATAATATGCTTTGCTCGCGACGCACACGATCCTGCGCTTCTTCGCCTCTGGCGACCTGTTGGAGTAGAATCGGCCGACGGCGGATGGCGGCCGATATATCGTGACGAAATTCATCAAAACTTTTTACCCGGCGGAGAATATAGCTAGCGTCTCCGAGAGCAGCTGTTAACTTACTGTTTTCATTGGGCGCCGGTGCTTTTGGAATTAATATTACGCCTTCTGACGAACGTGATTCCCTTTGATCTGCTGCTGTATCCGCCGCCTGCGCGGCGAACGATGCTTGCGCTGCGAGCCCTGTGAGCAGAAGGACGCCTATTTTTTTTGTGGAGAGAAGCTTCAAGCGGATTACACTTTCCTCGCTATGGGCATTTCGCCTTTTAGCCTTTTACTGGTAGCCGCCGGGCCTTTACAATTGATTAACCATAAAGGCGGCGCAGGCTCGCGCGAGCCAATAATGCTGATTCCTTGATAACGCTTGTTGAAAAGTGGAACAACTTAACGTCGCCGCCTATCAACGATGGGGCTGTGGAGACGGCGATAAATTATTGAGGCCCCGATTGGTTAAGAAATCACGTCTTACGCGTTTCTGAGCATGCTGAAAAAACAGCGCCGGGATCACTAGGCCCGTTATCCAGTGAGCAAAGCTTGAGGTCTGCCTGATTAAATCGCTGCCCGTGTAGTAGAGAATATACCCAGTGCCAATGAGAATTGCGAATAACGCCAGCATGAGGAGACCGCTGATCTTATTTTTCTTGTAGTTCCACCCGCTTCCAATATGTCCGAATAAAATCCCGCCAAGCGACAGTAATGCCGGAATGAGAACAAAGCCGTGGATTTGGAGCATGACGGGTTCAAGTGGATGAAGGACGATGCCAAACTCTCCTTCCGTCCGTGCAAAATAGTGCAAGAACAGCCATGCGACGCCGGAAACCCACATTGTAGCGCTCGAGCTTATCAGGGTATAATATAGTGATTGGTTCAATCTAGCGCCCGCGGACTTTCTATTACTCATAACCCACACTCAATCATTGATGCTGAACAAAATCTCGGCGTCGAATTCCGGTGCAATCGATGCGGCGAGAGCTGCGTCAGCGATCGCTACCTTGGTTAAAGCGTCAGCGTGCATTGCAATTGGCGCGAAAACAGAAACGAAGCCGTTAAAAAGCTCTGCACTTCGCTTCTTGCCAATGTGAGGCGTGCGCCACGCGCCAGCCGCAAATGTTCTCGTTGTCTTATTGGCCGATGTTGCGACTGCACCGTCTTCAAGTGTTATTTCATCAGCGGTTCCTGACCAGTCGGCGGCGCGAAGTGTGACCGGCCAAGATGAATTGCCGAAGACACGCAAATCGCCGCCAGCATTGACGACGCCGGCATCGACGCCCGAATCTTGCAGAAATTTAACCGCGCGATCGACCGCATATCCTTTGGCGATGCCGCCAAGGTCGATCAGCGCTGGTTTGTTCATCCTGACATGCGCGTCGCCGATAATCTCGATATCGTCCATGGTTCCAGCGGTGGTCTTAGAATCCCAGCTACCGGGGCGCGGCAGGAATCCCCATTTAACCAACTCCGCCGCGATCGTGACATCGAACAAACCGCTCGTTTTCTCGTAAAATCGCTTTGCCGCCTGCAATACGATTATCGTGTCTTTATCGATCTTGATCGTTTCGCCAGGACGCGTCTGCCGCAACAAAGCGAGATCGCTGGTTTCTGAATGAAACGACATTAGACGGTGAACATCGGCGATTTCGGCGAACGCGCCGTCGATGGATTCGGCCTGCGACGATGGCGCAGCGATTTCGACAATCGTTCCCAACCAGGGCTGGGCGCGACGCACGAATCGTTCATCCTGCATAAACAAGCTCCAGCGTCGCCAATACGCGCCGGACGCCCTCAGAGATATGCACGCATGATAGCGTTGCGCCGGAAATGTTCGCGATATCCTTCTTTACCGTCAAAACATCGCCAGCGCGTTTACCAGCGAATTGCGCGCGCCATGCCAGATTTCGAACTTCGCCGCCATAAGTCTCCAGATAGCGCATAATCTCGATCTGCTTAACGGCGCGGTCCGGCGTGAGCCCGATCGCGTAGGTAATGAACTCGTGCTTGCCATAGACTTCGTCAATCACCACAAACCCAACCGTCTGACCGTCATTGACAGCCCGGTAGAGTGGAACCTTTTCAAATCGAACGCGCGTGCGAGATTGTTTTGAAATAGCTTTCTTTTGCGTCTTCGACAGCATGAATGTCGCGTCGTCGAATGATGTCGCTTCCGGAAAGAGTTGCCGTTTCACAGCCTCAAGCGTGAAGTATTCTGTGGCGTGAGCAACATTTGTGAATGACAGAGCCGCTGTCATGCCCGCCGTCATCGTGCGTCGAGTGATTTTCATTGGATGGTACTCCGTACTTAAAGATTAACGCCGACGCGGAGCCGAAACTCCGTTTCGTTTTCGAGACGCGTCGCATTGCTCAAATATTGGATGGAAGTTGGCTCGACATAGGCTGCGGATCCCGCAGCCTGCCAGAATAAGCTGGCCGTAGCGTACCAGCGTTTGTCGCCATAATGCAGATTTGGGCCAATATAGAAACTTCCGGGACTGTCGCTTTGATCGGTGAACCGCTTTCGATAGAATCCTTCAAGGCCGATATTCCATTTGGGTGCGAATCGGTAGGCGGCTCCAATCGACGGTCGAAATTCGATCTCGTCCTGACAGATCTCGGAAAGCGGCACTGTCCCTTTCTGACAGCCGTAGCGAAAATTGGCGGATAGATTGGCGCCAACATTGAGCGTGTCGTCCAGGAAGTTTTTCTGGAAAAGCAAGCTAGGCCGTAGAGAATACTGTTTTGTTTTTGTATTCGTAAATTCGTCCTCGAACCAGTCGAAGGTAAAGTCAGCGCGCACCGCAAATCCGAAATAGTCGGTATAAGGGCTTAAAATTCGCCGCTGTGCGCCGAGCGAGAAACGGGAAAGGCGTTCTTCCGAGAGCGCTGGAATAATAGGCGTTTCACCCGCGCCCGGATTTGCGCCGAAGGCGTTTTCGTCGTGGTCGACGGAAAAGCCGCCAAGACCGATCGTGATGCTTGTATCGTCGCCGACGCCGCGTTCATATTGGCCGGAAAATGTGATGGCGTGATACGGACTTAAGCGTTCGCCATGGAACCTGGTGAGATCGAATGCAATTTCAGACTGGCCTTTTGGAAGTGTGTCGACGCCAAAGGTAAGGGTTAAAAAGCTCTCGGCGGCGAGCACGCTTGACGAAAACATCGCCGCCGCAATTCCGCTAGCAACTAGCTTCCTTCTTATGTTTGTCGTCGCCATAGTGTTCGCCGACCCTTACTCTGGCGCTTTACCGGGAGCGCCCGCAGAACAACAAACCGATAGCGCAGCCAGTTTTTGGGCGCTCATTCTTAACGATATGTGGTTAGCCGGCAGTTAACGCTTGAGCGGAATCCTGTGCTGTCGCCCAATCCGTCACATAAATCAGCAAGCCCGAACCGCAGTCTCCGCAGTTTTTTACTGTATAAGACATTATGATGCGATTGACGCCAGAATCCACAGTCGCAGAAGCGATGTTTTGCAAATTGCGGCTCCGACCTTGTTGCGATAATGATAATGCAAAAGGAAAATGCATGCGCCGTGTCAAGAGTATTGAAAATATTTCTACAACATGAATCCGCAATTCGCCGGCATATTCGGAGGTTTTGTACGGATGCGAGCGATATTGACGATTTTATGCAAGATGCCTTCGTTCAGAGCTTTGCGGCTGAACTGCGCACTGAGATTCGTAATCCGAAAGCCTTTGTCTTCGAGGTTGCGAAAAACGTAGCTTTGGCGGATTACCGGAAAAACAAACGTTCGCCGACTGAAAAACTTGAGGATTTCGGCGGCGCAGATCTCATATTGGATGAGAACCAGTCCAGCGCTACGGATGATATAGACGGTAGGAGGAAGCTTGCGGCTTTCGCAACGGCCGTCGCTCATTTGCCTCCAAAATGCCGTGAGGCATTTCTAATGCGTCGCGTTGACGGACTGCCTTATAAACAGATTGCAAATAGAATGAATATCAGTGTTAGCGCAGTGGAAAAGCATGTGGCGAATGGTCTTCTGAAATGCCGCACGTTTCTGTTGGAGGGCGGATTCGAACCGTCAGAGATTGGCCGTGCTTCATTAAAGAATGGTGGAGAGCCAAGAGACGAGCTTTCAGTATCGGCGCAAGAAGATGACTGAACGAGAAAACATCATAACTTTTCCAACCAGAAAGGAGTTTGAGGCGGAAGCTGTCCTTTGGTTTGTCCTTTTAGGGCGTGATGATGTTACCGACAAACAGCGCGTGGATTTTGAGCGGTGGCTCAATCAAAGTGATCGGCATCGCGAAGCTTTCGAATCAATATCTGGCCTTTGGGAAGACCTCGCACAATTAAGCGAGCTAAAGGATATTGGTGAGTCCTATATCAGGCATCCAGAAGCTCATCGGCGACTAGCGACGCGTAGAGCTGTCATAGCTTTTGCCGCCTCTGCTATGCCGATTACGTTTGGCGGCGTATATTGGTTCAATCGTAGGCGCAAGTCTCTTGAGTCACGAGAGGTTGCAACTAGAACCGGTGAACAGCGTACGATAAATTTGGCCGATGGGTCGTCAGTAATTCTCAATACAAATAGCCTCCTACAAATAGCCTTTTCGCGGGAGGAACGAAGTGTCCGCTTATTAGAGGGTGAGGCGTATTTCCGTATAGCAAAAGAATCGATCCGGCCGTTTGTGGTTTATGCCTCCAATCGAGCGGCGAGAGCGGTGGGTACGGCGTTCAGCGTACGGTTACGCAATAAAACCGCACTTGAATTGACAGTAGAAGAGGGCCGCGTCGCCCTATACTCCATAGATGAGCAGGAACCGGACGCTTCTCTGAAGGATTCTGCATATTCAACTATTACAGAAATAACTGCAAGACAATCTATTACTTACGACGATCACGTTAAGAGGCTAGAGATTCTGGAGCCGGCAGATTTGAGTCGTAAACTGGCGTGGAAAAAGGGGATGCTCGCTTATGCGGGCGAGCCGCTCGGAAATGTCATCGATGACGTAAGCCGTTATACGGAGGTCAAGATCGAAATTACCGACCCCCAGTTAAGAGCCTTACCGGTCGCCGGTTTTTTTAAACTGGGAGAAACAGAAGCGCTGTTAGATTCGCTTGAGCTAACATTTGGGTTGACCGTTGAGCGGCTCGATCCTAATCACGTGAAATTGTCAAGGGCTTTGGGCCACGATGCTCATGAATGATATGAGTGTTGGTTCAAAAAAAATAATCCCTCTACTGTGGATCGCGCCCCAGCCGGCATCGTTACTATTAGGCTGGCGGTGATGCATGCCCGTGTTAATCGTTAGGCCGACAAAAAAGGAACTACAGTGCTCAACGCGTATAATCGTGCTTTTGAGCTTGCTCATAGTTTGTGCAAGTATTTCCAGCACGGTGTGGGCGAAAGGGCATACAAGGAAGCACGATTTTAGCATCAACCAGAGGACCTTTGGAGAAGCGCTGGAGGTTCTCGCCAAAATTGCTGATGCTAACGTACTTTACCCTTTTGAGTTGGCTGATCGAAAAGGCATTAATCCTGTATTTGGGCGTTATACAACAGACGAAGCGCTTAAAGTACTGTTTAAAGACACGGAGTTCTCTGGCGGCCTGAAAGAAAGCGGGGTGATCGTGGTCACCCAACGCCGTAAAAACAATGGTCAGGACCGGGAGGGTGACGTGGTTATACGCAAAAAGAAAAATGCATCACTGTTAGCGAGCGTTTCAGCTGTGATTTTGGGGTCGGCTGCTAGCGCCGCCCAGGGGCAGGACGCAGCCGCGGGGGGGAATGGCGGCTCCAGCAGATCATTGTTTGATCAGATCGTTGTGACGGCGGAGAAACGCGAGTCTGACATTCAGGACACCCCTTTGAGTGTCTCTGCGCTTTCTGGCGAAGTTATGGCGAACATCGGGATACGAACAATAGAAGATTTTCAATTTTTCGTTCCGGGCATCACCGTAACCAATGATTCCATGGCAATCGTCAATATTCGCGGAATTGGCACTTCCGCGTTCGGTGTTGCGACCGATCCAAGTGTTACGGTGTATGTTGACGGCATATACCAGCCGCGACCCACGACTGGCTATCAGGATATGTTTGATATCGAACGGGTTGAATTGCTTCGTGGCCCACAGGGCGTGCTATTCGGGCGGAACTCAACTGGCGGTACGCTGAATATCGTTTCGAAAGCGCCAAGCGATGAGTTCGAAGGCGTGATGGGGGTTTCGTTTGGGAATTTTGACAAGCGCACATACAGCGGAACTGTGTCCGGGCCGCTTTCTGATAAGGTCCGGGGCCGCCTGACTTTGCTGAGAAACAAGCGCGACGGCATCTATACCGATGTCGTAACGGGGGACGAGTACCAGGATCAGGACACGATTGCTGGCCGGGCTAGTCTTGCATATGACGTGACAGACAATTTTGAGCTCGTCCTACGGGGAGATTTTAATATTGAGCGCGAAACAGGTTTTCCAGCCATTCGCGCGATGTATGCGCAAGACATTGTCGATGCTGGCGCAACTATCCCGACTGGGGACCGTGAAGTGGCGTTTGATACGATGCCTGTCAGTAATACCGACGTTTGGGGCCTATCAGCCACGGGGACGTGGACTGGCGAAAGTCTCGGCCTCAAATCCTACACCGCTTATCGGGAAAGCGACGTAACCCAAACTATCGACGCGGATGGTACGGACTTATTCATCTTTGACATTGGGTTTCGTGAGAATTCGAAGTCATTTTCTCAGGAACTTCAGCTTTACAACGTGGATCCAGGCCGCTTGGAATGGATCGCTGGCGTCTTTTTCTTGAACGAGGATGGCGTGGGCGGAATTGACCTGCTCTTTCAGAATCCTCAGATCATTATTCCCGAAAGTAATGTGACAAACGCATACGCCGCCTTTGGGCAAGGAACGTTGCATGTTACAGACCGTCTTCGTGCAACCGCGGGCATTCGTTACAGTTACGAGAAGAAAAAGTACAACTTTTCAACATTTGTGAATGATATGGAGGTAGATAGCGGATCTCCGACCGCTGACTTTGACGCATGGACTCCGCGTTTTTCTCTCGATTTCGACGTTAGTGATAATGTACTTGCATATGCGTCTGCAACGCGAGGGTTCAAGTCAGGAGGCTTTCAGCTGGGTGATGCGGGAGCTTTTGATCCGGAGTTTTTGTGGAGTTACGAAGCGGGTGTAAAGTCTACGCTGTTCAACCAAAGACTCCGCGCGAATCTCGGTGTATTTTATTATGACTACACCAACCTTCAGGTCGTGGAGTTTGTCGGTGGGGTCGCAACGACCAGTAATGCGGGGCAAGCGACAGTCAAAGGCGTCGAAGCCGAGTTCGTTGCCCGCGTGGCCGATAATCTAGATTTAAACGCCACGGTTGCCTACTTGGATGCAAAGTATGATGTCTTCTTCGAGGGTGGAGAGGATTTCTCCGGCAATAGATTGGCGAATGCGCCTGACTGGTCCTATTCTCTGGGCGCGCAATACAGTGTCGATCTCGGCAACGTCGGCGAAATATTGCTCCGTGGCGATTTTGCGTGGCGGGACACCGTTGATTTTAAACGCAACAATCTACCGCAGTTTCGATCCGACACATATTCATTATTGAACGCGCGCGTAAGCTACATTTCGCCGAATGAGCTCTGGGAGTTATCGGTTTATGGGACAAACCTAACGGACAACCGTTACGCAACCTATATAACGGTGGGCAGAAACGCTGCTGGCGCAGCTGATCTTTCTGTCCCGGTCACTGTCTTGGGCGAGCCTCGACAGTATGGGGTTCAGCTTCGCCGCAATTTCTAATTAAGCCGTTGCTTAGGGATCAAAATAGCTGACTCATGGGATCGTGCGGCTCGCCGTCAACGATGATTTCATAGTGGAGGATAACCGCTTCCGCATTTCCTGTATTGCCGGTTTTACCGATAACGTCGCCTTGGCGAACGTCGTGGCCGACATGCATCGAAGAGGCGAAAGTTGAAAGATGAGCGTAACGCGTTTTTAGGCGGTTGTTATGGCGTATTAAGATCATATTGCCATACCCGCCGGCGCTTCGCATTTCTTCAACGACGCCGTCCTCAGCGGCGTAGACCGCGTGAGGATGTCCGGTCGATAAATCTATGCCGTTGTGACGTCCTGTGCGGTCGTGGCGAAAGCCAAAACCCGATGAGAAACAGGCGCGCCGAACCGGCGCGCGCGCCAGCGAAACGCCGGCAACATTGGCGAAAGGGCGATAATTGATTATGTGGCGCCTGCTGTCTGTTGGCGGCGCGTTATCGATATGACCGCCTTTGCAGAGATGCAGCGTTGAGGCGAACTTGCCCATGGCCATCGGCGTATCGGGTTCTGGAGCGCCGGCGGTTGGGGGCGTTGCGCACGCGCTCAAAGAAAACGCCGCCAGTATGGTCAAACAAAAACTGTAAAACGAGTAATCAGGCATTCCAAATACGCTTCAGATCGCCAATATCTTCCATCAAGAATATGGAATTCCTGAGGCGGCGGGCGGGTCATGCAGCCACCCATTGGTCGCTCCGATTTCACATATGGGTGAGCACAGTTGCGAAGTGTTCTCGTTTCTATCGGCAGGGGCTGCGCCATTGCGCCCAAGATGCCTGCTAATCCGAACGCGGCGCAGAACTTGAACACCGGGCTTTTCCGCCTGGGGTTGCGTGGCAGGCTTCACAAGGATTTACGGTTATTTAGAATTTATTCAGCCAGCGCATACATTATTTGCCCGATTGACAATCCGCCTAGGCGGGCAAATATTCAAGTTAATGCGGATTTTGCTGTTCATAACCCTGATGCTGTCGATGGCTGTCGCTCCGGCGGCGGCGCTCGCATCCTGCGTCTCCATGGGTTCTGATAAGGAGATGGCGGAGATGACGTCACATGACGCGCCAATGAAAATGACCGGCATGGATCCGGACGATTGCGCGGATATGGACGGCGCGCCCCAGCAATCGCATGACGCCGGCTGCGCCGCCGCCTGCGCGCTTGCCTGCCCGGGCTTTTATTCAGGTCCGGTCCTGTCAGCGGCTCAAGAACCGGCCTTCCGCATAGTGCAATATGCAATCCCGCAAATCGATTCGGGGCTTGCAACACCCTCTCATCTAGACCCGCCGCCTCCTCGAATCTGAGCATGCCCGCAATTTAGTGCGGACGTCGTCACCGTTTCCACGCCTTTGAGGCGCGGGGCGCTTGTTGAACGTGCTCAGATTTGAGAATTATCATGCTAAAGATTATTGGCGCGATGGCTGCGGCTGTCGCTGGACTGGCGTTGGCGAATGCACACGCCGCCGGTCAACCGCTGGAATTGAGCGAAGCGGTTGAGATCGCCGTCACCGCCGAAGACCCGGCCTACGCTCGGTTCGACGTAAGGGCGGCGGCGCAAGAAGATCGCGCCGTTTCAGATTCGCAATTACCGGACCCGACTTTACGGACTGCGCTCGCAAATGTGCCAACCGACACATTCGCATTCGGCCAGGAGCCCATGACGCAAGCGCAAGTGGGATTGCGTCAGGAGATTCCGCGCGGCTCTACTTTACGGCTCAATCGCGAAAAGCGCGAGGGCGAGGCGGAAATCGAACGCATGCGCCGCGAGGCGACTGTTCGCAATGTCGCGCTTTCGGTGCGGCTTGCTTGGCTGGATAAATTTCATGCAGCTAACGCGCAGGCCCTTGTTGAGGAGAGGCGCAATGCGGTCAGCGAGCTCATCGATGCGTTAAGCGCGTCGTTTGCACAAGGAAAGCTGACAAGTCAGGACGTGCTGCGCGCCGAACTTGAGCTGTCGCTGCTCGACGACAAGCTCGCTGAATTGCAGCAACGACGCGCCACGGCGGAAGCCGAACTTTCACGATTTATCGGCGCTAACGCCTCGCGTCCTTCACCGGACATTCTGCCGGCGTTCACCTCGCCCGGCGCCGTGGGTGAAATTGAAACTCGCCTCGTTCGTCATCCCATCGTGCGGGTCAGCGACGCCATGATCGGCGTCGAAGAAACCGATGTCGAACTCGCAAAGCAAGCCTACAAACCGGCCTGGGCGATCGAAGGCGGATATGGCGCCCGAGGCGCCGACCGGCCCGATTTCGCCAGCGTCGGGGTCAGCCTGACGATCCCGTTATTTACGGGCAAGCGTCAGGATCGCGCCTTGTCGGCGGCTCGGAAGGACAAGTCCGCCGCGGAACTCGATCGCGCGACGACATTGCTCGACTTAAGGCGCGATCTTGTACGCGCTTATGCTGACTGGACGCAGTTGGACCAGCGCGTCGCCCTATACGATGACGCCGTTATCAAGCGCGCCAATGAAACAGCAGACGCCTCGGTTTCTGCCTATGGCGGCGGACTTACAGATTTTCCCGAACTTATCCGCAGTCAGCTCGCCGAACTCGATGCTGAGCTGAAACGCCTCGAATTGCGCGTCGAACGCGCGAAGGCGTGGGCGCGGCTTTCCTATCTCGCAGGAGACGACCAATGACAAAATTTCGCATAATCATCGTCTTATTGATCGCAATTGGCGCCGCGAGCGCATTCTTTCTGTTGCGGCAGGGCAACGGGCATTCGTCCGGGGAAACAGCGGACACTGGCGAACGCAAGATTGAATATTGGGTGGCGCCCATGGACCCTAACTATCGGCGGGACAAGCCCGGCAAGTCGCCGATGGGGATGGATCTCATTCCTGTCTATGAAGGCGATGAAGATGGCGGCGGCGAACCGTCGCTGAAAATAAACGCCGCCGTTGTTCAGAATATCGGCGTCAAAACCGCGGATGTCGTGCGTGAGAATATGGCGCGTGACATCAATACGGTCGGCTCGATCATGATCGACGAGGAAGCGCGATCGGACATTCACGTTCGCGCCGAAGGCTGGATTGAAAAACTGCACGTTGAAGCCGTTGGCGAGAAAGTAGAGGTAGGCGATGTCCTGTTCGAACTCTATGCGCCGGCCCTGGTGGCGGCGCAGTCGGAATTCATCCAGGCGCTGAAAATCGGGCGTCCGCCGTTAATTGAGGCGGCGAGCGAGCGGCTGACTGCGCTCGGCATGAGCGCCGGTCAAATCGCGGAGCTGAAGCGCACTCAAAAGCAAATGCGTCTTGTTGCCGTGAAAACGCCGCAAGCGGGCGTCGTCACCATGCTGAACGCCCGTGAGGGCATGTATTTGAAGCCCAGCGACATGGCCGTGCGGCTCGCCGAGCTTTCAAGTGTCTGGATCATCGCCGACGTGTTCGACACGGAGGCCGCCTGGGTTTCGGCTGGCGATCGCGCGATCATGACCTTGCCGGCGTTTCCCGGCGAAACATGGGAAGGCGTTGTCGATTATGTCTATCCGACCGCTGAAATGATGACGCGTACGGTGCAGGTTCGTTTGCGGTTTCCCAATCCCGGCGACCGCTTGCGGCCGAATATGTTCGCCAATGTGACGATCGGCGCTGAGCCCAAACAAGGCGTCCTGACAATCCCGCAATCGGCCGTCATCCGGTCGAGCAGGGGCGATCGCGTTATCCTCGCCCTGGGCGAGGGACGCTTCCGCCCGGCGGAAGTCAAAACCGGCATGGAAAGCGGCGGCAAAGTCGAAGTGCTCGGCGGACTCGCGGCAGGCGAGCGCGTCGTCGTTGAAAGCCAGTTCCTGATCGATTCGGAAGCGAGCCTCGATGCGGGCCTGTTGCGCATGGCGGCGCCCGACACTGAAGAGAACGCGCCGATGGATATGGACGGGATGTCCATGTCGAACATGAACATGCCGGCGGGTGACATGAAAGAGAGTGATGCCGTCGGCGCCGAGGGGCGCGTCGTTTCAGTCGATATGGACGCAAAAAGCGTGACCATCGATCACAAGCCCGTCCCGGAAATCGGTTGGCCGTCGATGGTGATGGCGTTCAAGGCCTCGCCCGAAATCGACTTGATGAGCGTCAAGGCCGGCGAACCGGTGCGCTTCGCCTTTCGCGAGACCGAGACAGGCTATGTACTCGACATGCTCGAACCGATGCCGGAAGACGATAAAACGGGAGACGAACAATGATCTCCCAAATCATCCGCGGTTCGATAGAAAACCGTTTCCTGGTCGTTATCGGGGCGCTGTTTCTCGCGGTCGCCGGCGTCATTTCTCTGCGTTCGACGCCGCTCGACGCGATCCCCGATCTCTCCGACGTGCAGGTCATCATCAAGACCAGCTATCCTGGACAGGCGCCGCAGGTTGTCGAGGATCAAGTCACCTATCCGCTGGCGACGGCGATGCTCGCCGTGCCCGGCGCGAAAACAGTGCGCGGCTACTCTTTTTTCAACGATTCTTACGTCTACATCATCTTCGAGGATGGAACCGATCTTTACTGGGCGCGCTCGCGCGTTCTCGAATATTTAAGCCAGGTCGCTGCGCAACTGCCGGAAGCGGCGAAACCGGCGCTCGGCCCCGATGCGACCGGTGTCGGCTGGGTCTACCAATATGCTTTGATCGACAAGACCGGCCGGCATAATCTTGCCGATCTGCGGTCGCTGCAGGACTGGTTCCTGAAATATGAGCTTCAGACCATCGAAGGCGTCTCGGAAGTCGCCGCCATCGGCGGCATGGTCAAGCAGTATCAGGTGGTCGTCGATCCCAATCGGTTGCGGTCTTTCGGCATCCCGCTGGCCGAGGCCCGCCGCGCCATTGAACGCGGCAATATGGAATCGGGCGGGCGCGTCGTCGAAATGGCGGAGGCCGAATATATTGTCCGCGCCGGCGGCTATGTCGAGTCTATCGAAGACCTCGAACGCATTCCGCTGCGCGTGAACGAGGCGGGTACGCCAATCCTGCTCCGCGATGTAGCGGGAGTGAGGCTCGGTCCGGAGCTGCGCCGCGGCGTCGGCGAACTCAACGGCGAAGGCGAGGCGGTCGGCGGCGTTATCATCATGCGCGCCGGCGGCAACGCCGAAGCGACGATCAAGCGCGTCAAAAAGAAACTCGAAACCCTGAAGGCGAGTTTGCCGGAAGGCGTTGAGCTGGTCACAACCTATGACCGCTCAAAGCTGATCGAGCGCGCCGTCGAGACGCTGCAAGGAAAACTGTTTGAGGAATTCCTCATCGTCGCACTGGTCTGCGCCCTCTTTCTTTATCATTTGCGATCCGCGCTCGTTGTCGTGATCAGTCTGCCCTTGGGCGTGCTCGCAGCGTTTATCGTTATGAATGCGCAAGGCATCACCGCCAATATCATGTCGCTCGGCGGCATCGCCATCGCTATCGGCGCCATGGTCGATGCGACCATTGTGATGATCGAGAATGTGCACAAGAAGCTGGAAGAAAATAGCGATGTTAAGGGCGTGGCGCGCTGGCGGGTGATTGCAGATGCTTGCGTCGAGGTCGGGCCGCCGCTGTTCTTCTCGCTTCTTATCATTACGCTGAGCTTTACGCCGATCTTCGCGCTGCAAGCGCAGGAGGGACGGCTGTTCTCGCCGCTGGCCTTCACCAAAACCTACGCCATGGCGGCGGCGACGATCCTGTCGGTGACGCTCGTCCCGGTGCTGATCGGATTGCTGGTGCGGGGACGCATCGCCCCGGAGCATAAAAACCCGGTCAATCTTCTGCTCATGCGCGGATATCGGCCAATTATCGGGCTGGCGTTGCGCCGCCCCTGGGCGACCATTGGCGCCGCCGCCTTGTTGATGGCGAGCATGGCGATCCCGGCAAGTCTTATCGGCGGCGAGTTCATGCCTGATCTCGATGAAGGCGATCTGCTGTATATGCCGAGCGCCTATCCTGGCATCTCCGCCGGAAAGGTCGCCCAGGTCGTTCAGCAAACCAATAAGCTGATCAAGACCATTCCCGAAGTTGAGACCGTTTACGGCAAGGCGGGCAGGGCGGAGACGGCGACCGATCCGGCGCCGCTGCCGATGATCGAGACCACGATCCAGTTGAAACCGCGCGACGAATGGCGTCCCGGGGTCACCATGGACTCGCTCAAGGCCGAATTGAATTCGCTCGTCGATGTGCCGAGCCTCACCAATGTCTGGATCATGCCGATCAAGAACCGGCTCGACATGCTGGCGACCGGGATCAAGACGCCGGTCGGCGTCAAGGTCGCCGGACCCGATCTCAACGTCATCGCAGAGGTTGGCCGCGACATCGAGAACGTCCTGCAGGGCGTCGATGGCACGGCGTCAGTATACGCAGAACGCGTGACCGGCGGGCGGTTCATCGATGTTGATATCAATCGCGAAGCGGCGGCGCGCTTCGGTCTCAATATCGCCGATGTCCAGGATATCGTGCGCACCGCGATCGGCGGCATGACCATCGGGCAGAGCGTCGAAGGTCTTGAACGCTATCCGATCAATCTCAGATATCCGCGCGATGTGCGCGATTCGCCAGCGCGTCTGCGCGAATTGCCAATCGTCACAGCGTCGGGCGCGGAGATTCCGCTCGGTCGCATCGCCGACATCCGCATCAATGAAGGACCGGCGATCATCCGCAGCGAGAATGCGCGGCTTAACGGCTGGATCTATGTGGACATCGCCGGGCGGGACATCGGCTCCTATGTCGAGGAGGCACGGAATGTGGTTGCTGAAAACGTGGACCTGCCGGCGGGCTATTCCATCTCCTGGTCCGGACAGTATGAATATATGCAGCGCGCCAAGGAACGCTTCGCCTATGTGGGGCCGGGCATGCTCGTTATCATCATGCTGCTCCTGTTCCTGAACTTCAGGAACGTCGCTGACGTCCTGATTATTCTGGGCACCTTGCCTTTCGCGCTTGTCGGCGGACTGTGGCTGATGTTCGTCCTCGGCTTCAATATGTCCGTCGCCGTCGCCGTCGGGTTCATCGCGCTCGCCGGCGTTGCCGTCGAAATCGGCGTGTTGATGATCATGTATCTGAAGCAGGAAGTCGCGGCGGCGAATGCGACGGCGCGCGAGGAAGGCGCGCCGCTTGATGAAGCGCATTTTGCTGACGCTATCGCCAAGGGCGCGCTGCGGCGTCTGCGGCCGATCATGATGACCTTCGCGGTCATCTTCGCAGGCCTCCTGCCGATCATGTATGGCCACGGCGCCGGCGGGGAAGTCATGCGCCGCATCGCCGCACCGATGATCGGCGGCATCGTCAGCACAACGGTGCTCGCCCTTGTCGTCATCCCGGCAGTTTACTTCCTGTGGAACCGGCGGGCGTTGCAGCCCGTTGAACAGATTGACTCTATCGGGCCGAAACTGGCGCCGGCAGAGTAAGCATACAGCGATTGGCTGATTGCAAATCGCGTTGGTCAGAAACACGTATACGGAGCAGATAAATTGAAGAAGAACCGAAACGCTCCATTCGCTTTTGTTGGCGGCTTCGTTTCATGCGCGACGAAGTCAGCCGTCTCTCTGTGCGCATTGAATTGAAAGGATAACAGCAATGAAATCTATGAAACTCTCCACGATCGCCGTTGGCGCCGCTATCGCGCTAATTTCCGTTCCGGCGCTTAGCCAAAGCGGCGGTATGAAAATGGATGGTATGGACGGCATGTCCTGCTGCAGCGACATGGCGTCCGGGTTCGGCACGGTCAACTCCGTCGACTTGAAAGCGAAAAAAGTCAATCTCTCGCATGACCCCATCAAAAAAATCGGATGGGGCAAGATGACGATGGATTTCGCTGTCGGCGATATGGTCGCGCTGCAGAAATTTGAAGAGGGCGACAATGTTCACTTCATGCTGACGAAGAACGATGACGGCGGCTACGACGTATCGATGATGATGCCCATCGCCGGCGATCTGGAGGAATTCAAGGCCGCGATGAAATCGATAATGGGCGGCGGCATGATGTGCGACGGAATGAAAATGGGCGATGGCATGATGGATGGCATGGGGCAAGGGTCGGAGAAGGATAAAAATTGATTGAGAAGAACATCTTGAATGGACGCGCGATCGCTTTTTGGCGGTTTGGAAAATGCTCACGCAATATTCGAAAGGAGAATCGAAATGATGGAAGGTGGGATGATGATGGGTGCGGGCGGTGCAATTGTAATGTTGTTGATCGCCGTGTTTTTACTCTTGGGTATTGCGGCGTTCGTGAAGTATCTTTTCTTTCACGAAAAGTAGACTTCGTTTCCGGCAGCCGACCTAATTCCGATGTTCTGTTGCGCAGAGCGCGTGATTGGAGAGAATTTCAATCACGCGGCAGTCTGAAATTTTGTCGACGCTGCATTCCTTGA
The DNA here is from genome assembly GCF_965267305.1 of Hyphococcus sp. GTDB lineage: Bacteria > Pseudomonadota > Alphaproteobacteria > Caulobacterales > Parvularculaceae > Hyphococcus. The sequence continues at coordinate 2,124,354 of NZ_OZ253945.1, read as the reverse complement.
TCATCCGATTGAGCTCGCGTTCGAGCGATTTCAATCGCTTGATGCGTTGTCTGACGTCTTCGGCGTGACGGCGCGCGATTTCATCAACGTCCGCGCAGGACCGGTTCTCGTTTCTGGAGAGGGCGATCAGCTCACGGATCGCCTCCAGCGGAAAGCCAAGATCGCGGGCATGACGAATGAACCGCATTCTCTCAATGGCTTTGGCGTCGTATATTCGCTGGCCGCCTTCGGACCGATCCGGCGGATCGATAAGGCCGATGCTCTCATAATAGCGAATTGTTGTGACTTTGACGTCCGAGGCTTTTGCCAGCCGGCCGATAGTCACGGGACTTTTTTCGGATTTCAGCATTTTAACCCTTGAACCTACAGTTGCTGTAGACATTAGGTTAGGCTTAGCGGCAAAGCAAGGAGAGCCGGGATGGCCGGATGCGCCTGTGAGGACAATCAAATTGACGCCGATCAATTCGACGGCCGGTCGCCCGCATATAGGCGGGCGCTGATCGCGGTGATCGCCATCAACGCCGCAATGTTTCTGGTTGAAATGTCGGCTGGCTATCTTGGGAGTTCACAGGCGCTGAAAGCCGACGCTCTCGATTTCGCGGGCGATACCGCGACCTACGCTTTGAGCTTCGCGGTTATCGGCGCGGCGCTGCGCACGCGCGCAACGGCGGCGCTGATTAAAGGCGCCAGTCTTGGCTTGATGGCGCTGTTTGTCCTGACCACCACGGTTGCGAGCGCGTTCAGCGACGCCTCTCCTGTTGCGCCCATGATGAGTGGCGTCGGCTTTGCTGCGCTCGCCGCCAATGTTGCAAGCGTTTTCATTCTCCTTCGCTGGCGGGACGGCGACTCAAATGTCCGCTCCGTCTGGCTGTGCTCGCGCAATGACGCCATCGGCAATGTCGCCGTGATTGCCGCCGGCGCGGCGGTGTGGGTTACGGGATCGTTCTGGCCCGATTTGATTGTGGCGGCATTGCTTGCGAGCCTGTTCGCAAGATCAGCTTGCTCGATCATTGCGCAGTCGATGAAAGAACGCCGCGCGTCGCTGAATTTCGCCGAGGGGCGTGTTTGAGCATGGTACGGGTGTTACTCATTTTGGCGGCGGTCAATGCTGCGCTTTCCATTCCGATGGCGATGCTGGTTAAACGGGACTTTTTGAAACGCGGTCGCGTCAGCATACCGTTGGCAGTCTGGACCGGCGCCGCCATGCACGGCAATGCTTTGTTGCTGCTTGCAATCGCGTGGTTCGATCGGGGTTCGCTTGGCGCCCCAGGCATTCTTACGAGCGCCGCTGGCGGATTTCTTGCGATTGCCGGGGCTGCGCTGATTTATCTGGGCCGGAACGCCTATGCGGATTTTTCGAGAGTCTATGGCCTCAAGGAAGACGAACTTATTGACCGGGGCGTTTACCGTTGGTCGCGCAACCCGCAATATGTCGGATACGCCTTGTTCCTGGGTGGAGTGTCATTGGCCGCGCTTTCGGTTTGGGCGTCCGTGCTCACCCTATCATTCGCGCTCTTCATTCATTGTTATATTGTATCGGTCGAAGAGCCGCATCTTCGGGCGGCTTTTGGAAAAGCCTATGAGTCGTATTTGAGGCGAACCGCGCGATATTTCAGGTCGCCGTCTGGTCGGCGCAACGATGTAAACGAAAAATTATAATGATTTGTCAGGAGTTTTACAGTAGGACGCATTTGAGATGATGTCATCCATTCGACATATGCACCGCGTCATTGCGGTATTGTTGATTGCGCTATGGGGCGCGGTTGGCATCGTCGCGCCTGCGCACGCGGTGGAAGAAGACATCCATCATGCGACGCAACACGACGCGGGCGAAGAGCGCGCCGCGACACAAGGCGAGCCGGCTGACGAAGGTTCCATCCATCCGGAGCACGCCGCGCATTGTCATTCCGGCGCATGTCATTTTCACGCCCTGTCTCGCGCCTCATTGGAGCCAGCGTCCCTGCTGCTCTTTGCAAGCAAGATCAGAGCGCCGGAAAACGGTGTCGTCCCCCAGGCTTCTCTTTCCTCATTATTCCGTCCTCCGCGAATCTGACTGATCGCGCGCCGCTGCGCGCCCATCAGTAACTTTGATTCCAAGAGGACAATGACCAATGACCATCAGAATATGCGGGCTTGCGCTCGCCGCTTTTGCGGCGTGGGGGCTCGGCGCTGCGTCCGCGCAGGAGAACGCTATTGAGCCTGGGCTGGCGCTAGGGCAATTTCTTGAAGACGCCGCGCGCAATCATCCAAGGCTCGAAGAAGCGCGCGCTGAGCTCGATGCGGCTGAAGCGCGCGGGCGCGCCAATTCGCGGCCGCTCTACAATCCGGAATTCGAGGGCGAATTTTCGGACAGCGAGGATCCAGCGAACGACACGCGCGCTATCGGTCTGTCGAAAGCCTTCGACATCACCAATAAGCGCGCGACGCGGGCGAAGGGCGCGCGCAGCGCCGTCGACGCCGCAAGCTTTACGTTTGAAGCGGAAAAGCGTGCGCTTTTCGCCGATCTCCTGACCGCGCTGGCGGATTACCAGGCAAGCAAACGCCTTTCTGATCTGGCGGCCGAGCGCGCCGACGTCGCGCGCGAGTTTTCTTCGATTGCTGACCGCCGCGCGGAAGCCGGTGATCTGTCGAAATCGGAGCGTCTTGCTGCGCAGCTGAGCTTTTCCCAGGCGATCGCCGAGCAAACGACCGCCCGGAGCGAGTTCTCCGAAGCGCGACAAGCTTTGACGGCGCTTGTGGGCGAAGTCATGCCGGCCTGGCCGGTGCTACCTGACCCGCCGGCGGCGGCGCCGCCGCTCGATATGACGCTGGTCCGCCGCTTGCCGGAACTGCGCGCGGCGGAAGCGCGCGCCGACGCGCTGTCGGCCGAAATCCGGTTTGCGAAAAAAGCACGCATTCCCGATCCGACCATCGGCGCCGCCTATGGACGCGAAGGAGACGCCGATTTCGCCGGCGTCCGATTGTCCGTACCTATCCCGGTTTTTGCGTCCGGACAGGCCGAAGTCGATGAGGCGCGCGCCGAGCGTGTCGCCGCCGAGCAAGCGATTCGCAATCAGCTGCGCAACGCCGAAGCACGGCTCGTCGAAGCCAGCGGACGCTTCGCCGTCGCGGCGGGGACGTGGCGCGCGTGGATGCGCGACGGGTCGGATGTGCTCCGCGAGCAACGCCGCGTGCTCGATCAACTATGGCGGTCGGGCGACATCACGGCGGTCGAATATCTCGTGCAGCTCGATCAAACCTACAGCGCGGAACGCGCAGGAATTGAACTTCAAGGGTCTTTATGGCGTGCCTGGATCGATTGGCTCGATGCGTCAGGGACGCTCAATGAATGGAAGGCGACTCTGTGATGCGTAACTTTCGGAAACTGAATTCTGGCCTTGGATTGGCGATCATCGCCCTCGCGGCGCTGACAGTCGCAGGCTGCGGTGCATCGGATGCTGAACAAAAGCCAGCTTCAGCCGAGCAGTCGGAAGAGGACCACGGCGAAGAAGGCGGCGGTCATATCGAAATGACGGCGGCGGAACGCAGCGTCAAGGGGATCAAATCCATTGCGCTCGGCAAACGGCAACTGACCGGTGAGTTCATTGCGCCGGGCGAGGTGACGGCGAACCGCTACAAGACGGCGCAGGTCGCGCCGCGCATCAGCGCGCAGATTGTCGAGCGACATATCGTGCGCGGAGAGAAAGTCGAAGAAGGCGCGCCGCTGGTTACGCTCTCCAGCGTCGAAATGGCCGAAGCGCAAGGCGCACTCATCATCAACGATAAAGAATGGCGCCGCGTTCGAAATCTCGGACGGGACGTCGTTTCTGAAAAGCGCTTTGTCGAGGCGGACGTTGCGCGCCAGCAGGCTCACGCCAAACTCCTCTCGTTCGGCATGGCGGAACAGGAAGTCGCCGCACTTCTGAAAACCGGCGACGCTAGCAAAGCGACAGGCCGCT